>NZ_JBXAFX010000006.1:0-192215 GCF_058793515.1 Novosphingobium sp. GW835-FHT14H07
CCCGGCCACTCGCAACCGGTCCCGCGCCCCATCCCTTGCGTGCCACAACGGCACCGCACCGGTCGCGCGATCTGTGATTTCCCCCCGGCGTTACCGTCCGCATTCGCCAGCGGATGAACCTTCACACCCCACCTATTGCGTCCCCGCGAAGGCGGACCTCGGTGTTCTTACGGAACCTCACATTAAACCGACTGAGGCCCCCGCCTTCGCGGGGGCGCACCGGGGTTCCGCGATGCGATGCCCTCCCGCAGGCGGGAGGGCCGTGAGACTTGCTGAACGCAGTGAAGCTGGTCGCAGCGGGGTGGGCACCCGGCTCCACGCCAAGGAAACGCTAAGCCCCGTTGAACCGGATCAACCGGCTGTCCGCCACCGCCGCTGTGCGATGCGGAAGCGCATCGCGGACATAAGCCTCGTCCTTCACCATCGCAAAGAATGCCCCGGCGTCGGGGTAGCCCATCACGAAAGCCTCGTCCCACTCGCCCTGCGGCCCGGTGACAACGCATTCCATCGGCGCGTGCCACACCATCGCCGCCCCGGAATCCCTTACCAGCGCCTGAAACGCGTCCTTGTAGATCGCATAGGCCTCGCGCCCGGTCAGGCCCTTGCCATGGTTGGGGTGCCCTTCCGGGTATTCGGCAAGATCGCGGAACTTGATCAGGTTGAGCATGTGGATCGGCCGGTCCCGCGGCAGCGACTTGAAGACCTCGAAGTTATCGCGGCTCGGATCGATGTAGACCGGGCGCTCGCTCACGCCACCTTGTCCCACACGAAGTCGCGGAACTGTTCGCGCAGGTCCTTCTTGCTGATCTTGCCGGTGCCCGTGTGCGGGATTTGTTCCACGAAGGCTACCGCATCGGGCACCCACCACTTGGCGACATGTTGCGCAAGGAAGCTGCGGATTTCTTCCTCATTGCACTCGGCGCCCGGCTTTTTCACCACCACCAGCAACGGCCGCTCATCCCACTTAGGGTGATACACGCCGATCGCTGCCGCCTCCGCCACAGCGGGATGACCGATCGCAGCATTCTCCAGTTCGACCGAGCTGATCCATTCGCCGCCGGACTTGATCACGTCCTTGGTGCGATCGGTCAGTTGCAGGGTTCCGTCCGGATGGATCAGGCCTACGTCTCCGGTATCGAACCATTGCCCTGCCACCACCGCATCGGCCTCGGCCTTGAAGTAGCGCTTGACGATCCACGGCCCGCGCACCTGCAAGGCTCCCGCCGTTACGCCATCGCGCGGCAGGACCTTCTCCGGATCGCCCAGATCAACACAGCGAATTTCCACGCCGAACGGCGGCCGCCCCTGCATCGCCTTGACCGTCACCTGCTCGTCGAACGAAAGCTCGTCCCAGTTCCAGGTTTCGGCCCCCGTCGTGCCGATCGGTGATGTCTCGGTCATGCCCCAGGCATGGGCCACCCGGCGCCCGGCGCGCATGAAGCGCTCGATCATCGCGCGCGGCATCGCCGAACCGCCGCAGACGATGGTCTGCAAGCTCGGCGGGATTTCGCCACCGTTGTGGGTGTCGACATGCTGCAGCAGGGCCAGCCACACGGTGGGCACCCCGGCCGAACAGGTCACCTTCTCGCGGTTCATCAGCTCGCACAGCACTGCGCCGTCGTTCACCGCCGAATAGACGAACTTGGCCCCTGCCGCCGCGCCGGCCCAGGGCAGGCCCCAGCTGGCGGCATGGAACATCGGCACGATCGGCAGCATGACCGAGCGACAGTCCATCCCGAACACGGGCGGGCTGATCGCGCTCAGCGCATGGAGCATGGTCGAGCGATGCTCATAGAGCACGCCCTTGGGATTACCGGTGGTGCCGCTGGTATAGCACAGCATGCAGGGATCGCGCTCGTCACCGTCGTGCCACTCGGCCACGCCGTCCTCGCCCGAGATCCATTCCTCGAAGTGAAGCGCCGGTTCGCTGCTGTCAAAGCAGATGTAGTGTTCGACCGTCGGCCAGCGCGGCTTCATCCGCTCGACGATCGGCGCCCAGACCTTGTCGAACAGCATCACCCGGTCTTCGGCATGATTGACGATGTATTCGAGCTGGTCGTCGAACAGCCGGGGGTTGAGCGTGTGGAGAATGCCGCCAACGCCCACCGCGCCGTACCAGGAAACCAGATGCCGATGATGGTTCATCGCCAGCGTTGCGATCCGATCCCCGGGCTGCACGCCAAGCTTGCGCAAGGCCTGCGTCATGCGCAGCGCATCGTGGCGTATGCCGGCCCAGTTGGTCCGCGTCTCGCTGCCATCGGCCCACCGGCTGACGATCTCGCGCGCACCGTGTTCGCGCGCGGCGTGGTCTATCAGATGTGTGACCCGCAGCTTCCAGTCCTGCATTGCGCCAAGCTGCTGAGTCATCTCTCTCTCCATCCGGTTCTTATTCGACCAGCCGCAGATGCCTTTCCGGTCTTGCGGTCAGCGCAACATTGGCGAGTCCTTCTATCGGAATCAATCGCTCGATTAAGTCGCTGTCCAGTTTAAAATCATTGCCGAGCCGCACGAGCGGCTCCTTGGGTCCGCCAGTCCGAAGGCGCGCCAGCACTTCGCCCGTCCCGCCAGACCCACGCGGCAGGAGCATCGCCAGCTCCGAGATCGCCTCGGGCTTGCTCACCTCGAGCTTGAGCATCATCCGCGACGAGCTCGTCACCGAGGCCAGCGGCCTTGCCCCCCGCACCGTCACGCGCGGCGGCTCGTCGGGATTGGGCCGGTCAAGTTCGACATTGAGAAGCACGCAGGTCCCGTCCTTCGCCCATTGCTGGAACGGCTCGACCAGCGATTCCTCGAAGCACGAGGCCGAGAACAGCCCCGAACTGTCGGAGAAGTCGGCCATGACGAAGTCCTTGCCCTTCTTCGTCTTGCGCTTCTGCACGTTCTCCACCAGCGCGGCCATGACCGCGCCGGAACGCCCGCCCGGCTCGCCACTGCTGGTCATCAGGCTGCCATACGATCTCGCCCCGTTGGCCGAAGCCACGGCGCGATATTCTTCCACCGGATGCGCCGCGAAATAGAACCCGAAGTTCTCGCGCTCCGCCGCCATCTGGTCGGCCCGGCTCCACGGCTTCGTCTCGGCAAGGCGCGTGGCGGGCGTGGCATGATCGTCCCCGCCGAACAGGCCACCCTGCCCCGACGTGCGAGAGCGCGCCGCTTCGTCCGCCACCGCCATCAGCAGTTCGGCATTGGCAATCACCTGCGCGCGGTTGGGTTCAAGGCAATCGAGCGCACCGCCCGCAGCCAGCGCTTCCAGCTGCCGCCGGTTCATCGATCCTGCCGGAATGCGCCGGAACAGGTCGTCGAGCGAAGCATAAGGGCCATTCGCCTCACGCTCCTCGACGATCTGCTCCATCGCCTTTTCACCAACGTTCCTCAGGCCCGCCAGCGCATAGCGCACGGCAAAGCCGTCCTGCGTCCGCTCGACGGTGAACTCGGCCTCGGAATGGTTGATGTCCGGCCCGGCCAGCGCCACGCCATTGCGCCGCATGTCGTCGACGAAGACCGAGAGCTTTTCCGACTGGTGCATGTCGAAGCACATCGATGCCGCATAGAACTCGTGCGGATAGTGCGTCTTCAGCCACGCCGTCTGGTAGGCAAGCAGCGCGTAAGCGGCAGCGTGCGACTTGTTGAAGCCATAGCCTGCAAACTTGTCGATCAAGTCGAACAGTTCGTTGGCCTTGGCCGCCGGAATGTCGGACACCGTCTTGCAGCCATCGACGAAGCGCTGGCGCTGCGCGTCCATCTCGGCCTGCACCTTCTTGCCCATCGCGCGGCGCAGAAGGTCTGCATCGCCGAGCGAATAGCCCGCCAGGATCTGCGCGGCCTGCATGACCTGTTCCTGGTAGACGAAGATCCCGTAGGTCTCGGCGAGAATTCCCGCCAGCTTCTCGTGCGGATACTCGATGCTTTCGAGGCCGTTCTTGCGCCGCCCGAACAGCGGGATGTTGTCCATCGGGCCCGGACGGTAAAGCGAGACGAGCGCGATGATGTCGCCGAAGTTGGTTGGCTTCACTGCCGCCAGCGTGCGCCGCATGCCTTCGGATTCCAGCTGGAACACGCCCACCGTATCGCCCGACTGCAGCAGCTTGTAGGTCTGCTCGTCATCCCAGGCGAGCGCCGAGAGGTCGATGCTGATCCCGCGCTTGGCCATCAGGTCCACCGCCTTGCGCAGCACCGACAGCGTCTTGAGGCCGAGGAAGTCGAACTTCACGAGGCCCGCATCCTCGACATGCTTCATGTCGAACTGCGTCACCGGCATGTCCGAGCGCGGATCGCGGTAAAGCGGCACCAGCTGCGCCAGCGGGCGGTCGCCGATCACCACGCCGGCCGCATGGGTCGAGCTGTTGCGCGGCAGGCCTTCCAGCTGCATCGCAAGGTCGATCAGGCGCTTGACCTCGGGATCGCGGTCATACTCGCGCTTGAGTTCCACCACCCCGTTCAGCGCGCGCGGCAGCGGCCACGGGTCGGTCGGATGGTTGGGCACCATCTTGCACAGGCGGTCGGTCTGCCCATAGCTCATCTGCAGGATGCGCCCGGTATCGCGCAGCACGGCGCGAGCCTTGAGCTTGCCGAAGGTGATGATCTGCGCCACGTGATCCAGCCCGTATTTGCGCTGGACATAGCGGATCACCTCGCCGCGCCGGGTTTCGCAGAAATCGATATCGAAGTCCGGCATCGAGACGCGTTCCGGGTTGAGGAAGCGCTCGAACAGCAGGCCCAGCTTGATCGGATCAAGGTCGGTGATGGTCAGCGCCCATGCCACAAGGCTGCCCGCGCCCGAACCGCGCCCCGGCCCCACGGGAATGTCGTTTTCCTTGGCCCACTTGATGAAGTCGGCCACGATCAGGAAGTAGCCGCCGAAGCCCATGCGGTTGATGATCGCGATCTCGAACTCGAGCCGCTTGCGGTAGTCGAGCACTTCCTCCCACACGCCCGCGACGTTGAGCTGCGGATAATCGGCAGCGTCCGGCTCGGCATCCGGGCCAAGGCACAGCACGCGCTCCAGCTCGGCGTGGGCGGCTTCCGGGTAATAGGGCTTCAACCGCAGGACGAGGCCCTTGCGGCTGTCCTCGGCACACATCCGGGCTTCGCCTTCCTGATCGCCGGCAAGGCTCGGCAGGATCGGCTTGCGCTTGGGTGGCATGACCGCGCAGCGCTGTGCTACGACCAGCGTGTTGGCGAGCGCTTCGGGGAGGTCCTTGAAGATTTCCTCCATTACCGGCGCAGGCTTGATCCACCACTCCTTGCTGGAACGCGGACGGTCGGTGCTGTCAACGTGGGTGGAACTGGCGATGCACAGCATGGCATCGTGCGCGTCGTAGAACCCGCGCTCGGCAAAACAGGCGGGATTGGTCGCCACAAGCGGAAGATTGCGGGCATAGGCAAGGTCGATCAGCGCCTCTTCCGATGCCTCCTCCACCGGCTCGTTCCGCCGCGCGATCTCGATGTAGAGCCGCTCGGGAAACAGCTCTTGCAAGCGATCGAGATAGGCCTCGGCCGCAGACTGCTGCTGCCCCGCAAGCAGCCGCGCCAGCGCGCCCTCGCCCGCCGCGGTCAGGCAGATCAGCCCATCGGTGTGGCCAACGAGGTCCGCCAGCACGACATGCGCCTCGAACTCCAGAGGCCGCTCAAGATGCGCGCGGCTGACGAGGTGGCACAAGTTGTCATAGCCGCGTGCATCCTGCGCATAGAGCGCCAGCCAGTCGACGGTCGGTGCAGCAGGCCCGAACCCCGTCGCCGCGCCATCACGCTCGGGCCGCGCCACCGCCAGCATCGTGCCGATGACGGGCTGCACGCCCATGTCCTTGCATGCCTTGGCATAGGCGACGCTGCCATAGAGCCCGTTGCGATCGGTAATCGCCGCCGCCGGAAAACCCCGCTCCGCCGCCGTCTTGGCAATCGCCTTGGGATCGATCGCTCCGTCGAGCATCGTGTAGGACGAGAAGATGCGAAGCGGGACGAATGGGGCGTGGGGCATCAGGTGAAGCTAAGGCGTGGGGAACGATTCTGCGAGGGTTAGGAAGAGCATTATCAACGGGGAATCCGCTCCGCCTTTTCCTCTCACGTCGAACGAAGTTCTGACATCACGCGCGGCGTTATCAATTTGCTCATGACGATGGCTTACTTGTGCTTCTTGCTCAGCATTCTTTGAATCGTTGCTGCCTCGCGACCCGCTGCATCGAAGATGAAAGCGCCGGAACAAGGCGCCTGAAGAACCGTAAATTCGCTTCCAGCAGGTGTTGGCAAGATCGTTGCACTCGGACCGCGAAGTGGCGGTGAGGGTGAGTCCTCCCGACGCAATGCAATCAAGAACGAGCCTATTGGCATTTCATCAGGTTCACCGAAGGTCGAATTATCCCAAGTAACCGAAAGCCTTGCAGGCACATCTCCCTTAAGAACGCGCTCAACCTGAAGATCGAGCAACGCATAATCAGAAATGAGCTGCTCTTTCGGATCCTTGTAAATCTCGCGCTCATCTGATGTCAAATACGGTGACGCCAGCATCTCTTTCCGAAATGCCTCGTCGCGGACGATCCGGTATTTGTCGAACCGTGCGATCAAGACGACATCCGCGAACTTAACGTCTTCGAGGTTGGGTGGCTCGAATGTGATGCAGGCAATTGCAGGACATGCGGCAAATGACCACATCAGCGTCGCACTAGGTATGGCTAGACACGCCAGACGGCTGAATTTCATTTTCGCTTTTTTAGGCCAACGAGTCATGCTCATGTCGGCATCCATCCAACCTACAGCAACGCCTCGATATCCTTCGCGATGCTCTCCGGCTTATCGGTCGGCGCATAGCGGCGCACCACCTTGCCATCGCGGCCGATCAGGAACTTGGTGAAGTTCCACTTGATCGCCTTCGTGCCCAGCACACCCGGCGCTTCCTTCTTCAGCCAGTCGTAGAGCGGGTCGGCGTTGTCGCCGTTGACCTCGATCTTGGCCATGAGCGGGAAGCTCAGGCCGAAGTTGACCTTGCAGAAGCTCTCGATCTCGTCGGCCGAGCCCGGCTCCTGCCCGCCGAACTGGTTGCAGGGAAAGGCCAGCACCTCGAAGCCCCGGTCGCCATAGTCCTTCCACAGCTTCTCGAGCCCGTCGTACTGCGGGGTAAATCCGCACTTCGACGCGGTGTTGACCACCAGCAGGACCTTGCCCTTCTTCTCGGCAAGATCGATCACCTCGCCATTGGGCTTCTTCGCCTTGAAATCGGCTATCGTTGTCGGTTCGCTCATGTCAGGCCCTCCCGATCCGCAAGTTCGAGGATTTCGCCGACGTTGAGCGACTTGCCTCCCGCCACGTCGATCACCAGGCGGGCACGCTGGGCGGCATCCATGGCAGCCACTTCCGCCACCAGGTCCCGCAAGGGAGCCTTCTTGAGGACGCTAAAATTGTACTGCATCTCAGAGCCGGCATCGTCGCGCTCATGCAACGTGGCTTCCGCATTCCAATCAAGACCGGACATGACTTCTCCCCTTGTCATGCAAATGGTTCGCACGACAAGGGAAGCTGATCAACGGCAAATGGGCTTAGGCGGGAAAATCGATGCGGTGGGCCAGTGCCGCAATTTCGGCCGGGGAATACTGCCGGTCGCCCGACTTCTCGATGACCAGGTTCGCCCGCTCGCTTTCCGACATGCGCGCAACCATTCGCACCATGTCGGCGAAGGTTCCGGAATGCAGCGAGGCAAAGCCGTGGAACACGCCGTCTGCAGCCTCACGGCGCAGGACAACGGCGTGGTCGTTCCAGAATGCAGCCGCATCGGCAGCTTCGGCGCGGATCGTGGTGTTCATGAGGTACGATCTCCTTTTGCACACGAAAACGCTTCAGGAGAACGATGTATCCCTATTCGAGCACACCCTCATGCAGCCGCACAACGCGGTCCATGCGCAGGGCGAGGCGCTCGTTGTGCGTGGCGATCAGCGCCGCGCTGCCCTCGCCACGCACCAGCTTGAGGAACTCCTCGAGCACGCGGTCGGCAGTGGCCTCATCAAGGTTGCCGGTCGGCTCGTCGGCCAGCACCATTTCCGGCCGGTTGGCCAGCGCACGCGCCACGGCGACACGCTGTTGCTCGCCGCCCGAAAGCTGGCTGGGCCGGTGATCGAGACGCTTGGCAAGCCCCAGCGCAGTAAGCAACTCGGCCGCCCGGGTTTCTGCCTCGCCCCGCGTCTTGCCTGCCACCATCTGCGGCAGCACCACGTTCTCGATCGCGTTGAAATCGGGCAAGAGATGATGGAACTGGTAGACGAAGCCCAGGTGATCGCGGCGCAGCGCCGTCCGGTCATCGCCCGAAAGCTGCGAGGCATTCGTCCCGGCGATCTCGATCAGCCCCGAGAAACCGCCTTCCAGCAGTCCGATCGCCTGCAGCATGGTCGACTTGCCCGAACCCGAAGGCCCCAGCAGCGCAACGATCTCGCCGGGGCGGATCTCGAGGTTCACGCCGCGCAGCACGTCGATGGTCACCCCGCCCTGGCTGAACGAGCGGCGCAGGTCGCGCAATCGAACCACAGGATTTTTGGCGACGGGATCACTCATAACGCAGCACCTGAACCGGGTCCGTGCTGGCAGCCTTCAGCGCCGGATAAAGCGTGGCAAGGAACGAGAACAGCAAGGCCATCAGGCAGATGGTCGTGATCTCGACCGGGTCCGAACGGCTCGGCAGCTCGGTAAGGAAGCGGATCGACGGGTCCCACAGGTTCTGCCCCGTCACCCACTGGATCGCGTTCACGATGGGCTGGCGGAAGAACAGGAAGACGAAGCCCAGCAGAAGTCCGGAAACGGTGCCAAGAGCACCGATCACGAAGCCGATCGTGACGAAGATCTTGAGCAGGCTTTTCCGCGTTGCCCCCATCGTGCGCAGGATCGCGATGTCCCGCGTCTTGGCGCGCACGAGCATGATCAGCGACGAAAGGATGTTGAACACCGCGACCAGCACGATGATGGAAAGCACGATGAACATCGCCACGCGCTCCACCGCCAGTGCCTCGAACAGGCTGGCGTTGATGGTCTTCCAGTCGGTGACGACCGCCGTGCCTTCGAGTTGCTTGGCAATGGGAGCAAGGGTCTCGGACACGGTATCGGCATTGGTCGTAGTGACCTCGATCATGCCGATTGAGTCACCGGTCAGCAGCAATGTCTGCGCATCCGCGATGGGCATGACCACATAGGCGTTGTCATAATCGTAGATGCCGACTTCGAAGATTGCCGATACGGTATAGGCAATCTCGCGCGGGACAGTGCCGAACGGCGTAGCTCGACCTTGCGGGTTGATGATCGTGATGCTGTCGCCCACCCGCGCACCAAGGTTCTGGGCAAGGCGCGAACCGATGGCAACATTGCCTGACTCTGGCCGCAGCGAGGCGATCACGCCATCGACGCGCTTGTCCTCCAGCCGCTTGATATCGCCCGCAGTATTGCCGCGCACAAGAATCGCCTCGACCCTGCCATTGAAGCTGGCGAGCAGCGGCTGCTCTATCAGCGGCGAGGCATGGGTAACGCCGGGCGTCGCCTCAACCTTCTTGAGGATGTCCTGCCAGTTGTCCAGCCGCCCGCCGTAGGCCTGGATGATCGCATGGCCGTTCAGGCCCACGATCTTGTCGAGCAGTTCGGCGCGGAAACCGTTCATCACGCTCATCACGATGACCAGCGCGGCCACACCGAGCATTACCGCGACAAGGCTGATGCCCGCGACGAGCGCGATGAATGCCTCGCCTCGCCCGGGCAGCATGTAGCGCTTGGCGATGGTCCATTCGAATGGCGACAGGATCAAGCAGAAGTCCCCTGGCAGGAATGCGCCTCCGGGTTCCCGGAGACGGCTGCGGATGTAGGCTGGAGCGCAGCAAACGGCAATGGCTGCAAGAACCGGACGTTCAGAGTGCCGCGCTTGTCCGTTCGAGTTCCGCAATCCGGTGCTGCATCTGCTGCATCTCTATGATGCGCCGATGACGCTCGCACGAAAGCGGCAGGGCTGCCAGCACCGTCACTCCGACATAGAGCTGGAAGAACTGGATGCGATCGCCGAACTCGATGTCCATGCCGGCAATCGGCCCGAACCCCAGGATAGTCATCGTGCCGCCGATGGCGATCAGCAGCAGAGGCATCAAGGTGGTGATCGCAGCTGGCACCAGGGCCGAGGAAACCATCAGGAATACCAGCGGGAACACCAGCAGCGCGCGCATGTCGAGCAGGAATACCAGCGCGGTCAGGCCCGTGAACGACCCGAACACGAGCGTTGCCAAGGGCAGTTGGCGCGCTGGCGGCAGGAAGCTTCGTCCGCGTGCCAGGCGATGGTAGACATAGTGGAACACGGGCAGGCACGCGACCAGCCCGAGAGCGTGGCCGATGATCCATCGGGTAAAATTCTCGACCAGCGGCTGACCAAAGGAGAACCAGGCCAGGAACGATGCGATGCAACCGGTCACCAATGGGATGGTCAGACCGATGCCGAGGTAGAAGGACGTCACCCATTCGAGGATGTCGTGCGGCCAGAACGCATCGGTGATCCGCCGCCAGACGAACGCGACGGCGATAGCTTCGGCCATATTTATGAAAGCCAGTGGCACCGCCAGGACCCAGCCAAACCCGAAGTACCCGGTTGCGATGGTACTCGCGAACCAGCACGGGACCACCCACTTCAACCAGAGGCGGAACGGAAGATGCACCAGCCGCCCCGCCAGGAGCGCTGTGGCGATCCAGACCATGGCAACGCCGCCGGTGAACCGACCGAACGCCACTGCGCCATAGGCCAACGCAAAGTATGCGACGGCGGTACAGACCGGATCGGCAAGAGTACGGGCAACGCGCATTGCCCTGCCCTAACACTGCCCTGGTTAATTTTTCCCAGCGCAAATCAC
Source organism: Novosphingobium sp. GW835-FHT14H07 (assembly GCF_058793515.1). NCBI lineage: Bacteria > Pseudomonadati > Pseudomonadota > Alphaproteobacteria > Sphingomonadales > Sphingomonadaceae > Novosphingobium > Novosphingobium sp. GW835-FHT14H07. The sequence continues at coordinate 10,854 of NZ_JBXAFX010000006.1, forward strand.
GCACAATCATCGACTGCGCAGATCAGTGAAAAACCACGTTGAGCAGGTAGGAAATCGTCCCCCCAATCACGAAAAGCGCCCCAAGAGCCAACAGCCCGATACCGATTATCCTCACCAGCCACTCCATGCTCCGCCTGTCCGTGGCCCCAACTACGCCCCAGAAGACTCGCGGTTCCCCGGGCCGGGAACGGCCTCAAGCGATGCATTGCGAACCTTGCCCTTGCCATTGTGCGCAAACGTCGCCATTTGGGCGCCAGAAACCGGCCGGCGCGCACGCGCCCACGCGAGTCCACGGGACCCATGACCACAGATCACGAACTTCTCGATGCAACGCCCTGGGATATCGGGCGGGGCGATATCGGCGCCGATGACGACAAGCTGCGCGAGGAGTGCGGCATCTTCGGCGTACTCGGCGTACGTGACGCTGCGGCGACAGTGGCGCTAGGTCTCCATGCCCTGCAGCACCGCGGGCAGGAAGCCGTGGGCATCACCAGCTTCGACGGACAGGAATTCTACTCGCGCAAGGGCATTGGCCATGTGGCGGCGAATTTCTCGACCGGATCGGCCATTGCCGAACTGCCGGGCATGATGGCCTCTGGCCACGTCCGCTATTCGACGACGGGCGGTGCAGGTCTGCGCAACGTCCAGCCGCTCTTCGCAGACCTTGCCTCGGGCGGGTTCTCGATCGCCCACAACGGCAACATCTCCAACGCGATGTTCCTCAAGCGCGATCTCGTCCGCAAGGGCGCGATCTTCCAGTCGACGTCGGACACCGAGGTGATCATTCACCTCGTTGCGACGAGCCGTTACCCCACCCTGCTCGACCGCTTCGTCGATGCCCTGCGCCTGATCGAGGGCGCCTATTCGCTGATCTGCATGACGCCCGAGGGCATGATCGCCTGCCGCGATCCGCTCGGTATCCGCCCGCTCGTCATGGGCAAGCTCGGTGATGCGGTGGTCTTCGCCAGCGAAACCGTTGCGCTTGACGTCGTCGGCGCAGACTTCGTGCGCGAAGTGGAGCCCGGTGAGTTGATCCAGGTCGATCTCGACGGCAGCCTCAGCACGCACCGGCCGTTCGGCAAGCCCAACGCGCGCCCCTGCATCTTCGAACACGTCTATTTCAGCCGCCCGGACTCGGTCATGGGTGGCAGCTCGGTCTACCAGGTACGCAAGGCCATCGGCGCGCAACTGGCGATGGAAAGCCCGGCAGACGCCGATCTCGTCATCCCCGTGCCTGACAGCGGCGTGCCTGCTGCGCTAGGTTACGCCCAGCAGTCCGGCATCCCGTTCGAACTCGGCATCATCCGCTCGCACTATGTCGGCCGCACCTTCATCCAGCCCTCGGACGGTGCCCGCAACGCCGACGTGAAGCGCAAGCACAATGCCAACCGTGCGCTGGTCGCCGGCAAGCGCATTGTCCTGATCGACGATTCGATCGTGCGCGGCACTACCAGCCTCAAGATCGTGCAGATGATGCGCGATGCAGGCGCCGCCGAAGTGCACATGCGAATCGCCAGCCCGCCGACCGAGCATTCGTGTTTCTACGGCGTCGACACGCCCGAACGCTCGAAGCTGCTCGCTGCACGCATGGATGTCGCCGCGATGGCGGAGTTCATCCACGCCGACAGCCTCGCTTTCGTCTCCATCGACGGCCTCTACCGCGCCGTGGGTGAGGCCGAACGCAAGAAGTCTTGCCCGCAGTATTGCGACGCCTGCTTCACTGGCGAATACCCCACACGCCTGACCGATCTTGCCGATCGCGAGAGCCCCGATCAGCTTTCGCTGCCGGTCGGAAAGGTCGCGTAAGATGAGCCTTGCGGGTCAGGTCGCGCTGGTTACCGGCGCAAGCCGCGGCATTGGCGCGGCCACGGCCAAGGCACTGGCCGCTGCCGGAGCGCACGTCATTCTTGTGGCGCGCAACGCCAAGGACCTCGAGAAGATCGAGGAAGAGATCTTCGAGGCCGGTGGCAGCGCCACGATTGCGCCGGTCGATCTCTCCGAGGCTGACGGCATCGCCCGTCTCGCCACCGCCATCTCGGGCCGCTGGAAGGCACTCGACATTCTGGTGATCAACGCCGCCGTCCTGCCCACCCTCACCCCGGTCTGGCAGATCGACGCGCGCGAGTTCAACCAGGCGCTGACTCTCAACGTGCTGGCAACGCAGGCACTTCTTGCCGGCTTCGACGGCATGCTGCGCAAGAGCCAGGACGCCCGCGTCATCGGCGTGACGAGCAGCGTCGGCGCCACCCCCCGCGCCTACTGGGGTGCCTACGGCGCTTCGAAGGCGGCGTTTGACAACCTGCTGGGCAGCTATGGGCAGGAAGTGCGCAACACCGCGGCCATCCGAGTTGCCGTGGTCGATCCGGGCGCAACCCGCACCAAGATGCGCGCCCGCGCCTACCCCGGAGAAGACCCGCAGACGGTCAAGGCTCCGGAAGTCGTTGCTGACCGGATCGTTACGCTTCTTGGTGAACAGTTTGCCAGTCCGCACCGCATTCGCGTTAACCAGGACTGATAGCGCCTAATTAACGTAGCCGCGCGATTCTTTGCAAAGGTTTGCCGATCCGTCGGCAGACCGGAAACGCAATGGGTCGAGGTCGCCCGGCATGACGACGACGGATTGGAATACCAACATCTATGGGCAGGCCGCGCTCGAGGACCGCAGTGCGCCACGCCAACGTGTCAACATTCCGGCAACGCTCAGGCCATCCGGCGGCAAGGGCTTTCAGACCGTCGTGCTTGACCTTTCGCTAGGCGGCTTCTGCGCAAATGCGCTGCAACGCATGCACGCCGGCAACCGCTGCTGGCTGACCCTGCCCGGCATGGAATCCCTTCAGGCCGAGGTGGTGTGGTGGGATTCCGGTCGCGTCGGCTGCGCCTTCGCCAACCTGCTCAGCCCCATCGTCCACGACAACATCCTCGCGCGATATCGCGGGGACGGAGTTTTCAGGCGTCCCTGAAGCTTACTGCTTTACCAGCGTCACCTGGCTGACGTTGATGCCGCCACCGCGGAACCCGCCTTCGCAATACATCAGGTAATAGCGCCACAGGTTGACGAACCGCTCGTCAAACCCGGCAGGCAGCCTCCCTTCGACTACGGCAAGATCAAGCGCCTCGCGCCACAGCTTGAGCGTGCGGGCATAGTCGAGGCCGAAGTCCTGGCGATCCTGCCATGTGAGCCCGCGCTCGTGCGCCAGTCGTGCAAACTCCCGCTCGCTGATCAGCAGGCCGCCGGGGAAGACATAGGCCTGGATGAAGTCGGCGCTGGCGGCATAGGCATCGAACAGGTCATCGCGGATGGTGATGTATTGCAGCGCCGCACGCCCTCCGGGCTTCAGACAGCGGGCAAGGCAGTCGAAGTAGGACGGCCAATATTCGCGACCCACGGCCTCGACCATCTCGACGCTGGCGATAGCGTCGAATGTTCCTTCGACATCGCGGTAATCCTGATGACGGTACTCGATCCCGCCCAGCCCTGATGAAGTGAGGGCTTCGCGCGCCCACTCCAGCTGCTCGTCCGATAGGCTGATGCCGGTCACCCGCGCCCCGGTCGTCTCGGCGAGGCGCCGCGCCAGAAAGCCCCAGCCGCAACCGATCTCGAGCACTTCGCTGCGAGGTGTGAGCGCCAGACGCGCCCCCAACCGGTCAACCTTGTTGGCTTGAGCCTCGGCCAAGGGTGCATCTGCCGAAATGCCGTCCCACAACGCGCTCGAGTAACTCATGGTCGAGTCCAGCCACTGGCGGTAGAAGTCGTTGCCAAGGTCATAGTGCGCCGCGATGTTGCGCCGCGCCTGCGCTCGCGAATTCTTGCGCAGGAAGTTGAGCGCCCGGCCAGCCAGACGCCACGGACCTTTAGCCCGGCCGACGTCGCCCAAGGTGGCGGCGTTGCGCATGAACAGATCGAAGATCGGCACGGGATCGGGGCTATCCCATTCGCCTTCGACCCAAGCCTCATACCAGCCGATCGAGCCAGCCGTAGCCAGCCGCACAAGCGCATTCCAGCTATGCAGGTGAATTCGCGCGACAGGCCCCTCGCCCCGCCCGCCGACAGTGCGCTGGCTGCCGTCCGGCAAGATAGCGTGGATCGTGCCAAGAACGAGACCGCGGTCGATCCTTTCGACAACGCGCTCGAACGGTCCGGCAAACAGGTGTGCGAGCCAGCGGCCGACGGCAGACATGTTCCAGCCCCCGGCCACCAGATGCCGTCCCCTCGATGGCGTCTGTGCAGTCATGGGCGGGATATGCGGCTCCGCAGCGTAACGCGCAAGGTCAGCCATGCGCCTTCATTGCTTCATGCGCCGCCAAAGCCCGCGCCCGGCTTTGCGCATGGGGCACGATCTTGCGGACATAGCCCGGTGGCGGGAACGTGGGATCGTGGACCTCGGCGTCGGACAGATGGCGCAGTTCCGGCACCCATTTGCGGATATAGCCTGCTGCGTCAAACTTCGCCGACTGGGTGAGTGGTGCCATGATTCGCACGAACATGTTGGAATCTATGCCCGTCCCTGCCGTCCACTGCCAGTTGACCGCGTTGGAACCGTAATCCGCATCAACCAGAGTATCCCAGAACCAACGCTCGCCTTCACGCCAGTCGATCAGGAGATGCTTCACCAGGAAGCTTGCCGCAATCATCCTCACGCGGTTGTGCATCCACCCTGTGTGCCAAAGCTCGCGCATCCCGGCATCGACGATCGGGTAGCCAGTGCGCCCCTGCTGCCATGCCCGCAGCCCCTCGGGATCGTCACGCCATTGCAGCCGGTCGTAGGCCTCCCGCGCATTCTTCGAGCCATAGTCTGGGAATTGCACGATCACGTTCTGGGCATAGTCGCGCCAGCCCAGCTCGCTGAGGAATACGTCCACCGATCCGCCGGCATCGGCCACCTTCTGCCACACCGTCGCCGGCGAAATCTCGCCGAAGTGGAGATGCGGCGACAGGCGCGAAGTTCCTTCAATCGACGGCAGATTGCGGCATTGCTCGTACCGCGCCGCCCGCGCCGCAAAGGCTTCCAGCCGCTTGTGCGCACCCGCTTCGCCGGGGATCCATTCTTTGCGGAACCCGCCCGCCCAGTCGGGCGCAGTGGGCAGCAGTTTCCAGTCGTCGAGCGTGTCGCTCGTCGGCCAGTGCTCCGGCGCGACCAGCTGCTCTGGTGCTTGCGCTGGGTGCGCGGGCGGCATCCGCTCTTTAAGGGCCTGCCAGAATGGCGTGAATATCTTGTAGGGCGCGCCGCTTCCGGTCTTCACCGCACCAGCCGGCGCCAGGTAGTTGCCGTCGTGAAGGACAAGCTGCATACCCTTGGCGACGGCCTTCTCCGCGTTGCGCCACCACGGCTCGTAATGGTGCAACGCATGGACGACCCGCGCCCCGGTTTCGCGGCGCACAGCCGCCAGTTCCTCGTGCACCTTGCCTCGGCGCAGGATCAGTCGCGATCCCAGCTTGCGAAGCGCGGCATCCAGGCTGGCCAGGCTGTGATGCAGCCACCAGCGCGAGGCACCGCCCATGCGGCAGTGCCGGGGCGTCTCGTCATCAAGCACGTAGACCGGGATAACGGGCCCGGCCTCGGCGGCTGCCAGAAGCGCCGCCTGATCGGCCAGACGAAGATCGCGGCGGAACCAGACAATCGTCGGTTCGGCCTGCGTCGATGCAGACACCAGTTCCCTTTCTCCTGTTATGCGGCCCTTGCAAGCCGGCATCACAAACCGTTGTTCGGGAACAAGGTTTGCGGCAATCTCGTTCCAAGCAACCGATGGTCCAAGCCGCCCCCGAACGCCACCTGCCCCAAAGGGCGCGCAGCTGGAGAATATCTCCGCGCCATGCCCTGATCGCGTCGGCGCTGTGCTGGATCGGCTTTGTCCTGGTCGCCTCGCTCGTGCTGTCAGGGCACGGCAGCGAGATCGACAGTTCCGGCCTGCTGTTCTGGCGACGCGGGGCAGACCTTGTTCCCGCCGGTCCGCAATGGCTGCTCGAGGCGGTGCGGGATCTGACGGCGCTTGGCGGGGTCCTGCTGCGCAACCTCATCCTGATCGGCGTGCTGGCCGCGCTGCTCTTTCTGCGCCTGAAGCGCGAGGCAGTGCTGCTGACTGCGACAGTTATGGGCGGATGGCTGGTCAACTCGCTGGTCAAGATTGCTGTCGGCCGCCCCCGCCCGATGATCGTGCCGCACCTGACCGAGGCGGGCGGGCAGAGCTTTCCCAGTGGGCACAGTTTCAATTCCGCGGTGATCTACATTGCCATCGCGCTGGCCTTCGCGGCCATGAGCCCGCGCCGCTCGATTCGCTGGACCCTGATCATCAGCGCCATCGCCCTGAGCATTGCCATTGCGATCAGCCGGGTCTGGCTCGGCGTCCATTTTCCGACTGACGTTGCAGCGGGATGGCTTGGCGGCGCAGGCTGGGCGTTCCTCGCCTCGGCGCTGCTGCACAAGCCAGCGAAAGCCGTCGCCGAGCAGGCCGACGACATGCTCGAGACACTGACGCCCGGCGCCTAGCAGGTCGGAAGTTCAACCACCGTGTTGAAGTTTCGCGCCATCGTCGGGCCAGTGAACCGCGCATCCGCGAAAGTCACCCTCGCCATGCAGCCGGAGCGCTGCACTTCCGCAACCGGCATCTGCGACCAAGCGAGGAACTTGACCGCCTCGGGCGTTGCGTTCGCTGCCTTGCGGACGAGCGGATCGCTCATGTTGTCAGCGATCGGAGCGCCGAAGCTAAAAAGACCGTCAAGCCGCCGGAGTGGATCGTATTGGCCGAATGTGATCCTGCCGCGCTCACGGCAGACCACATCGCGCCGCCAGAACATCATCGCCTCGGGCGCGGCAAACACGCGGTCGGGAATGGCATAAGGGGCGTCGCTGCGCGGTGCCTGCCAAGCCAGCGCGGATATGCCGACATTGAGCAGGATGAACGCTGCCACCAGTCCCAGGCAAGCCACCGCGATCGCGCCGGAGGCAAAACGCCGCGTTGCCCATATGCCACCACCCAACATCGCGAGAACCCAGGGCGAGACGATAAACAGGCCATCAGAGTGGAACCACCGTTCGCTCCACGGCGACAGCAGCTGGACGGCATAGACAGTCTGCAGATCGAGCAGTGGATGCGTGATCGCACCGAGGTAGCTAAGCAACACCAGCCAGCCCAGGCGCAGCGGCGGCGCCTCCCGCGCGATCTTCCCGCGCGAAGCCTGCCAGCGATCGAAAAGCCACAGAAGGCTTACCAGCAACGGCGGCATCAACACCACGCCACCCACCAGCCCATGCGTGAACCCGCGATGCATGGCGAGCGGCGCCCACGGCGCCCAGCCGAAGAACACGTCGATATCCGGCATGTTCGCCGCCAGCACCAGCGCGGCAAGGCCCTTGCGCGACCGGTGCTTCAGACCCGTTTCCGCCAGTGCCCAACCGACAAGGCTGTGCGTCAGGTTGTCCAATCGGTGATCTCAAACAGAAAGGCCGCAAGGGCACGACCCACGTCGCATCCTTGCGGCCTTGGAAGCCTTTGGGAAACCCGGAAATCAGACCGGATCGGCAGCTGTTCCGCTGACGGTCCAGGTCTGGCCCTTGCCAAGCAGCTTGGCGAGGTTGGCGTCCTTGCCCTTGCGGGCCTGTTCGTCCTGGCCGAGCAGCACGTCCTCATAGGAAGGCCGCGGATCGTCGTAGATCACGCCCAGCGCCATCGGGAACGGGCCGAACGGCATCTCCACCAGCATATGGGCGAGCGCGCGGTTCTTGACATTGTGGACGAGCACTCCCGCCGCCTGCCAGTCGCCATCGGTCACGTCGACGACCTTGAGCGTCAGCGTGTCCATGTCGAGCGCAATGCCCTTCACGCCGCCCGACTTCTCCGAACCGAACAGCATCGGCTCGCCATCGGTCAGCCACAGCTGGTTCTGGTCGGCCACGCCCTTGGCGACGAAGTCGTCGAAGCGGTCCTTGTTGTAGACGATGCAGTTCTGGAAGATTTCCACGAAGGCCGCGCCCTTGTGGGCATGAGCCGCCTTGAGCACGCCGGGCAGGTTCTTCGAGACGTCATAGGCCCGCGCGATGAAGCGCGCGCCCGAACCCAGCGCGAAGGCGCAGGGGAGCGCAGGACGGTCAACCGAGCCGAGCGGCGACGTCGGCGAATTGGTGCCTTCGCGGCTCGTCGGCGAGAACTGGCCCTTGGTCAGGCCGTAGATCTCGTTGTTGAACAGCAGGATCTGCACGTTCACGTTACGACGCAGGATGTGCATCGTGTGATTGCCGCCGATCGACATGCCATCGCCATCGCCCGTCACCAGCCAGACGTCGAGTTCCGGATTGGCGAGCTTGATGCCGGTGGCAAAGGCGGGCGCACGGCCGTGGATCGTGTGGAAGCCATAGCTTTCCACATAGTACGGGAAGCGGCTGGAGCAGCCGATGCCCGAAACGAACACGGTGTTCGAAGGATCGGCGCCGATCTCCGGCAGGGTGCGCTGCACCGCCTTGAGGATCGCGTAGTCGCCGCAACCTGGGCACCAGCGCACTTCCTGGTCGGTTTCCCAGTCCTTGAGCGTGGTCTGGACCGCGATCTTGGTCATCTCGTTCATGGATTGTCACTCTTGATGCTGGGCAGCTGCGTCTTGTCGGCATCGACCTCGCCTCCGGCGTGGCCGCCAAGCGCATCCACGATCGCGGCTTCGATTTCCGCGATGGTGAAGGGCTGGCCGCTGGTCTTGTTGAGCGGCTGGGCGTCGATCAGGAACTGGTCGCGCAGCACGGTCTTGAACTGGCCGGTGTTCATCTCGGGCACCAGCACCTTGTCGTAGGACTTGAGCAGGTCGCCCAGGTTCGACGGCATCGGCCAGATGTGGCGGACGTGGACGTGGCTGACGTCGAGGCCCTTGCGACGGGCGCGGCGCACGGCCTGATAGATCGGGCCATAAGTGCTGCCCCAGCCGACGACCACGAGCTTGCCCGAAGCCTCGCCATGGCTGACTTCCTGCAAGGGGATCGAGTTCGCCACGCCTTCGACCTTGGCCTTGCGTGCGTCGGTCATGATCTGGTGGCTCGCCGGGCTGTAGTCGATGTTGCCGGTGCCGGGGTTCTTCTCGATGCCGCCGATGCGGTGCATCAGGCCCGGAGTGCCGGGCTTGATCCACGGACGCGCGCCCTTTTCGTCGCGCGCGAAGGGCAACAGTTCGCCGTTGGGGCCGTTCTTCTCTTCGAGGAACGTCACCGGGAACGGCTTGAAGCTTTCGGGATCGGGCACCTTCCACGGCTCCGCCGCGTTGGCGATGTAGCCGTCGGTCAGGAGCATGACCGGGGTCATGTATTCCACCGCGATGCGGCAGGCCTCGATGGCGACTTCAAAGCAGTCCGAAGCGCTGCGTGCCGCGATCACCGGCATCGGCGCATCACCGTTTCGGCCATAGACCGCCTGGTAGAGGTCCGACTGTTCGGTCTTGGTCGGCAGACCCGTCGACGGGCCGCCACGCTGCGAGTTGACGATGACCAGCGGCAGCTCGGTCATGATGGCAAGGCCCATCGCCTCGCCCTTGAGCGCAATGCCGGGGCCAGACGACGAGGTCACGCCCAGCTGGCCCGCATAGCTCGCGCCGATGGCCGAGGCGATTGCGGCAATCTCGTCTTCCGCCTGGAAGGTGGTAACGCCGTATTCCTTGAGCCGGGCAAGGTTGTGCAGGATCGCCGAGGCAGGCGTGATCGGATAGCCGCCGAAGAACATGTGCAGATCGGCCAGCTGCGCGCCCGCTACGAGGCCGAGGCTGATCGCTTCGGCGCCGGTGACCGTGCGGTAGAGGCCCGGCTCGCTCTCGACCGGAGCGATGTGGTACTGCTTGAGCGGCCCTGCCAGTTCGGCGGTTTCGCCATAGGCATGGCCAGCGTTCAGCGCAGCGATATTGGCCTGGGCCAGAACCGGGTTCTTGGCGAACTTGGCGTTCAACCAGTCGACCAGCGGTTGGCGGTCACGATCGAACATCCACAGGGCAAGGCCCAGCGTCCACATGTTCTTGCAGCGCAGCGCTTCCTTGTTGCCAAGGCCGAAGGGCTTTACCGCTTCGAGCGTCAGCGCCGAGATGTCGAACGCGAGCAGCTGCCACTTCTCGAGGCTGCCGTCCTCAAGCGGGTTGACCTCGTACTTGGCCTTCTCGAGGTTGCGCTTGTTGAACTCGCCGGTGTCGGCAATGATCAGGCCCCCGGCCTTGAGCGCGCCGACGTTAGTCTTGAGCGCTGCCGGGTTCATTGCCACGAGCACGTCGGGCTGGTCGCCCGCGGTGTCGATCTCGGTCGAGCCGAAGTTGATCTGGAAGGCAGAGACGCCGAACAGCGTGCCTTGCGGCGCGCGGATTTCCGCCGGGAAGTCCGGGAAAGTGGCAAGGTCGTTGCCCGCCAGCGCCGTGGAAAGGGTGAACTGACCGCCGGTCAGCTGCATGCCGTCGCCCGAGTCACCAGCAAAGCGCACAACCACCGCCTCGGGGGTCGGTGATTCCTTGCCGCCCGTCAGCGCGTCCGGTCCTTCAACTAGTGTAGCCATATCGTCCTCTGCTGCGCCCGGGAGTTTCACCCAGTGCTGACACGCGCCTATGCCCCTCGTGTTCCGTTCGCAAAGAAGAAAATCTGCGCAGGGCGAAAAATCCTCCTGCGCTCTTGATTCCCGATGCGCTTGCCAGTCAAGTTGCAAAAGCCAACTTACCACGGTGTTTATAACGAATCCTGTTTGCGGGACGAGGAACTGTCATGACCGATCAGAAGACCCACTACGTACGCCCCGACGTTCAAGCCTTCCTGGCTTTCCTCAACAGCACCGATGCCCCGCCGATGAGCCAGATGGGTCTGGAGGCTGCGCGCGCCAGTTACATTGCGATGGGTCAACTTGCCGAAGCAGACCCGCGCGAACTGGCAGTGGTCCGAAACCTGACCTGCCCCGGCCCCGCCGGCGACATCCCGCTTCGTCTCTATGACCTGCGCGAAACGCGCGAGGCAGGTCCGGCGGTGGTGTTCTTCCACGGCGGCGGCTTCGTGATCGGCGATCTCGAAAGCCATCACAGCCTGTGCACCGAAATCGCCGCGGAACTCGATCTGCCGGTCATCGCGGTGGACTATCGCCTGGCGCCCGAACACCCCTTCCCCGCCGCGCCGGACGACTGCGAGGCCGCGGCACGCTGGATCGCTGCGAACTCGGCCACGCTGGGGCGCGAAATCACCGGCCTGATCCCCATGGGCGACAGCGCCGGCGGCAATCTGACGATCGTCGTGACCCAGGCGCTGGTCGAAAGCCCCGCGGCGGTGCCGGTGGTCATGCAGGTGCCGATCTACCCGCTTTCCGACGACAAGCCCGATCACCAGTCTTTCCTCGATTTCGCCGAGGGTTTCCTCCTCACCTCGGATTCGATGAACTGGTTCGCCAATGCCTATCAGGCGGTTACCGGCCACAAGCGCGCCTATCCGATCTATGGCGACCACTCGACCACGCCTCCGACGGTGCTAGTGACGGCAGGGCTCGATCCGATTCGCGACAGCGGGCGGGTCTATGGGGCGGAACTCATCCGGTCTGGAGCAGAAGTCGTCTTTCTTGAAATGAAAGGGACGATCCACGGGTTTACGCAGGTGCGCAAGGCAATCCCGAGCGCGCAGGCCGACATGCAGTCGATCTTCAAGGCGGTCCGGCTGCTACTGGAAAGGTTGAAATGACAGACGAATTTGCCGGGCTTCCGTACCGTCCCTGTGTCGGGGTCATGCTCGTGAACAGCGCCGGGCGCGTGTTCGTGGGCAAGCGGATCGACAACAAGGAGATGGACGCCTGGCAGATGCCGCAGGGCGGGATCGACGACGGCGAGGATCTCCACGCCGCCGCCCTGCGCGAGCTGCAGGAGGAGACCGGCGTCTCCTCCCACCTCGTGCAGATCATCGCGGAAACGCGCGACGAACTGCTTTATGACCTGCCCGATTTCCTGATGGGCAAGATGTGGGGCGGCAAGTTTCGAGGCCAGCGCCAGAAGTGGCTGCTGATGCGCTTTTCAGGCGAGGATAGTGACATCGACCTCAACGCCCATGAACATGCCGAGTTCGAGGCATGGCGCTGGGTTGAACCGGAGCAGGTTCCGGAACTGATCGTGCCGTTCAAGAAGCGCGTCTACCGGCAGGTGGTCGAGGAATTCCGCGAACTGATCTGACGTCCGCTGGCGTCAGTTCGTCTCCACCTTCTCGGCTGGGATGACAGCTTCGGCCGACACGACCTTCTTGGCAGGTCCGCGCGCGATGGCCGCCGAGAGTTCGGCGGTTTCCGCGCAAGCTTTGCCACACAGGCCTTCGAGCCGTGTCAGGTTCCGGCGGGCCTTTTCAAGTGCGCCCTTCTCAACCATCGCGCCGCCTTCGCCGGAAATGGCGACGACATTATTGGGATCGCGTTCGAGTACTTGGCGGTAATAGTGGATCGCCTTGCCCTGCAGCCCATCGCGCCGGGCGGCATCAGCCAGCGCCAGCAGCGCAGGATTGCTGGCCGGATCAAGGGCGAGCGCCGCTTCGAAACTGTCAGTCGCCGCCGAAACGTCGCCCTTGGCGAGTGATGCACGACCGTCCTTGAGCAAGGCTTCGACGCGCGGGTCGGACGCCGCCGTGTTCTTCGCCACGCCCATGCTGCCGGTCACGCCAACGACAAGTGACAGAGCGAGGGCAATGGGGGCGTAACGCATCAACAGCTCCTTGGTCCGATTACCTTTTGAAGGACCATCATTGAATGAACCCGCGTCCATGACGCTTCAGTTAACACGGCGTACGAGCGTTGCGAAGAAAAACCCGTCGGTGCCATCCCTAAAGGGTGTAAGCCGCCAGCCGCTGCCCCGCGCTTGGCCCGCAGGCAGCGGGGGCAGCGCGACATCCCAGCCGGGATTGGCCGAAAGGAATGCCTCTATCCGGTCTGCACCTTCAGCATCGAGCAGGGAGCAGACCACATAAGTCAGCCGACCGCCCGGCCTTACCAGCGAAGCCCCGATATCGAGCACATTGGCCTGCATCGCGCAGTAGCGCTCGATAGCCCTGGCATCGAGCCGCCAGCGCGCCTCGGGATTGCGGCGCCAGGTACCTGTGCCCGAACACGGCGCATCGATCATCACCGCGTCGGCCCTGCCTTGCCAGTCGGCCAGCATCTCACCCTCCCGCCCAGGGTTGAGCAGGCGCGCTTCAACCAGGACCCCTGCCCTGCTGGCGCGCTCCGGAAGGCGGGACAGGCGGGGCCGGTCAATGTCGCAGGCGAGGAGCTTGCCGCGATTGCCCATTGCTGCCCCCAGCGAAAGCGTCTTGCCGCCCGCCCCTGCGCACAGATCGACCACCGCTTCGCCGGGCTGCACGCCAAGCGCCATGCAGGCGATCTGGCTGCCGGCGTCCTGCACTTCGAACAGCCCCTCGGCGAATTCCGGCCACGATTCGACTGCCGTACCCGATGGCAGCCGCAAGCCCTGTGGGGCGATAGCTAGGTCGGCCTCGACAGGCAGGCGCGAACGCAATTCGTCTCGCGTGGTCTTGAGCGTATTGGCCCGGATATCGAGCGGCGCCCTTCCCAGCAGCGCGGCCTGTTCCTGATCATCGAGACCCGAAGCCGCAAGTCGTTCTGCCAGCCACATAGGCGCAACGCCACCGGACGCCACCGGCTCACCTGCCTCAATCGGCGCTGGCCCATAGTTCGATCCAACGAACGACCCGGCCACAGCTGCGTCCGCTTGCGCCAGACGCAGCATCGCGGCGCGCCCCGACACCGGCACTTCGCCGCATGCCCTGATCGCACTCCATACCAGTTCGCGAATGGCGCGACGGTCCTTCGAGCCGACATAGCGCCGCGCCCGGAACCAATCCGCCGCAATCCGGTCTGCCGACGCGCCCTGCCCGTTGGCCGCCGCAATCACTGCATCAAGCAGATCGATCGCGGCCTGAACCCGCGCCGGAGGCGTCATTCAGCCGCCCTCAGCCAACCTTGTAGTTCGGCGCCTCGCGCGTGATCGTCACGTCGTGGACGTGGCTCTCGCGAAGGCCCGCATTGGTAATGCGCACGAACTGCGCTCGCTTGCGCAGGTCTTCGATCGTGCGGCTGCCAGTGTAGCCCATCGCGGCCTTCACGCCGCCGACGAGCTGGTGGACCACGTCCTTGGCCGGTCCCTTGTAGGGCACCTGGCCTTCGATGCCTTCAGGCACCAGCTTCATCTGGTCCTTGATGTCCTGCTGGAAGTAACGGTCGGCCGAGCCGCGCGCCATTGCGCCGACCGAACCCATGCCGCGATACGACTTGTAGGCGCGGCCTTGGTACAGGAACGTCTCGCCCGGCGCTTCCTCGGTGCCGGCCAGCATCGAGCCGATCATCACCGAGCTGGCACCGGCGGCAAGCGCCTTGGCAGCGTCGCCCGAGGTGCGCAGGCCGCCGTCGGCAATCACCGGAACGCCCGACTTCTCGGCTTCCTCGGCGCACTCCATAACGGCCGTCAGCTGCGGCACGCCAACACCCGCGACGATGCGCGTGGTGCAGATCGAGCCGGGACCGATGCCGACCTTCACGCCATCGGCGCCGGCATCGATCAGCGAGCGGGTGGCTTCGGCCGTGGCGACGTTGCCGGCGATCACCTGGACCGAATTCGACAGCTTCTTCGCCGCTTCGACAGCGCGGGCGACGTCACGGTTGTGGCCGTGAGCGGTGTCGATGATGACGACGTCGCATTCGGCCTCGACCAGCGCCTGCGTGCGCAGCAGGCCTTTCTCGCCCACGGTGGTGGCGGCAGCAACGCGCAGGCGACCGGCAGCATCCTTGGTGGCGTCCGGGAAGGTCACGGCCTTCTCGATGTCCTTGACCGTGATCAGGCCGATGCAGTGGAATGCATCATCAACCACCAGCAGCTTCTCGATCCGGCGCTGGTGCAGCAGGCGGCGCGCATCATCGCCGCTGGCGCCGAGCTTTACCGTGGCGAGATTTTCGTGCGTCATCAGTTCGCGCACGGGCTGCTGCGGGTTGTCGGCAAAGCGGACGTCGCGGTTGGTGAGGATACCGACAAGCTTGCCCGAAGCCTCGACCACCGGGATGCCGCTGATCTTGTGCTGGCGCATCAGGGCCTGTGCCTCGCCCAGCGGCGCATCGGGCGAAATGGTAATCGGATTGACGACCATGCCACTTTCAAAGCGCTTGACGGCCCGCACCGCGGCGCACTGCTCTTCGATCGAAAGGTTGCGGTGGAGCACGCCGATCCCGCCCAGCTGCGCCATGACGATTGCCATGTCGGCCTCGGTCACGGTGTCCATCGCCGACGACAGGACCGGAATGTTGAGATTGATACCCCGGGTCAGCCGCGTGCGCGTGTCGGCCATTGAAGGCACGATATCCGACTCGGCAGGACGCAACAGCACGTCGTCGAAGGTAAGGCCGAGAGGGATGTCCATGATGCGCGCCACTTCTAAAGGTCCGGGGAGATTCGTGGCGGCCCATGTAAACAGGAAGGGGCAGTTCCGCTAGAGGGTTTGGTTCCCGAAATCATGGGCGCTTTGCAGACGGGGCCGAAGCGCGCGCCGGGTAGCGTTTCGGATCGGCAAAGGCGCGGATCAGTTCGACCTGCAGGTTCACGTCGTCGGCCATCCCGGCGTAGTCGATCCACGGCCCCGGCTGGTCGCTGGGACGATGATAGGTATCCTCCATGAACCGCTCGGTCCGCTCCATGTCGCCGTAGGAGTTGCTGACCATCACCGCCGGGACATCGTGCTGCATCAGGATGAAGCTGTCCTGCCGCCGGATATAGGCGTTGGGCGCATCACCCGGCGCGAGCTTGCGCTTCATGCGCTTGACGACATCGGCAATCAGCGGATCGAGCGGCGTCAGCCCCTTGCCGACGACTCCTATCGGCCCGCCCGGCGGGACCAGCCCGGTGCTGTCGACATTGAACGCGGCGACGAACCGATCGAGCGGGATCGGCGGGTTTTCGGCAAAGGCCATCGCGCCGAGCAGGCCGAGTTCCTCCCCCGTAGTCGCAAGGAAATAGACGTCGCGCTCCAGAGGCTTGCCGCGCGAGAGAATGCGCGCGGTTTCGGTCATGACCGCAAGGCCCGATGCATTATCGATCGCGCCGTTGCAGATCAGGTCCTCGGCCGGCGCGCTGCCGCACTCGCCGAAATGGTCCCAGTGCGCCATCATCAGGACGGCCCCTGCCGAAGGATTGCGCCCTTCCAGCTTGCCGATCAGGTTGTGGGTCTTGATCCGCGTTTCGCGGCTAGTTGCCTCGAAAGTGCCGGAAATCCCGAGAAGATAAGGCGAAAAGTCTGCTGCCCGGGCATCTGCCTGAAGCCGGGCCACGGTCGGCCGTGCCGTTCCGGCGAGCAGCGTCTCGGCCGTTGCCGGCGACAGGAATGCCTCGATCTCATTGCCGATTCTTTCGCCTGCGACCGCATAGCCGGCGCGACGCCGGCGTGCGATCACATCTTCCAGGCCCCGCTCATCATCAAGTACGGTGACAACCGCCAGCGCGCCGGCATCCAGCAACCGCCCCGCGCGATCACCTGCCCGATCTCGCGCAAGGCCCTCCGGCAGGCTGTCGAGCATCACGGCAACCCGGCCGGCAAGTTCCGCGCGCGACGTGACGGGTGACGTGGCCTGCCCGACGAACACCAGTGGCGCATCCTGCACAAGGCTGCGCAGGCCAGACGTTACCACGAACACGCTGTCGATCGGCAAGTTCACCCGCTTGCGACCGCGCATGAAGCTGGCACGTGACAGCACCGGCTCACGCTCGACAAGTTCCACTGGGGCGAACCAGCCATTGCCAGGCATATTGGTCCCGGCAGACAGCCCGATGTCGAACCACTGACGCGCGAGATAGCGCAGCGTCTTGGTTTCACCCTCGGTGCCCGGTTCGCGTCCATCGAAGGCGTCGCTCGCCAGGGTCTCGACGTGGGCCTTGAGCGCGATCTCCGCCGGGCCAGGCTTCTTCGGTGCCGGCCGCGCGGAGACGAGGAGCAGCGCGCTGAGGACCAAGCCCCCCCTTATCGCTACTGTCCAGCCCCCGTAACGCTTCATCGCCGACCCCAAACGCCTCGTCGCAGACCCTTGCTCTCAAAAGCGGGAGCGAGGCGCAAGTTCCCAATTGGGGCGTGGATGATGAACAGAACTTTACATAGGAGGTTGGTGGTTGCCCTTTATTGCGCCACCCAGCCACCGTCGACGTTGTAATTCGCCCCGGTAATGTTGCGCGCTTCATGACGGCACAGGAACAACGCGAGCGCCGCGCAATCTTCCGGCTGGACGAATTGCTTGGTGGGTTGCCGCTCCAGCAGGACATCGTTGATGACCTGATCGCGCGTCAGGCCCCTTGCCTTCATCGTATCGGGAATCTGGTTCTCGACCAGCGGCGTCCAGACGTAGCCGGGGCTGATGCAGTTCGCAGTCACGCCGTCGGTTGCCAGCTCTAGGGCAAGCGTCTTGGTCAGCCCGGCAATGCCATGCTTGGCCGCCACATAGGCGGCCTTGTAAGGCGAAGCCGTGAGCGAATGGGCCGAGGCCGTGAACAGGATGCGACCCCATCCCTTGGCCTTCATGCCCGGAATGCACAGGCGGCAGGCGTCGAACGCGGCCGTGAGGTTGAGCGCGATGATCGTGTCCCACTTGTCGACCGGGAATTCCTCGACCGGGGCGACGTGCTGCATTCCGGCGTTGTTGATCAGGATGTCGACCGCGCCAAACTCCGCCAACGCCGTCGCCACCATCGCTTCGGTGCCTTCGCGCTTCGTCAAGTCCCCTGCGGCAAAGATCGCCCGGCCGCCGCTGACAGAGGCAAGTTCTTCGCACAGCGCCTTGATCTGTTCGGCATCACCAAAGCCATTGAGAACAATGTCCGCTCCTTCTGCGGCCAGCGCCCGCGCATAGGCGAGGCCGATGCCAGAGGTGGAGCCGGTGATGAGCGCGCACTTGCCCTTCAGGAACATTCGATTACTCCGGGGTTTCTGGATGGATTGATCGCGCTGGCATCGCGGGCGGCTCGCCGCTTGTCCAGTCGCAAACGCAAAAAAGGGGATTGCCCATGCGGCTCGACGATTTCGACAGTTCCATCAATGTCCAGGATCAACGCGGCGGCGGCGGCTTCCCGTTCGGCGGCGGCGGCAAGGTGGGTTGCGGCTCGATCGTGATCGCATTGATTGCGGCAGTGGTGTTCGGCGTCGACCCGATGCAGATGCTGGGTTCGATGCAGCAGGGCCAGGTTTCGGCACCAGTTGAACAGCAGGGTGGCGCCTCCTTGGCAGAAAGCTGCTCCGTCAACGAATTCAGCAAGGAAAGCTGCAACGCGCTGTCCTCGCTCAACAAGACGTGGGGCCCACTGTTCCAGCAGGCCAATATCCCGTTCGAAGCCCCGACTCTCGTGTTTTACTCGCAGAATGGCCGGTCGGGCTGCGGCGCGGCACAGAGCGCGATGGGGCCGTTCTACTGCCCGAGCGACAGCGGCATCTATATCGACACCGATTTCTACACGGAAATGGACCGTCAGATGGGTGCCGGCGGCGACTTTGCCCGTGTCTATGTGATGGCGCACGAATACGGCCACCATATCCAGAGCCTGCTCGGCACGTCAGCCAAGGTGCGGCAGTTGCAGCAGAGCAGTCCGAGCCAGGCCAACCGCTACTCGGTCGCTCTCGAACTTCAGGCCGACTGTTATGCCGGCGTCTGGGCAGGCCGCAATCGGGATCGCATCGAAGCGGGCGACATCGAGGAAGGCATGCGTGCAGCACACCAGATCGGCGACGATACTTTGATGAAGGCGGCAGGCCGCCGTCCGGTGGAGGATGCGTTCACACACGGCAGCGCCGCGCAGCGGATGCAGTGGCTGCGCAAGGGAATCGAGACAGCGGACGAGGACCAGTGCGACACGTTCGCCGCGCTGTGATGAGTGTTTGTTAACATTAATTCACGGAACCGCGAAGGGCCTGAAGACTTCATCCGTTAAACGGGGAGCAGACAATGAAGTTTACCAAGGCCCTTCGGTTCGCAACGATACTGCCTTGCACGCTTGCCGTTGCCTTCCCTCTCGCCGCACAGACTGCGGTTTCGGAGGAAAAGGTGACGGCGAGTGATGTGGTTACGAAGCCTTTGTCCGACTTGAACATCAAGAAGGACGAAGTGCCGGAAATTCTCGTCGCTGCGCGGCAGAAGCCTTATGATCTTGCCGGCATGCGCAAGTGTCCTGCCATCGCCGCAGAGGTCACCAAACTCGACGCTGTTCTGGGCGACGACATCGACGTGGCACGGGACGATGGCAATTCGACGCTCAAGATGGGCAATATTGCCAAGTCACTCGTCGGCTCGCTGATTCCGTTCGGCGGCGTAATCCGCGAAATCAGTGGCGCAAATGCCCAGCAGCGCAAGTGGAACGAGGCGATCTACGCAGGGTCGGTGCGCCGCGCCTATCTTAAGGGCGTCGGCGAACAGCGCGGCTGCAAATACCCGGCGAGCGCGGCAACGCCAAAGGATGTTTCAGCCTTGTGGTCCGCACGCGAAGCAGCAGAGGCCAAGGCGGAACGCGAAAAGAAGGACGACAGCAAGAAGGACGACGACAAGAAGTCCGCAAAATCGAAGCCGGGCAACGCCGATCCGATCCGCTTCGAAAGCAAACCGGTCGTCCAGAAGGCTGACTGAAAGACCTTCTCGGCCAGATACCGCTTATCCCTTCGCCTTGAGCTTGGCCATTTCAGCGTCGAGTTCCTTGAGGACCTGCTTGCGGATGCTGTCTGACAACGATTTGTCGCGGGCGATTTCCTCTCGCGCCTGACGAATGCCGGCGAGCGCTTCGGCCATGGCATGCTTCTCGATGTCTGCCTCGCTGCCGCATGTGCGGATTCGCACGCGAGTGACCTTGCCGTCGTTCTCCTCGGAGGCATCGACGTTGGCGTAGGCATTCTTGCCCCGGCAATGCGGACCGTCCTCGGAAACGATGTCGGTCACGCCTTCGTTCTCGCCGTTGATCACGATCACGCGCTGCATGCGGCGCTCGCCCTTGCCAGGCAGCGGGGGAGCCGGAGGCATGGGCGGGACGGGCGGAATGCCAGCCTCCGCACGGGCGATCTTCGCCTCGACGTCCGCGTCAGACAATGGCTTGTCGCTCTTGAACACGAAGGTCTTGCCATCGCGGGTGACGGTGCGGACGTGCTCTTGCCCATCCTCGCTGCCATGCTTTTCGATGATGACGGTTTGCTGCTCCATGCCTGGCGCAGGCGGCGCTGGCGGTGCGGGAGGTGACGGGGGAGCCGGAGGTGCGGGCGGCGCGGGCGGAGCAGGTGGCGGCGGCATGTCCTTAATGCCTTGTGCCATGGCCCCCGCAGCGCTGATGACCAGCGCGGCTCCTGCAATAAGCGTCAGCTTCGAATGCTTCCAACCGCTTTTCATCGAACTGCCTCCCCAGGCTGCCCGTCTCACCGGGCCGAAAATGACTGATGCCGGAGTATTCATACCCCGGCACCAGATCATCTCAGGTTCGACGAACCGCCGGTCCGCATGGACCAGTGTCGACGGCTTGGCGTCGGATCAGTACACGCGCTTCTTCGGCTTGATGTACTCGACGTCGTCGGTCAGCGTGTATTCGTGGACCGGGCGATAGTCGAGACGGACTTCGCCGCCCTTGCCGCCCCAGCCGTTGAACCAGGCTGCGGTGTGCTTCATCCATTCGGCATCGTTGCGCTCGGGGAAATCCTCGTGCGCGTGGGCGCCGCGGCTTTCCTTGCGGTTGTAGGCCGAATGCATGGTGACCGAGGCCTGGCTGATCAGGTTGTCGAGTTCGAGCGTCTCGACGAGATCCGAGTTCCAGATCAGCGAACGGTCGGACACGTGGATGTCCTCCATGCGCTTGTAGGTGTTGGCGAGCTTGACCTTGCCTTCGGCCATCAGTTCGTCGGTGCGGAACACTGCGGCGTGGGCCGACATCGTGCGCTGCATTTCGACGCGAACCTCGGCCGTGGGCGAGCCGCCCTTGGCGTGGCGGAAGTGATCGAGGCGGGTCAGCGCAAGGTCGGCGCTGTCCTTGGGCAGCGAGTTGTGCGAGGTGCCCGGCTTGATCAGTTCCTTGAGGCGCAGGCCCGTGGCACGACCGAACACGACAAGGTCGATCAGCGAGTTCGAGCCGAGGCGGTTGGCGCCGTGGACCGAAACGCAGGCGGCTTCACCCACTGCGAACAGGCCGGGGACGACCGTCTCGGGGTTGCCGTCGGCACCGATGGTGACGACTTCGCCGTGGTAGTTACAGGGGATGCCGCCCATGTTGTAGTGGACGGTCGGCACGACCGGCAGCGGCTGGCGCGTAAGGTCGACGCCTGCGAAGATCTTGCCGCTTTCGGTGATGCCCGGCAGACGTTCAGCCAGGACGCCTGCATCGATGTGATCGAGGTGCAGGTAGATGTGGTCCTTGTGCGGGCCGACGCCGCGCCCTTCGCGGATTTCCATTGCCATCGAACGCGAGACGACGTCACGCGAGGCGAGGTCCTTGGCCGACGGGGCATAGCGCTCCATGAAGCGCTCGCCCTCGGAGTTGGTGAGGTAGCCGCCCTCACCACGTGCACCTTCGGTGATGAGCACGCCGGCGCCGTAGATGCCGGTCGGGTGGAACTGGACGAATTCCATGTCCTGCAGAGGAAGGCCCGCACGCAGGACCATGCCGCCGCCGTCACCGGTGCAGGTGTGGGCCGAGGTGGCCGTGAAGTACGAACGGCCATAGCCGCCAGTGGCCAGCACGACCGCATGGCTGCGGAAGCGGTGGATCGAGCCATCGTCCATGCACAGCGCGATCACGCCCCGGCATTCGCCGTTTTCCATGATCAGGTCGATCGCGAAGTATTCGATGAAGAAGTCCGCGTCGTACTTCAGCGACTGCTGGTACAGCGCGTGAAGCATGGCGTGGCCGGTACGATCAGCCGCGGCGCAGGTGCGCTGCACCGGCGGGCCTTCGCCCATGTTCTGCATGTGGCCGCCGAACGGACGCTGGTAGATCGTGCCTTCGGGATTGCGGCTGAACGGCACGCCGGCGTGCTCGAGTTCATAGACCGCAGCCGGAGCTTCGCGCACCATGTATTCGATGGCGTCCTGGTCACCCAGCCAGTCCGACCCCTTGACGGTGTCGTACATGTGCCAGGTCCAGTGATCGGGCGAATTGTTGCCGAGCGAGGCGGCGATACCGCCCTGCGCTGCCACGGTGTGCGAGCGCGTCGGGAAGACCTTGGTGATGCAGGCGGTGCGCAGGCCGGCCTGGGCAGAACCCATGGTGGCGCGCAGGCCGGAACCGCCGGCACCGACGACGACGGTGTCGTAGGTGTGGTCGATGATCTTGTAGGCAGGCTGAGTCGAAGTCATGTCTTATGCGCCCCCGAGCGCAATGCGCAGAACCGAAAGGATGCCGAAGGCAGCGGCCGCGAAGGGCACTGCATTGACCAGAAGCCAGGCGACAACCTTGCCGCCTTCTTCATGGACATAATCTTCGAGCATGACCTGCACGCCCATACGGGCATGGGTGAAGGTGTTGATCATGATCAGGATGAGCGCGATCGACGGCAGCGGCCGCGCGACCCAGCCGCGCACAGTGGCATAGCTGTAGTCCGGCAGCAGCGCGAGACTGACGATCAGGAACGTGATCAGGACGAGGTTGCCCACCGCCGTGAGGCGCTGCGTGAGCCAGTGATGGGTGCCTTCGTGGCTGGAGCCCAGCCCGCGCACGCGACCGATGGAGGTGCCGTTACCCATGGGAGTAAGCCTTCCTTGCTTGACGGTTCGTGCCGGCGCTCAGCGCAGCAGCACGAAAGCCCAGAATGCGATGGTGAGGAGGACCGAGATGACGATTGTCAGGCTCGACCAGCGGGCATTGGTTTCCAGTTCGTATCCCGCGCCGATATCGAGGATCAGGTGGCGGATGCCCGAAGCGGCGTGCTGGAAGAAGGCCCAGGTCAGGCCGACAAGCACGATCTTGCCAAGGATCGCGGTAACCGTCTGCAGGCCACCGCCAGTGCCGAGCCACACGTAGTCCAGGAACGTCTGATAGGCCCCTGCCCCGCTTGCCAGCGCACCGATCCACCACAGCAGAAGCCCCAGACCTGCAAACGCAAGGCCGTTGCCGGTGATGCGGTGCAGGATCGAAACCAGCATGGCCGGGCCCCAGCGCCAGATCTGGAGATGCGGAGAAATCGGCCGTGCCTTGCGCGCCTGCGCCATGAACATACCCCCTCGACTAGGTACAAGGATCGCGGAAAGGACAGCCCCCGCGACGGATTGCGAGTCCTATTAGTCGAAAAGACCGCCTGCGCAAGCGTATGCAGGATGTAAAAAAGGACAGCCGGTTGCGCTTGTCCAGCGCGGTCCCTAGACGACCCTCATGAGCATGACACTCGCCGTCCTGGCCGCAGCGACTGCGGTGACGCCCGCCCCGGCCGATACTGCCGCAGCCCGTGCAATCATTCGCCAGTGCGAGGGCAAGGAGAACTTCTCCGATCCCGCCCCGCCTGCCCGGATCTTCGGCAATGTCTGGTACGTCGGCACCTGCAACGTCTCGGTCCTGCTGATCACCGGCCCGCAGGGGCACATCCTGGTCGATGCAGCGGTGGAAGAGGCAGTGCCGCAAATCCTTGCCAATATCCGCAAGCTGGGATTCAACCCGAAGGACATCGACCTGATCGTCTCAAGCCATGAGCATTTCGACCACGTTGGCGGTCTCGCAGCGTTGGAGAAGGCAACCGGTGCGCGCTTCGTCGCCACGGCAGAAGCGGCCAAGGTAATACGCAGCGGCAAAGTCAGCCCCGCTGACCCGCAAGCGCAGGAAGTTCATGGCAGTCGCCCTGCAAGAGTAGACTTCGCTTTGAAGACCGGGGACGTATTCAGCGTCGGGCCGCTCAAGATCACGGCTTTCCAGACTCCCGGCCACACCGAGGGTTCGACCAGCTGGCATTGGAAATCGTGCGAGGGGACTGACTGCCGCACGATCACATACGTCGACAGCCTGACCGCTCTCCCGCTCGGCACCTATCGTTTTGCCGATCATCCCGAGCGCGTGGAGATGTTCCGCAAGACCTTCGCGCAAGTGGAGGCGCTGGAATGCGGCGTCCTGCTGACGCCGCATCCTTCGGCCAGCGCCATGTTTGAGCGGATGAGTGGATCCGAACCGCTTGCCAATCGCGATGCCTGCAAGGCGCTGGCAGCGGGGGCACGGGATCGTCTGGAAAAGGCACTGCGTAAATGAGCTGGAAAGTCACCGTCTTTGCCCCGCGCGATGTGATTCAGGCCGCGCTGATCGCGCATGAGGATGCCTGGGACTGGGACCACGACATCGTCATTGCCGGCAGCGAGATCGCCGAGGACAAGCCCGAGGACTGGCAACTCGAAGCCTGGCTTGACCGCAAGCCGACCAAGGCCGACCAGAACGCCATCGCCGATCTGTTCGAAGGGGCACCGCCCACGCTGCAGATCGAGAAGCTGCCCGATACCGACTGGGTGACGCTCAGCCAGCAAGGCGTCGAGCCGATCCGCGAGGGCGTGTTCCACGTACATACGCCCGAATACCCGCCGCTCCTCCAGCGTGGTGTTCGGGACTTCGTGATCCCGGCAAGCCAGGCGTTCGGCACCGGCCAGCACGCAACGACCGCAGGCTGCCTCGCCATGCTGAGCCACATGAAGCGGCAAGGCGTGACCGTGCGCAACCTGGCTGACATCGGCACCGGCACCGGTCTGCTCGGCTTCGCCGGGCTGCATCTGTGGCCGACCGCCCGGGCCATCGCCAGTGACATCGATGCTGTTTGCGGCCCGGTCGTGACAGAGAACGCGGCCAACAACGGCATTCCGCTGGGCGATGGCGTTGGGCGCATGGCCATGGTCATCGCCGCCGGAGTGGACCATCCCCTGCTCCAGGCGGCCGGGCCCTATGACCTGCTGATCGCCAACATCCTTGCCGGGCCGCTGGTCGAACTGGCACCGGAATTCGCCCGCGCCGTTGTGCCGGGTGGCAGCGTGCTGCTGGCCGGACTGCTTGAAACGCAGGAAGCCACTGTCCGGGCAGCCTATCGCAAGGCGGGCCTGAGGCTGGCGGCGCGGATGGTGCGCGGCGACTGGTCGATCCTGTGGTTGCGACGGCGCGCGGCAGGCGGTGTGCGCGCCAGCCGGGTTGGCGCTCTGCCGGAGTGGTCGAAGCGCTGGTAGCGCGGTAGGGGGCTTGTGCATCGCCCGCACTCGATTAATCATTCGGTTAAGGCGGGAGATGCGCGATGACCTACGAGACCTTCACCATCGAAAAGCGGGACGCAGCGGACTGGGTAACGCTGAACCGGCCGGAGATGCTCAACGCGATCTCGCTGCAGATGGTGCGCGAGCTATCCGACTATTTCGGCAGGCTGTTCCACGATCGTGATACCCGCGTCGTTGTGATGCGCGGCGCGGGCAAGGCCTTCTGCGCTGGGCTGGATATCAAGGAACGCGCCGAGAACCGCGAGGAAATCCCGTTTGCGGGCGGGTTCAGCTTTCAGGGCTATCTGGCCGACGTCTATATAAAGATGCGGCGCTGCCCCCAGCCGATTGTCAGCCTAGTCCAAGGTGCGGCCTGTGGCGGTGGCTTCTCGTTCGTGCTGGCCTCGGACATTCGCATTGCGGGGACAAGCGCGAGGATGAACGCCGCCTACATCAAGCTCGGACTCTCGGCCTGCGACATGGGCTGCAGCTATTTCCTGCCACGTCTGGTCGGCACTTCGGTAGCGAGCGAACTGATGCTGACGGGGCGTTTCATCCACGCCCATCGCGCCCTGGCGACCGGGCTCGTTTCGGAAGTCGTACCCGACGAGCAACTTGAAGCGGTCGGCCAGAGGTATGTCGATGACCTGCTTGCCGCCTCGCCTATGGGTCTGCGGATGACCAAGGAGGGCCTCAACCTTTCTATCGACGCGCCGAGCCTGGAGGCGGCAATGGCGATCGAGAACCGCAATCAGTTGATGACGGCGGCCAGCCCCAATTTCCGCGAGGGAATGCAGGCGTTTCTGGAGAAGCGAAAGCCGAACTACGTGCCGGAGTGAGCGGCCAAGGTATCACGCAACAGGATCAGCGCGGCGCGGGTGAAAGCCTGCATGTTGGCAAGACGGTCGTCACTGTCGGTCATAACCCGCACCGACGCCTCGATCCCGTCCGGCCCGACGACGCCAATCGCGCTGGTGCCGGAAGCGACGCCCAAGGGATGTGAGCTACCGCCGGAAGCGCCGGTTTCGGCGATGGCCCAATCGGAACTGTAGCGTTCGCGCATCAGCCGCGCTTGCGCCAGAGCATAGTCCTCCTGCGCCGAAGTGTAACCGCGTAGCGAGCCTGGCGGGTGGCCGAGCACCATGCGCCGCCCCTTGAGCGTGTAGATCACCCCGCCGCCAAGGTAAAACGCCGATGCGCCGGGCATGGCGAGCAAGCTCGCAGAGATGAGGCCTCCGGTCGAGCCATCGACGACGGCAATGGTCTGGTTGTGCGCCTTGAGCAGGGTTCCTGCCTCAGCGGCGATGGCGGCCAAGTCCTGGAGCATCAACCAGCGCTTCGGACGATCTCGGCCCAAGCCGCTTCATCTATCACGTCGATGCCAAGCGCGGCTGCTTGCTTCAGTTTGGAACCTGCGCCGGGTCCCGCCACTACGAGATCAGTCTTGGCAGAGACGGAACCGGCCGCGCGCGCGCCCAGGGCTTCAGCCTGGGCCTTGGCCTCGTCACGGCTCATCGTTTCGAGCTTGCCGGTAAAGACGATGGTCTTGCCGGCCACCGCGCTGTCCTTTGTCTCGACCACGTAGGGTGGCGGGGTGACTTCCGAGAGCAGGTCCTCCCACACCGCGATGTTATGCGGTTCGTGGAAGAAGTCGCCCAACGCTTCGACTACCACTGGGCCGACGCCCTCGATGGAGAGGAGGTCTGCAGTCGCATCGCCGCCTTCCCGCGCAGCAATGGCGGCGTCGCGCAAGTTGGGAAGCGTAACGAAGCGCTTCATCAGATCGCGTGCCGTGACAGCACCGACGTGGCGAATCCCCAAGCCGAAGAGCAGGCGCGCAGCGTCGGGCTCGCGCTTGGCCTCGATGGCTGCCAACAGGTTGTCCACAGACTTGTCCTTCCAGCCTTCGCGCCCGACGATGTCGCTGCGGCGCTTTCTCAGGCGGAAAATGTCGGCCGGGCTTTCAAGCCAGCCGAGCTGAAAGAACTCGATGATCGTCTTTTCCCCCAACCCTTCGATGTCGAGCGCGGCGCGGCTGACGAAGTGCTTGAGGCGTTCGACTCGCTGGGCGGGGCAGATGAGGCCACCGGTGCAGCGAACGTCGACCTCCCCCTCCTCCGCCACCGCTTCGGACTGGCACTCGGGGCAATGGTCCGGGAAGTGGTATGATTCGCGCGGCTCGTCGCGCGTGAGGTTCTCGACCACCTGCGGAATCACGTCGCCCGCGCGCTGGAGCACGATGCGATCGCCGACGCGAAGCCCCAACCTCCCGATCTCGTCGCGGTTGTGCAGGGTGACGTTGGTAACGGTGACGCCGCCGACAAGTACCGGCTTGAGACGGCCCACCGGCGTCAGCTTGCCCGTGCGGCCGACCTGGATGTCGATAGCCTCGAGAGTCGTCTCGGCCTTTTCGGCGGGGAACTTGTGGGCGATGCCCCAGCGCGGGGCCTTGGCGACGAAGCCGAGACGCTCCTGCCAGTCGAGCCGGTCAACCTTGTAGACGACGCCGTCGATGTCATAGGGCAGATCGGCGCGCTGTTGGCCGATCGTGCGGTAATGCGCGACCATCTCGGCAGCGGACGAGCAGCGCACCAGCAGTGGCGAAACCGGCACGCCCCACTGTGCAATCTTGCGCATCATCTCGAATTGCGTGGGCGCGGGCACCTCGCTTGCCGCGCCCCAACCGTGGGCGAGAAAGCGCAATGGTCTGGCGGCGGTGACACTGGCGTCCTTCTGACGCAGCGAACCCGCAGCGGCATTGCGCGGGTTGGCGAAGACCTTGTCGCCTGCTTCGGCCTGCCGGGCATTGAGCGCGAGGAAGTCGGCCTTGGCCATGTAGACCTCGCCGCGAATCTCGAAGACTGCGGGCACGTCGAAAAGACCTGCACCCTTCAGCTCCTGCGGGATATCGGTGATATGCGCCACGTTCGCGGTCACGTCCTCGCCGACCTGCCCGTCACCGCGCGTCGCTGCTCGGACCAACCTGCCGTTCTCGTAGCGCAGCGAGCAGGACAGGCCGTCGATCTTGTCCTCGGCAGTCATCACAACTTCGGCGCTTTCCGGCAGCGCGAGGAAGCGGCGGACGCGGGCGACGAATTCCTCGACTTCCTCATCGGTGAAGGCGTTGTCGAGGCTCATCATGCGAACCTCGTGGGTGACCTTGCCCAGCGGCGAGGCTGCAACTTCGTGCCCGACTTGCGCGCTGGGACTATCGGGCCGGATCAGATGCGGGAATGCGGCTTCAAGCTCGGCATTGCGGCGCACCAGCGCGTCGTACTCGGCGTCGGAAATCTCGGGCGAATCCTCCCCATGGTAAAGGCGGTTATGCTTTGCAATCTGCCGCGCCAGCCGCATGAGTTCGTTGGCGGCTTCGGCTTCGGTTATCTCGATCATCATGCTGGTCCAAGGAGCGTGGCAACCATCGGGCGACGGGCGCGGAAGCCCAGGCTTTCATAAAGGCGGATCGCCGAGACGTTGCTGGCGTAGCTGTGCAGATACGGCACTTCGCCCCGCGCTGCCATGCCGGCCATGACCTTGCGGATCAGACGCGCGGCAAGGCCCCTGCCCCGGAATTCCGGCCAGGTACAGACACCGCTGAGTTCGGCAAGGTGAGCTGCGGGGCGCATGCGTTCGCCTGCCATCGCGGCTAGGCGGCCATCGATGCGGATGCCGTGGAACTGCCCATAGCGCCAAGTCTGCGGCGCCCACGGTCCGGGCTCGGTGGCGCGAGCCAGGTCTGCCATTTCGGCCGCATCGGCTTTGCCCAGTGCCACAATTTCGGTATCCTCGATCGGAACGATTGGGCGATCTGCGATCATCTGCAAAAGCGGTGCCTCGCGCAAGACCTGCAGGCCCACGGGCGCAGGCAAGGCTTCGGGCTCGACAAGCCAGATCTCACCCCCGTGCAGATGCTGCGCCAGGTCTCCCTCATTGCCGGGATTTGCCGCGGCAAACGGTCCATAAGCAGGATCAAGACGACGCACCGAGCCCGTCCCCACGTCGAGTGCGTTCTGTGGCCCGCCAAGCGAGTGCCAGACTGGGCGGTCGAGCAAATTGAGTTGCACCATTTGCGAAATTTCGATCACGCCCGCTCCAGCAGACGGTCGGCTTGCGCCCGAGCTTCGGCAGTAACCTCAGCGCCCGAAAGCATGCGCGCGATTTCCTCCTTGCGCGCCGCTGCATCGAGCAACGCGACCGACGTGCGGGTGACGGTGCCATCCGAGCTTTTGGCGATCATGTAGTGGCGGTCGCCGCGCGCGGCGACCTGCGGGCTGTGCGTGACGGCAAGTAACTGCCCGCCACTGGCGAGACGCGCCAGCCGATCGCCGATCGCGCTCGCCACCGCACCGCCGACGCCACGGTCAATCTCGTCGAAGATGATCGTTGCCGCGCCGCCCTCTTCAGCAAGCGCGACCTTAAGCGCGAGGATGAAACGCGAAAGTTCGCCGCCCGAGGCGATCTTGCCGAGTGGGGCGAAATCCGCGCCGGGGTTGGTCGAGATCAGGAACTCGACAGCATCGATTCCGCCAGCGCCCCAGCGATCATCGGGCAGTCGTAGGACCGCTGTGTGGAACTTGGCAGCATCAAGCTTAAGCGGGGCCAGTTCAGCCGCCACTGCCTTGTCGAGCCTGCGGGCAGCTTCGGCGCGCTGGACCGAGAGCGTCTCGGCCTTCGCCTGATAGTCCAGCGCCGCATCGCGCGCGGTCCGTTCGAGACCTGCGATCTGGGCCTCTCCCCCTTCGATGGCGTCAAGCGCAGCGCGCATCTCGGTCATCTTGTGGGGGAGTTCATCGACGGTGCAGCCGTGCTTGCGGGCAGCCGCGCGCAGGTCGAACAGCCGCGTCTCGATGCGGTCGAGCAGAGCGGGATCGTGGGCCAGGACCTCGGCGGCGCGTGCCAGCTTGTCCTCGGCCTCGCTCGCCTCGATGACCGCCCGGTCAAGCGCTTCGAGCGCTTCGGCCAACAGCGGGTGCTCGGTGGCGATGCGGTCAAGCCGGCGGGCGGCGCTGCGCAGCGTGGCAAGGGCGGAGTCGGAGCCCTCCCACAGGCGCTGCAGTTCGACGAGGTCGCCAGAAAGCCGCTCACCCTTCTGCATATCGGCGCGCTGACCGGCGAGTTCGTCCTCCTCGCCGATGATCGGAGCGAGGGCATTGAGTTCGGCCAAGTGGGCGAGCAGAAGGTCCTGTTCTTCGGCAGCGCGCGAGACTGCGGCACGGGCCGACTGAAGCGCATCCTCTGCCTTGCGCCACTTGATCCATGCGCTGTCCACGCCTGCGACATCGGCCCCGGCATAACGGTCAAGCAGGGCACGATGGCCGCGCGCGTTTACGAGGCCGCGATCATCGTGTTGGCCGTGAAGTTCGACAAGGCTGCGGGCCAGTTCGCGAAGCAGAGCAACGCCGACGGGCTGATCGTTGACAAACGCCTTCGACCCACCATCGGCACGGACGCGGCGCTTGATGATCAACGGCTCACCCGGTTCAATGTCGACTTCTGCGTCATTCAGAGCCGAGCGAATGGCTACGGGCATCCGGTCAAACTCGAACGTGGCGGTGACGCTGGCCTGATCTTCGCCGGCCCGGACGAGCCCGCTGTCCGCCCGATCGCCCAGAACTAGACCCAGCGCATCGAGCAGGATCGACTTGCCGGCGCCGGTTTCGCCCGTCAGCACGCCAAGCCCGCTGGCAAAGCTGAGATCGAGCGCCTCGATGAGCACGACATTGCGGATCGACAGGCTGGTGAGCATCGCGCGATTCTCTAGCCGGTTGTGGCGCGCTCGTCCACGCACGGAGAAGCCTTTCGTTCTCCACTTGTTTCATTCGAGTGACAGCATGCCACACGCCCGCAATGCGAATCCGCCATTGGCGGCTCCAGATGGAGAAAGGTTCGCTCATGGCATCGCATGCGAAACTCGAGGGATCGAGGCCGTTCAAATCCGCCGCAGATCTGATTTCGTCTGCTCCAGCGTGGCTCGACCTGCCCGAACCGCGCGGCTTTCGACCCAAGCGCCGCCTGCGCACCGTGTGGATTTCCGATGTCCACCTCGGCACGCGCGGCTGCAACGCACCGATGCTCCTCGATTTCCTCGCAGCCATCGAATGCGAGACGCTGTACCTTGTCGGTGACATTGTCGACGGCTGGCGGTTGAGCAAGGGCTGGTACTGGCCCGATGCGCACAACGAAGTGATCCGGCGCATCCTCAAGATGGCGCACCGGGGCACGCGCGTGATCCTGATAGCCGGCAATCACGACGAGATGCTGCGCCCCTATGCCGGCATGAGCTTTGGCGGGGTGGAACTGGCGCTCGAGACCATTCATGAAACCGCCGATGGACGCCGCCTGCTGGTGACCCATGGTGACGGGTTCGATGGCGTGGTGCTCTATGCGCGCTGGCTGGCGTTTCTGGGCGACAAGGCCTATTCGCTGCTGCTGCGCGCCAACGTGCTGTTCAACATCGCGCGTCGGCACCTCAAGATGCCTTACTGGTCCCTGTCGGCCTACCTGAAGAAGAAGGTCAAGAACGCAGTCCAGTTCGTCTGCGACTTCGAGGAGGCGGTTGCCCATACCGCGCGCGACATAGGCGTGGATGGTGTGGTTTGCGGCCATATCCACTGCGCCGAGATCCGCCAGATCGGCGACGTGACCTATTACAACGATGGTGACTGGGTGGAGAGTTGCACGGCGCTTGCCGAAGAGTTCGACGGCAGCATGTCGATCATCGACTGGGCCGAGGACACGCGGCGCGCGGCTGCAGTCAAGGCAGCGCTCAAGCCCATTCCGCAGCTGGAGGAGCAACCGGCATGAGGATCGCGATCTGCACGGATGCCTGGCATCCGCAGGTGAACGGTGTCGTCCGAACCCTTGCGGCAACTGTCGACCGCCTGATCAGGCGAGGTCACGAAATCGAACTGGTCACGCCGAGCCAGTTCCTGACGATGCCGCTGCCTGGCTACAGCGAGATACGCCTCGCCATGCTGCCCCGGTTCGGCACGCGGCGCACCCTGGCAGACTTCGCTCCCGACGTTGTGCACATTGCCACGGAAGGCCCGATCGGATGGAGCGCAAGGAGCTGGTGCAAAGCCAATAACGTGCCGTTCACCAGCGCTTTTCATACCCGTTTCCCCGAGTATGCGGCTGTCCGTACCGGCTTGAAACCCGAGCGCTTCTGGCCAGTCATGCGCCGCTTTCATGGTGCGAGCCGAGCGGTATTGGTGTCGACGCCAACGCTGGCGGGTGAACTGGCGAGCCACGGCGTGACGCAGACGCGGCTCTGGACGCGCGGCATCGACCGGGACCTGTTCCATCCTGATCATGATCCGTTGCCTGAACTGGCAGATCTGCCACGCCCGATCATGCTCAATGTCGGTCGCGTGGCGATCGAGAAGAACTTGATCGCCTTCCTCGATGCAAATGTGCCCGGCACGAAAGTGGTCGTGGGAGACGGCCCCGCTCTGGCAAGACTGCAGACCCAGTATCCCGCGGCGGTCTTCCTGGGCGCGTGCCATGGCGAGCAATTGGCGCGAGCCTATGTTTCGGCCGATGTCTTCGTCTTTCCGAGCAGGACCGACACATTCGGTCTTGTCATGATCGAAGCTCTTGCCTGCGGAGTTCCGGTTGCAGCCTATCCCGTGCCGGGTCCACTCGACATCATCGGGCGTGAGGGGCGCGGCCCGTCCGGTGACCTGCCCATGCAAATCGGCGCTCTGGACGAAGACCTTGGCCTGGCGATCCAGAAGGCCTTGCGCTGTGATCGGATGGGCGCCGCCGTTCAAGGTGCGCGATACAACTGGGATCGCGCGACCGATCAGTTCCTCGAGGCCGTGGGCGACGCCATACGCGAGCCCACTGCACGCGAGTTCGCCTGAAGTCATGTAATCAGACAAAAGGCGGTGGCATCTATCCGGAGTGCCATGCTATGGGCGCGGCCACGGAGACCCGCCTCAATGCTTGCAGATGCCCCGCCCCAACCTGTTGTAATCGCATCGGAAACGAACGAAGCCGCAGCCTCGCGGGAGTTGCCGGCCGGTGTGGCAGATCTGATTGACGCAACACTGGCATCAGGCAATCGCGCCGATGCCGAAGCTGTTATTCGTTCTGCCAAGCTTGCGTTCCCAAATGCCGCAGAAGCGATCGACAAGAGGGTCGCCACACGCAAATCGTCCGGCTTCGCCCTGGTTCCGGCACAAGCGAGGAACGCTAGCGAACCCAAAAGGCCAGAAGCCGCAGGCACACCCGCGAAAGAAGCGAAAGTTACCGGCGAAGGGGAAGCAGGAGCATTTGCCAACACCGGCAATGCCCCGGGCATTGGTCTGGTGGGCGGCTTCAAGCTGCTGGCGGAAGGCGCAAACTGGCGCATCGCCACGACTGCCCGTGCAGATTACCAGGAAACGGCTGACGTGGTCACCCGCGAACAATATCGCTTCTCTGCAGAGCCGAACTACAAGTTCGACAGCCGAGGCTATCTCTACGGTCTCGGGCAGTTCGAGCAGGACCGCTTTCAGGGCTTTGCGTCGCGCTACAGCATCTCGGGCGGGTTGGGCTACAGTCTGCTGAAAGCCGATGATGCCAAGCTGAGCGTCAAGGCCGGACCAGCATGGCGCGTGACGAACCCGGTGGATGGCGATCGCGAATCCGTCGTGGCAGGGCTGGCATCGCTGGAAGCCAAGATCAAGCTGACGCCGAGCCTGGAATACAGTCAGGATGCCAGCGCCTATTTCGATGCGCAGGGCAGCACGTTCTATACCCTTGCGGCTCTCGATTCACGACTGATCGGCAAGCTGAAGGCCCGGCTTTCGTACATGGTGCAGCACGAAACTGCACCTGAACTCGGCCGACTCGGCACGGATACGACGAGTCGGCTGACGCTGGTCTACGGGTTCTGAAGCGCGTTCAGGCGGCAGTTGTGCCCGGCGCGTACTTGTTCATCAGATCGTAGGAGCGCTCGTACCATTTGCTGCCCGGGTAATTGGTGCCCAGCACTGACGCAGCCTTCTGTGCCTCCTGCGGCAAGCCAAGCGAGAGGTAGCTCTCGACCAGGCGATATAGCGCCTCGGGCGTGTGGCTGGTGCTCTGATACTTTTCGACCACGGTGCGGAAGCGGAGCGTACCGGCCAGCCACTTGCCGCTACGCTGGTACATGCGGCCGATCTCCATTTCCTTGCCGGCAAGGTGATCGTTGATCAGGTCGATCTTGAGCCGTGCGTCGGCAGCATAATCGGTATTGGGATAGCGGCGAACCAGCTCGTTCATCGCGGTCAGCGCCTGCTGCGTGATCTTCTGGTCGCGCGTGACGTCAGAGATCTGCTCGTAATAGCAGAGCGCGACGAGGTAATAAGCGTATGGCGCATCCTTGTTGCCGGGGTGGATCGACAGGAAGCGCTGGGCCGACTGGACCGACTTCGAATAGTCGCGGGCGACATAATAGCTGAATGCGCTCATCAGCTGAGCGCGGCGGGCCCAGGGCGAATAGGGATGCTGACGCTCGACCTCGTCGAACAGTGCGGCGGCCTGCTTCGAATCGCCGCGATCAAGCCGGTCCTTGGCCGCCGTATAGAGCGTATCGACGTCGCGCGCGACGTAGGCCACGTCCTTCTTCTTGTTTCCTCCGCCCGCACAACCGGCAGTCACGCCCATGGCGACGGTAGCGGCGGCGAGGACGGCGAAGCGCAGCGGGCGGCGCATATCGAGGACGGTCATGCCGACCCTATAGCCAGCCGGTTCCTGAACGCCAAGTGAAGTTGCGGTGTTTTACGCCTCGGTGAAAGGAGGCTCGACCGCAATCGGATCGGCCAGGGTCATGCGATCGAGAATGGCGGCCGTTTCATCACGCAATTGCAGCATCAATCCGCGCAAGCGGCACTCCGCCTCGGGCAGGCAGTTGTTGCAGGTTTCATGAGCATTGCGCGCTGCGCAAGGCACCAGCGCAAGGCTTCCGCGTGTCAACCGGATGATGTCACCATAGCGAATATCGACAGGCGGAAGCGCCAGTTCGTATCCGCCGTCCCGCCCCCGGTGCGAGATGACAATCCCTTCCCTCGCCATTTCCGAAAGGATGACGGTGAGAAACTTGCGCGGGATGTTCTGCGCCTCGGCAATCGCATCCAGGCGCACGGGGCCTTGTCCGAATAGGTCGGAGAGATGCTGAAGCGCCCGGATTGTATATCGCGTCTTTTGCGAGAGCATGAGAAAGACATGAACACTCGAACGCGAATGTCAACGCGCTTGGTAGAATTACTGGTGGGGTCTCTTGCACTTTGCCGATAGTCCGGCCCGGTTCCCCGCGGGAACCCGGCCACCTGACTCAAGCCCGCCAATACGTCAGCGCGAAGTTCACTTTGCTTCGGCAGTCCTTTCCACGAAATCGAGCCGGGCGCGGTAGGGGTCCTCGCCATGCTTCGCGCCCCCTTCAGCAATAAGCATGACCCGGGTGTCGTCAGAGGTGGCGACCGGCCACGCCGGCCCCGGAGTTCCGTGCGTTGCGAAATCGATCCACAGCTTGTGCGTGGTGGTTGCGACCGCTTGCTCCCCAGGGACCATCTTCCACTGCGTGCGGGCTGCAACGGTGTCGAAGACATAGGGCAGTTCGCTGGCGTGCGGCGCGCCCCCCATTGCCTTGCGGAAATCCGGATGGGCATAGTCGAATCGATACAGAAAAGCCGCCTGTCCCCGCTTTGCCAGGGCCCTTGCCACGGCACGTGCCGGTTCGATGAACGTGCGATCGGCGCTGGTCATGACCGCAACCTGCAAAGGTGCACCATCGCCAGTCGGATCATATAGCTTTCGCGCTTCTGCTTCCCGTTCGCCATAGCTGGCAAAGATCTTGGCCTTGTCGGTCCCAAACGGAAGTCCGTCGGCAGAGTTTGCGCCGACCATGATCGGAACCTTGGCATAAAGTCCGGCGGCGATTGCCTCGACCGGGCTGCCGAAAATCGTACGGGCATCGACCATCGGTCCGGAATAGGACGGCTGCGCCATCGTCATCATGGAGAGATCGCCGGTCACCTTCTCCGCCGGCAAGGCGCGCAGCCCTGCTGCGTCGAGACCGGCTGCGAAAGTTTCCCCGGCCTTTGCTGCACCGGCTATGGTTGGCGTCGGCAAGGAGCGTTCGCGCCCGGCACCACTTTCGATGATCACCTTCTGGAACAGCCCACGCGCCTCTGGAGCCTGCAACAGCATGTGCATCGACATGCCGCCCGCGCTTTCCCCGAAGACAGTGACGTTCGCCGGGTCACCGCCAAATCTCTCGGCATTGGCCTTTACCCAGCGGAGCGCCGCGATCTGGTCGAGATAGCCGAAGTTGCCGCCGTACCCCTCTGCCGCCAAGGCCGGATGGGCAAAGAAGCCAAAGCGACCCAGCCGATAGTTGAGGCTGATCAGCACGACGCCATCGCGCGCAAAGTTTTCGCCCGAATAGACCGCAGGGGACGAGCCACCGTTGACGAACCCTCCACCGTGGACCCACACCATCACTGGCAATTTGGCCCCCGGCTTGGCCGATGAGGGTTTCCAGACGTTGACGAAGAGGCAGTCTTCCGATGGCGTGGTGCGGATCGGCGCTGCATCGGGCGGGAATGGGGCTTGAAGGCAATCGGCTCCATACTTGGTGGCATCGCGCACCGAGGTCCATGTCGCCACCGGCTGTGGCTCGCGCCAGCGGTTTTCCCCGACTGGAGACGCGGCATAGGGAATGCCAAGAAAGGCCGAGACGCCGTTTGCCGCCTGAACGCCGCGAACCGGCCCTGAGGCGGTTTCAACGATCACTTCAGTCGTCATGTCTGAAGACCCGGCTCGCGGCTTGGCAGCATGGCCGACACCTGATGACAGGGCCAACATTCCGGCGCCCAAGGCGAGCGTTGCAATGACACGCATCCTCAATCCTTCCACGTCTTGGCCGGCATTCTGACCTTCACCGGCGTTCCCAGCGTTTCGGCGTCCTTGCCAAGGGCAAAGGTGTATTCGCCAGCCGGCATTGTCCAGCCGCCGTTCTTCCAGTCAGCGAGGATGCGCGGATCGATGGTCAGGCTGACGTTTTGCGATGCGCCTGCGGCGAGGTTCACCCGCTGGAACCCGGCAAGGCGGCGCTTGGCCTGTCCTGCACGGTCGACAAGGTAAAGCTGCGCCACGTCGGCGCCCTCGCGCTTGCCGGTGTTCTTCACTGTGAAGCTGGCGGTCAGGCCCTTCACCTTCAGACTAGCACTCTCGAAGGTCGTGTACGAAAGGCCGTGGCCAAACGGGAACAGCGGCTTCGCTCCTTGCCTCGCGAACCAGCGGTAGCCGACGTCCGAACCCTCAATGTCGTAGTCGGATACCAGCTTGTCGCTGCCCGAGGATGGCCCGCCGGAAAAGTCGGGCTCGACCCAATCGCTGCCATCTAGCTTGGGCCGTGGCAATTGCGCTTCGCTGGCCGGGAAGGTCAGAGGCAGGCGGCCCGAAGGGTTGGTGTCACCGAACAGCACCGATGCGATCGCCGGCCCGCCGCGTGCGCCGGGATACCAGGCCTCGATGACGCCCGCGACCTTGTCCAGCCAAGGCATCTTCACAGGGCCGCCTGTTTCCAGGACAACGATGGTGTTGGGATTGGCGGCGGCGACCGCTGCGATGAGTTCATCCTGACCGTCAGGCAGCGACAGATCGGGGACGTCGAGGCCTTCCGTGGTCCACTGCGTCGCAAAGACGATGGCAACTTCCGACTGCTTGGCCTTCTCCACTGCATCGGCAATGTAGCGCCCGTCACGGAAGGTCACCTTGGCGTCCTTGGCCAGGGCCTGGATCGCGTCCATCGGGCTGGAGCGGTGGTACTGCTGGGCAATGAAACCGGCCCACACACCCTTGCCGCCAATAGGACGGGTCACGGCAGGGCCGCCTTCGCCATGCACCTGGCTCGAACCTGCGCCCGAAAGCACGCCGCCATCGGCATAGCCACCGATGATCGCGATCGACTTTGCCGACTTGGCCAGCGGGAGTGCGCCGTTGTTTTTGAGCAGCACGATACCCTGTTTGGCAACTTCCTCCGCCACCGCGCCATTTGCTGCGAAATCGATCTTGTCGCCGGGCTTGACCGGGCTTCTGTCGAGGCCCGAGGCGTAAATCGCGGTAAGCACGCGGCGGTTCATGTCATCGAGCCGCGCTTTCCACGCGGGGTCTGCCGCCGCCTTGTCCTTGAGCTTGTCACCGAAGAACACGGCCGGATCGAGCTGCTCGCCCGACTGCTGGTCAAGCCCCTTCAGCGCCGCGTCGATGTTCGGCACCGCGCCCCAGTCGGACATCACGAAGCCCTTGTAGCCCCACGACCCTTTCAGCACCTTGTTGAGCAGCCAGTCGTTGGCGCAGGCCTGTTCGCCCCACACGCGGTTGTAGGCGCACATCACGGAGCCGGGCTGGCCCTGTTCGATACCGATCTGGAAGGCGAGCAAGTCGCTCTCGCGCGCGGCGCCTTCGCTGATCTTGACGTCAACATACTTGCGCCCGGTCTCCTGCCCGTTCAGCGCGAAGTGCTTGATCGTCGAGATGATGTTGTTCGACTGGATGCCCCGGATCGCTGCGCCTACCAGAATCCCCGAAAGCAGCGGATCTTCGGCAAGATATTCGAAAGTCCGGCCATTGCGCGGATCGCGCATCAGGTTGACACCGCCGGCCAGCAGCACGTTGAAGCCCTTGGCCCGCGCCTCCGATCCGATCATCGCGCCGCCGCGATACATCAGGTCCGGGTTCCACGAAGCCGCCTGCGCGACGCCAGAGGGCAGCGCCGTCGCCCCGTCCTTGCGGATGCCCATGACGTAGGACACGCCAAGGCTGGCATCGGTTTCCTTCAGCGCCGGCACGCCAAGGCGTTCGATCCCCGGAATATAGCCGGCACCGGCAATCGCATCGGCAGGGATCGGAGGGGTCGGCCCACCCAAGGGCAGCGGCATGATGCCATGCGTCAGCACCACCTTCTCGTCCGCCGTCATCTGCTTCACCGTCGCCGCAGCGCGCGCGTCGGCCGCCTTCATGTCCACGGCTGGCGCCTGCTGGGCCCGGGTGTCCGTTGTGCCAGCAACCACCATCGTGCTCGCCGCCACCAAGAGGCGCCACACCTTCGACATCCATTGTCTCCTGAATTTCACAGCGGATTGACCACTCGATAGCCGTGGACGTGCCAGAGTATTGGCAGCGCTGTCAAGCGGCTCACGTAGAAACCTCGATGCGTAAAATAGGGTCCTTGTGATGCGCACACGCACAGACTAGGTTTCAAATTGAGAATGTTCGCAGAGCGGTTTCCATCCCTCTATTGTCACAAAGAGAAGCATGACCCCCCTGACCTTTCCGGCGAATTCCGCGCGGGCCACCATGGACGATGTGGCACGTCTTTCAGGCGTGTCGTTGAAAAGCGTGTCTCGCGTCATCAATGGCGAGCCTCACGTGTCGGCAAACCTGCGCGCCAAGGTCGAGGCTGCAATTGCAGAACTGAACTATGTCCCTGATGCCGCTGCTCGTTCGCTGGCCGGATCACGCACCTTCATCATTGGCCTGCTGCTGGACAATCCCAGCCCGCACTACACCATGAAAATCCAGAAGGGCGTCTACGACGTCGTACGTTCCCACCAGTATCACCTGCGCATCGACAATGTCGATTCCACCGTACCGGACGAACAATTTTCCGCGCAGTTGGAAGCCCTTATTCGTAACAATCGCTGCGATGGGTTCGTATTGACGCCCCCGCTGTCGGACAATCTGCTTCTCCTGGACTTTCTTGAGGCGCGCAAGATCCGCTATGTCCGGATCGCCCCCGCGCTCGACAATGCTCGTGGCCCTGGAATTGCCATCGACGACGCTGCGGCGGCGGCGGCAATGGCCCAGCATCTGTGGGATCTTGGCCACCGCCGCTTCGCAGTCATGCGGGGCCCCGCATCGCACATGGCCGCTGCCCGGAGACGCGACGGTTTCATCGCGGAACTGGAACGGCTGGGCAGCGCCACCCCGATCATCGACGCCGATGGCGGGTTTTCTTTTGAAGGCGGTATTGCTGCAGGCGAAACCTTGATCGCTCAGAGCCCCAGGCCAACCGCCGTCTTCGCCTGCAATGACGACAGCGCTGCTGGCGTGATGGCCGCATGTTCGAAGGCAGGATTGAAGGTGCCGGACGACATCTCTGTCTGCGGTTTCGACGACAGCTGGATTGCGCGGTCAGTCTGGCCCTATCTGACGACCGTGTATCAGCCGATCGAGGAAATGGGCCAGGCTGCCGCCGCCCTCCTGCTCAGGAGAGATGAGCAGGAAGGCAAGATTTCCCAGCTTGGGTTCCAGCTGGTGATCAGGGATTCGACTGCGCCTCCCCGGCAGACTCAAGGGTAACCGGGCCGATCAGGCCCGAAGGGCGGAGCGCGGTGTCGGCACGATAGGTTGGGAACGACGTCCACGTCACCTTTTCCGCACCGGGTTGCGCATCGCCGATCAGTCGATTGACCCAGAGGTTTGCGACCTTCACCTCCACCGAATTCACGCCCTTCCTCACCACACCTGACAGGTCGACGCGATAGGGCTTGTGCCAGGCATAGCCAACGTGCTTGCCATTGACTGACACCTCAGCGATCTCGCCCACTTCGCCGAGATTAAGCCAAAGTGGCGCGCCAGCGTTCACGCTCTTGGGCAAGGTGAAGCTGCTGGTGTAGGTCGCCATGCCCGAGAAGTACCTGACGCCCGGTTCAGCCTGATCGCTCAGCGATGCCAGTCTCGGCAAGGTGATGCCTGCCGGTGCGCCACGGCCTGCCTGGAAAGCGACCTGCCAGGGCCTGTCCAGCGTCGCCACAGCCGTAGGCACCGCCTTCTTGATCATCAGCGAGTTGGCCTTGGCGGGCTTACGGAACACGACGAAGACGGAACTCTCTGCGCCGAGCGTCAGCGGGACGATCGTCTCACCGTTCTCGATGCGGTAGGATACAGGCTCGGAACGCCCGCTATCGGCGTACCACAACTCTGGCTGCTTTCCAGTGACGCGGAAACGCGCCTCTACGCGCTCATCCACCGTCTTGCGGTTGTTCAGGAACCACAGATCCCCGTCGCCCAGATTGCGGTGAACGAACAGTACCTCGGCATCCGCACTTGCTCCGGACATTCTGAAATCGGGCGACACACCTGCCTTCGCCAGCGCAGCGTCGATATCGGCAGAGGCGATGACCTGCCCTGCCCCAAGCCTCGTCACAGGCGCCCCGGACCACAGTTTCGCGACCAGCGCGGCGAAGTCCGCCTTGCCGTCAGCCAGTGCAGGCGAGCTTTCGGGTGCGTGGCCGACGACGGTTGCGCCCGCTTCGACAAGCGTGGCGAGGCGCCGCAAGGTTGCGACGGTCATGCGCCGGGTCGATCCGCCAAGCTGGATCGCCTTGTAACGCGCCCCGCCCTTGGCGACGATTTCTCCATCCTGCACTTCGATCGCATCGAAAAGCGCATCGCGGTTGATGAAATCATAGGCATGTGCCAATGGTGCGTCACCGATCGGCTTGCGCCCATAAAGCGCAGTGAGCGGTCCTTCCTCGCCGTAGAAATAGGCGACGTCTGCAACGTTGCGGCCTGCCTGCAACAGCAGAGAGGACCGCGCCATGTAATCAACCCAAGGCCGGGCAAGTTCAGCCCACGCCTCATGGCGGTTGAAGAACTGGCCGAAGAAGGCCAACGAAAGGCCCGGCACCTTGTCGTCAACCGGTTGATGCACCGAGGTGTGCACGACCGGGCGGTTGACGCCGCTGGCGAATTCCAGATCGATGATGCGGCGCAATTCGTTGGGAGCGTAGGCCCAAGGCGCCAAGGCTGACGTCATCGATTCTGCCGCGACGATGTTCTGGCCATAGACATGCGCCACCGAGGCAGCGCCTTTCATGTCGGCAAGGTAGCTGGGGTTGGGCCCGGCCTTGCGGCCGAAGGTCCACAAGGCGGACATCGGCACATCTGCATGACTGCGCATTGCCATGTCGTCGCCAAGCGAAGGACGGTTGTCCTCGAGAGCCTCCCCATAGACCTTCAGGCCATTC
This sequence comes from Novosphingobium sp. GW835-FHT14H07, assembly GCF_058793515.1. Lineage (NCBI taxonomy): Bacteria > Pseudomonadati > Pseudomonadota > Alphaproteobacteria > Sphingomonadales > Sphingomonadaceae > Novosphingobium > Novosphingobium sp. GW835-FHT14H07. Next base: position 53,021 of record NZ_JBXAFX010000006.1, read on the forward strand.
TCGTGCGCCACTTGCGCAACTGTTCCGTAGTGTTCCGATGCCATGAGATCGGCGAGAGTCTGGCGGTAATCGCGCAGGAACTTGTCCGACTGCTCGCGCGTGCCGACCAATACGCCGGCAAGCGTCGGCAGGTAAGGCATCGGGTCATAGCCGCGCAGGCGCTTGAACTGCTCGATCATGCGCGGCGTCCAATTGGCCGCCCCCACTTCGATGGAATCCGTCAGCAGAGCGCGAACACCGCGCTTGCCGACGAGATCCTCGCCCGCCGCATCCTTATACGTGCCGATGTAGTGCTCGAGATAGCGACGAACGGCAGCACCGTCGAACTTGTCGACTTCGAGGCCCGTCGCCTCGGGCGGCGCGGGATGATTGGTTGTGCCAAGCAGGCTAGATCCAAGACGGATCACGCGCCATTTCCCCTTGGGCGGTGTCCAATCGAGTGAGCCGTCAGGACGCATCTTGCCTGTCAGGTCGACGATCCTCGAAGGGTCAACGCCAACGGCCGCCCTATCTGGTTCGCCGAGCGCGTCGTAATCCCGTGCGATCGCATAGCCTGCCTTGGCTTCAAACTGATCGATTATGGTTTCGGAGGTCAGGCGGAATTGCTTGATCTCGAGCGGCGCCTTCGCGCTAGCCGCGATCATGTCGACAAAACCGCCAACGACGACACCGGGTGTGGGATCGCCCAAATTGGAGCCATTGAATGGCAGGGGTACGAAAACCAGACGGAAATGCCGCGCGGTTACCGGCTCGAAACTGACGGTGGACGGGGCGCCGGTGACCGGCATGCTTGCAACAGGCTGCCATGTGGTGCCGTCATTGCTGGCCTCGAGGCGAATGTCGAGAGTCGGCCCGGCGAACATGCTTTTCGCACCGGGAATTGCGATCGTCGCAGAGCGTATCGCCTGTGGCTTGGCGTAGCTCGCCACCAGAGTGGTTGGCGCCTCTGCCGGACCGCGCGGCAAGCTCACGCCAGTCTGCAGGCTGGCATCCGCCAGTGCCGCGGCGGAGATCGGCCTGCCATCTGAACTGAAGGAGGGAAGCACATCTTCCGCTGCCGTATCCGGCAGCGCGAGCACTGCAATATCGCTATATAGCTCGGGGGCCTCGAAGCCATGTTCGCCGGTGATCGAAGCCAGCGGGTCTGAATCGGGCATGTCGAGGAAAGGGCCGGTCGTGACCGGGGGCATAGGCAACTTGCCCGTGAAACGCTTTCCACCCTTGAGCCGCGTTTCAGCCCAAACGACCTTTTTCAGACCGTCTTCCGGCTTTACCCAAGGACCACCCGTTTCCGACCAGCCCGGCGAGGCTGCGATAGCAAGTTCAAGGCCCAATCGGTCGGCCTCGCTGGCGGCGAAGCGGAAGGCGTCCTTCCATTCCGGCGTCATGTATACGAGACGCTTGCCCACGACCTGTGGGGTCTGGAGTCCTGCATCGAAGTTCTGCAGGCCGCCAATGCCGACGCGCTTCATCCAATCGAGATCCTTGGCGATCCCGTCCTTGGTGACATTGCCGTTCATCCAGTGCCACCATACGCGCGGGCGCGCTTCCATTGGCGGATCCTGGAATTGCTGGGCAAGCGGATCAGGATTCGTTGCCCCCTGCTCGGCCGTAGGCGCCTCGGCAAAGGCAACCGGAGAGAGCAGCGTGCTGCAGGCAAGGATCGCTGCGACTGAAATGCGCCGGCGAATGTTCATCATCTTCTCTCCAGACCTGTTCTTTTATGGAATAGCAAATCAGACGATGCCGGCGCCCAGCCCCACGGCCTTGCGCTCCTGCGCCTTGCGGCCACGGTACTGGCTGAGGCGATAGGCTTCGAGCACATCGATGGCGCCACCGGCTTCCATCCGCGCTTTTGCCAGGATCGGCGCAACGTCGACATTGTAGGCGCGGCGAAGGGCCTGGAAGGCCATCATCGTGTCGTTGGCTTCCTGCGCCGCATGGAGCGCCTCGCGGTCCACCAGTTGCGCCTTGGCGAAGCACTGGGTGATCGTCTCGGCGCTCGAGAGCATGGACTCGATCGGGTCAGTCACATTGTGCGACTGGTCGATCATGTAGCTGGGGTTAAAGCCATCACGTGGATTCAGCTCAGCCTCGACCAGTTCGTTGAACACCAGGAACAGCTGGTGCGGGTTGATCGAGCCGCTGTCGAGGTCGTCGTCGCCATACTTGCTGTCATTGAAGTGAAATCCGCCGAGTTTGCCGAAGCGGTGCAGACGGGCAACGATCTGTTCGATGTTCACGTTCGGCGCATGATGGCCGAGGTCGACAAGGCACTTTGCCTTCGGGCCCAGTTCCTGTGCGGCAAGGATCGAGGAACCCCAGTCGCTGATCACGGTCGAATAGAATGCCGGCTCGAACATCTTGTGCTCGAGCAGCATCCGCCAGTCATCGGGCAGCGCCGCATAGATCTTCGAGGCGGCTTCCAGATAGCGGTCGAGGCTGCGCCCCAGATCCTGCTGACCGGGGAAGTTGGTGCCGTCACCTACCCACACCGTCAGGTCGGTAGAGCCGAGCTGGCGCCCGATCTCGATGCACTCGATATTGTGATCCACCGCCTGCTGGCGCGTGGCAGCATCCTGCGCGGCAAGCGAGCCATTGGCGTAAGTGTGGGCCTGCCCGACCTGATCCTGAAACGTATTCGAGTTGACCGCATCCCAGCCAAGGCCGAGACTGGCAGCCTCTTCCCGCAGCGCCTTGTAATCGCTGACCTTGTCCCATGGAAAGTGCGGGGACACGCGAGGGGTGACGCGGCTGAGCTGCTGGATGACCGCGCAGTCTTCCAGCTTTTCGTGAATGTTGGTCGGTTCACCGGCGATTGGGAACTTGGCAAAGCGCGTGCCGCCTCGGCCAGCACCCCATGACGGCACGGCGACCGAGAAGCCCGCCACGCGTTCCTTGATTGCATCGATGTCGATCCCGGTACGGGAAAGCTTCCGGCCAAGTGCTGCGTAATCCTCCTCCAGCGCCTCGGCGTGAAGGGCATTGCGTTCGGCGATCAGGTCCGCCGAGATGGGCAGTTCGGTCATCTCTTCATCCTCTCCCGGAGACTTAGCGCGTGAAGGCCTGCGCGTTGCCCGCGTCGACATTGATCATGTTGCCGGTGGACTTTGCGCTCATGTCCGAACCGAGGAAATAGACCGCTTCGGCAATGTCTTCAGGCAGCACGTCGCGCTTTAGCATCGAGCGCTGGCGGTAGTGTTCTTCCAGTTCCTTGCCGCTGTCGATGCCGTGGGCCCCTGCGCGCTCCTTGCGCCAGTCGCCGTCCCAGATCTTGCTGCCCTTGATGACGGCGTCCGGGTTCACGGTGTTGACGCGAATGCCGTGGGGCGCACCTTCCAGCGCAAGGCAGCGCGCGAGGTGGTTCGCGGCGGCCTTGGCCGAGGCATAGGCGCTGGCATTTGTCGCCGCAGCAACGCCGTTCTTCGAACCGATGAAGACGACCGACGTACCGCCCTGCTCCTTCATCCGCTTCATCAGCGGCCAGGCCGCCTTGGCGGTAAGGAAGTAGCCCTGCGCCAGCACATCGTAGTTGCGGTTCCACAACTCGATAGTGGTTTCCTCGATCGGTGCGGACGAGGCGATGCCGGCGTTGGCGACGAGAATGTCGAGACCACCGAACTCGCGCGCCGCCACATCGATTGCAGCTTTGACCTGCGCTTCATCGGTCACGTCACATACCGCCGCTCGTACGACGTCCTTGCCGAACTGCCTGGCAAAACCGGCGCGCACTTCCTCCACCGCATCGGCCGCGCGATCCGCCAGCACCACGCAGGCACCTTCGCGCAGCAGGCGAGCGGCAGAGGCGGCGCCGATGCCCCCTGCCCCGCCTGTGACCAGCGCGATCTTGCCGACCAGAGGCTTCGGCGCCGGCATGCGCTGCAGCTTGGCTTCCTCGAGAAGCCAGTACTCGATATCGAAGGCTTCCTGCTCATCGAGCGCGATGTAGTCGCCGATCGCCTCGGCGCCGCGCATCACGTTGATGGCGTTGCCATAGAATTCGCCAGCAAGGCGCGCGGTGGTCTTGTCGGTGGCGAAGGTGATGCGGCCGACACCGGGCACGAGCACGACAACCGGGTTGGAATCACGCATCGCAGGCGAGTTGGACCGCTTGCAGCGCTCATAATACGCCGCATACATCTCGCGATAGTCGGTGATCTTCTGCGCCAGATAGGCATCGTCCTGCAGGCGCGCCGGATCGAGAGTGAGCGGTGCGATCTTGGTGCGCAGGAAGTGGTCGGGGCACGACGTGCCAAGCGCGGCGAGGCGCTCGAAGTCGACCGAGCCTGTGAACTCCAGCGCCTCGGCGTCGTCCGAAAAGTGGCCGAGCTTCTGGCGCGCACCGGTCATGAAGCCGCGCAGACGGGGCATGAGGTCAGCGGCAATAGCGGCACGATCCGGATTGGGCGGAACTGCCTGCCCACCAAACGCCGGCGTGCCGGACAGCTTGCCGTTCAAATAAGTCGCAGCATCCGCGATCAGTTGCACGGTGTGCTCGTAGCAGGCCTTCGCGCTATCGGCCCAGCAGATGATGCCGTGACCTGCCAGCATCACGCCTTCGACTTGCGGATTGGCCTTCACGTAATCGCGCAGCATCACGCCCAGCGTGTATCCTGGGCGCTTCCACGGCAGCCAGCCGATCTTGCCGCCCCAGATTTCCTGTGTAGCCGCTTCGCCGCTGGAGGACGCTGCCAGGGCGATGATCGCATCGGGGTGCACATGATCGACATGGGCAAAAGGCAGCAGCGAATGCAGCGGCGTGTCGATCGAAGCCGCGCGGCCATTCAGATTGAATGTGCAGTGCGGCAGGAAGCCGACCATCTTGTCGTCATCGTCGGGGCCTGAATAGTGAGCCTCGAGGCCCAGCAGCTTGGCCTGATAGAGCGTGGCAAAGCCATCGAGCTTCATCGACCCGATGTCGCCGCCCGAACCCTTGACCCACAAAACTTCAACCTTCTCGCCCGTAAGCGGATCGACCTCCTCGAGCTTGGCCGAGGTATTCCCGCCGCCGAAGTTCGTCACCGTCAGGTCGCTGCCGAGCAGGTTCGAGCGATAGAGCAGCAGTTCGGCAGGGCTGAGCTTCGAAGCGACCGCATCGTCCCAACGGCTGGCAGGCACGGCGAATGGAAGGGCGGCGGTAATCTGGGTGTGGGCGTTCATGGCATCCTGCAGACTGTTGCGCGATCTCGCGGTCGGCGACTCAGTAGCACTTTGCGCAAAAACGATCAAGAATGATCATTTATGATTGTTTTAATGCTGGGCACAAAAAAGCCCCGCACCGATGAGTGCGAGGCTCTTTGCGGTTAAGTTGCAATCAGCGCGCTGACTGCTCCAGGAATTCGATGAGATCGGCGCGGTCCTGCGCATTTGCCAGCGGAGGAAAGGCCATTCGGTTGCCCGGTGCGAACTTCGCCGGACCAGCCAGAAACGCGTCCAGCGACTGCGCATTCCAGACGACGGCCTTGTCCTTGAGGGCCTGCGAATAATTGAAGTTCGGCATGGTGCCAGACGTGCGACCCACCACGCCCTTGAGCGACGGGCCAAGACGCGTCGCACCGGTGTTCAGGTCATGACATGCGGCGCAACGGGCGTACACGGTCTTGCCCCTGGCCGGATCCCCAGATGCCTGCTGTGCCAACGCGCTGCCGGCAATGGCGAACGAAGCGGCGGCGATTAGTGCGATTGGCTTCATGAAGCGGAATCCTTTGGTCATCACGGCATCATGCCTGCCAAGGCATGTCCCGCTGCTGAACGATCAATCCTTGGCCGGCGCCGTCAGATACAGCTTCATCAATATCCGGAAAAGCTCGGACTTTTCACGCGCTGTGAGCTTCGAGGTCAGTTCCATCTCGTGCTCGGCAATGGCCAGACGCGAACGGGCAAGCACCTCGCGACCTTCATCGGTCAACCACAGGCCTCCGGCTCTTCTGTCCAGCTTCGAAGGCTCGTTCACCACAAAGCCGTTCTTGATCAACTGGCGCACGAACTGATGCACGGTGGGGCGTTCGATCTGGAAGAACTTTGAAAGATCGGTCTGCTTCAAACCGGGATTGGCATTGACCAGCCAAAGGATGGCCACCTGCTTCGGCGTCACGCTCATCGTGTCCAGCCGCTTTTCCAGCCGCGTGACGAATAGCGTGTTGACGGTGCCGATGTGCAGACCGAGAACGGAGTCGAGATCGTCGAGATCCAGTTCAGGTACGACGGATTGTCGGTTGATCACTGCCCTAGCCACGGATATTCCTTCCAACGCTGGCGCACAAAGCCCCTGTAAAGGGCCGAATTGCAGGCAGAGATCGCGCTGCGTCCGGCTCCTTCCATTAGTAACACAAACAAATTCTGCAATGCCTTTTGTGCAATGCACATTGCGGCATGGCGCCCAATTGGAGGATGACAATCGCATAAAATGCGACCAACAACAATTACGGCGATTGCACATGACTGGAGCGATGGTGGTGTCCCGAAAAACCTTTCTCGCAAGCATGGCTGCACTCTTTGCGAATCCGGCCGCTTACGCCGATGCGGGGCCCAGCGCCCCTGCCCCGACTCTCGCGTACGCGTTCACTGTTCAGGCCTCCCTCGCTCCTCCGGTTGAGCAAGGTGAAATCGATACCGGGCGCAAGCGCTTCATCCCGATAACCGGCGGCACGGTGAGTGGGCCGGCGCTTGCCGGGCAGGTACTGCCTGGCGGTGGAGATTGGCAGGAAATCCTCCCTGGCGGTCTCACTTCGATAGAGGCGCGCTATTTTCTGAAGGCTACGGACGGAACGGTAATCGAAGTGACCAATCCGGGAGTCCGTACGGCAGCGCCGGAGATTATCGAAAAGCTCGCCAACGGAGAAAAGGTCGATCCTTCCGCCTACTATTTCCGCACAACGCCGCGCTTCTCCGTGCGCTCAGGTCCGCACGAATGGATGCGACGCAAGGTGTTCGTCGCTCGCGGCATTCGCAAGCCTGATGGCGTTGTGATCGACTTTTACACGGTGGAATAGCGAAAGACGGCAGCGCCTCAGGCTTCGACCGGCGCCGTGGTCATTCCCAATGCGGGGATGCCGACCGAGCGCCTGCCCCCGTAATCGGTCCGGACGACGATCAGATTGCCCTTTTCAAGATGCTCCAACAGGCGCCGTATGCGCCCGGAAGAGCGTGTTCCGTAGATTTCAGCGAGTCTTTCATCATCGGGGCAAGGCGCCCCCTCCATCGCTGCACGGGCCAATGTCAGGAAGGGGGCCAGCAAGTCATCGGGCACATCCTTGCCTATCCGGAGCAGATCCTGCCACTGCGCCGCCTTGTCGTCATGGATCCCTGCAACCGCCATCGCGAACCGGCGCCGGAACACGCCGAGGTCCATGCCTGGCAATATCCGCAACATGCGGCAGCGGACGGTGAAGTCCTGATAGAGCTGCGACGCCGGCTGGAACGTGCAATCTGGTTCGGCCGCCATCTCGGCAAGGATCGAGGCGATACTCGCGGCAGTTTCCTCCGCCTCGAACAGGCTTGGCGCCGCGGGCGGCTCAACTTGCTCTGAAGCGGGCACAAAGCCTGCGATCTGCCCGAGCAGTTCGCCGCTCTCAGGCGCTGGCGCTTCCGGTTCGGGCGTACGGGGCGGCGCTTCCATCGCCAGAGGTTCGGACAGCAAGATCGATTCCATCTCAGCACCGGCCGCATTGGGCAGCGGCATCAGGCCCTGCACCACGTTGCGCGCGCGAGTCTGAACATCGGCAATGCGGACGCTGACCGGACGGCGGGCAATGGCTGGCCCAAGACCAAGGAAATGTCCCCGTTCCAGATCGCGGATCTTCTCGGCCTCGCGCCGCTCCATGCCGAGCAGGTCGGCCGCACGCGCCATGTCGATATCCAGGAAAGTGCGGCCCATCAGGAAGTTCGATGCTTCGGCCGCGACATTTTTGGCCAGTTTAGCGAGGCGCTGGGTGGCGATAACCCCCGCGAGTCCGCGCTTGCGCCCGCGACACATCAGGTTGGTCATTGCCGAAAGGCTGAGGCGGCGCACTTCGTCGGTCACATCCCCGGCAGCGGCCGGTGCAAACATCTGCGCCTCGTCGACCACCACCAGTGCCGGGTACCACTCGTCGCGCGGAGCATCGAACAGAGTGTTCAGGAAAACCGCCGCGCACCGCATCTGCGCTTCGAGCTCGAGTCCATCGAGGGCGAGGATCACCGAAGCCCGGTGCTTGCGAATGCGCGCTGCAAGCTTGGCAATTTCCGGGCCATCGTAGGCCGCACCATCAACGACGACGTGGCCGAACGGTTCGGCCAGCGTGACGAAATCACCCTCCGGGTCGATTACCACCTGCTGCACGATGCTCGCGCTCTCTTCCAGCAAGCGGCGCAGCAGATGCGACTTGCCCGACCCGCTGTTGCCCTGCACGAGCAGGCGGGTTGCAAGAAGTTCCTCGACGTCGATCCTGACAGACGCGCCGGACCGGTCGGCGCCGATGACGATTGATGCGCTCACGCCTGTCGCTCTGGCGAAGGCGGGGAGAGTCGGCAAGGCCGTGGCCTTGTGATTTCCCCCGCCTTCAACGCCTTTTACGGCAGGATGATGCCATCACCGCGCTTGTACAGCGGCGCGGTACTATCATCGGGCCGCCCGGGATGCTGCTCTTCGACCGCCGTTGCCGATGAGGGCAGTTCGAACGGCAGACGCCCCTGCGACTTTGCCTTGCCGGTCACGAGATCGACGAGCACAGCATCGCTGGCTCCGAACAGACCGTAGAGTGCTGCGGCCTTGGCCTGGAATGCGGTCAGAACGGCAGGACGATCAAGGTCCACCGCCACGATCGTGGGCACTTTGGCAGACGCGATCGCAACCACCTTCGTTGCTTCGTCGTCAGCACGGAAATCGAGCCTGCCCTCGTGCTGACGCGAGCCGAAGAAGTGGTGGGGGTGAAGCACCTCGAACGGCGTGGCGACACGCACCAGAGCGACATCGGCCTGATCCAGCGTATCCACAACCGTCAGCCCTCCGGCGCGCGCCGCTTCAGTACCCACCCCTGACAGCCAGACCTTCCGGCCCGGCGCCAAGGGGAGCAGTGCATTCCTGTTCTCAAGCAGGACCTGCGCGGCGCGCTGCGCCTTGTCGGCTTCGGCCTGGGTTGCCGGATCGCCAATCACCTTCCCGGCTTGGGCCACATCTACATAGGGATTGTCAAACAGGCCGAGGTCGAACTTGAGCTTGAGCACGCGCCGCGCCGCTTCGTCGACCCGGGCGAGGCTGACCTTGCCGTGCTTGACTGCAGCAAGCAGCGGCGCTGGATCATCGACGCCGCCGAACTGGTCGATCCCGGCATTGGCGCCCATCGCATAGCGGTCTTCCTCGGAAAGATCCTCAACGCCCCAAGGCATCGCGATGTTATAGCCCTGCGGCTTTTCCGCCGTGGGCGCCTTGCACGGTTCGAGGCAGGTGTTGGTGATCGCCCAGTCGGAAATCACGATGCCACCGAACTTCTTGGTCTTGCGCAGCAGGCCGTCGATCAGCGGCTTGCTGAAACCCGCGCCGACCTGTGGCAGGGGCTTGCCTTCTATACTGACGCCATTGGCGACAACGTAGGTCGGCATCACGCCTGCGGAGTTCGCGGAAAGCGCGCCTTCAAATGCTGCCACGTGCTGGGCAAAGCTCTCGTTATCTAGGCGGGCGATGCGGCCGTAGTAGTTGTGCCCGTCGAAGCCTTCCGGCTCGGCGCCATAACCGACCCAGTGCTTGACCACGGTGGCGACGCCAGAACGGACGAGACCCGTAGGGCTGCCCTGAAAACCGCGCACATAAGCCCCTGCAAGCCGGGACACCGTCGCAGCGTCCGAACCAAAGGTCGCCACGCCGCGAGGCCAGCGTGGCTCGGTGTAAAGATCGGCCTGCGGGCTCAGAGCCATATGGATGCCGACTGCCCGGTATTCGGCGGCGACGAGCCGGCCAAATCGCTCGATCAGCTTCTCGTCCCCGATTGCCGCCATTCCCAGCGTCTCGGGCCATTGCGAGAAGCCACCGGATGCCGAACTGACGCCTACTGTCACCTGGAAGTGGTTGCGCGGATCCGTGCTGATCGTGACAGGGATGCCGAGGCGCGTGGCTTCTGCCAACCGCTGGATGGCATTGTTCTCTTCCGCAAAAGTCCTGGCATCGGGCGAGAGGCGGGTGATCGCACTGTTCACGCCCCGAGTGAGTTGCGCCTGCGCTGCCGATTTGTCGTAAGCCGCTCCAACCCCGATGGCCGACCCTTTCTCAGCCGCCAGCGTGCCATGGAGCATGAGCGCGACCTTCTCCTCAAGCGTCATCTGCCGCAGCAGATCCTCTACGCGACGAGATGTCGGGGCTGCCGGGTTCTCGTAGACGTCCTGTCGACCGTTGTGATTGAGATCGCGATAAGTTCCGCCTGCGCTGGCTGGCTGGTGGACAAGCATGGCCGCCCCGAGGGCCGGCAAGATTACGGGACCCGCAAGAAGCGACGTCAACGAACGCGACATGAATCTCTCCCGCCTGCGGATTGACAGCGCAGGACATGGGGACGTTAGTCAAAGTATGCGGATCGGGCAACGCCTCAAGACAGAAAAAGCGGCGACGCAATGCTCGCGCCGCCGCCTCTGCGACCCGTCGGGCTAAAAGGGGAAAGCCCTTCGGAAACCGAGTGTTATGCTTAGCTCTGTCGGATCAGGTAGTCGAAGGCAGAAAGCGCAGCTTTGGAACCTTCGCCCATGGCGATGATGATCTGCTTGTAGGGCACGGTGGTGGCGTCACCCGCCGCAAAGATGCCCGGAACGCTGGTCGCACCACGGGCATCGACCTCGATTTCGCCTCGCGCCGAAAGATCGATCGCGCCCTTGATCCATTCCGTATTGGGCACAAGACCGATCTGCACGAAGATGCCTTCAAGCTCGACCGTATGCAGTTCCTCGCTCGTACGGTCCTGGTAGACCAGTCCGGTTACCTTTGCACCGTCGCCCAGTACCTCGGTGGTCAGAGCCGAGGTCACAATCGTGACGTTGGGCAGCGAACGCAGCTTGGCCTGCAGCACCGCGTCAGCTCGAAGCTGGCTGTCGAACTCGATAAGCGTCACATGCGCAACGATGCCGGCAAGGTCGATCGCCGCTTCGACGCCCGAATTGCCGCCGCCGATCACTGCCGTGCGCTTGCCCTTGAACAGCGGACCATCGCAGTGCGGGCAATAGGCCACACCCTTGTTGCGGTACTCGTCCTCGCCGGGAACACCCATCTGCCGCCAACGCGCGCCGGTCGAGAGGATCAGCGTCTTCGCCTTGAGGCTTGCGCCATTCTCGAGCTGTACCTCATGCAGTGCACCTTCGCTGCCTGGCAACAGCGCCGTCGCCTTCTGCAGGTTCATCACGTCGACGTCGTACTCCTTGACGTGGCTTTCCAGCTGGGCGGCAAGCTTCGGCCCTTCGGTGTGCTGGACCGAGATGAAGTTCTCGATCCCCATGGTGTCGAGCACCTGCCCGCCGAAGCGCTCTGCCACCACGCCGGTCCGGATGCCCTTTCTTGCGGCATAGATCGCAGCAGCGGCACCGGCCGGACCACCACCGACGACGAGCACGTCGAACGGCTCCTTGGCGGCAATCTTTTCGGCGGCGCGGGCAGAAGCATTGGTATCCAGCTTGGCGACGATCTGCGCCAGGTCCATGCGGCCCGAGCCGAAGGGCTGGCCGTTTAGGAACACGGTCGGCACGGCCATGATCTGGCGCCGCTCGACCTCTTCCTTGAACAGCGCGCCGTCAATGGCGACGTGAGTTACGTTGGGGTTGAGCGCTGCCATGATGTTGAGCGCCTGCACCACGTCGGGGCAGTTCTGGCAGGTCAGCGAGAAGAACGTCTCGAAGTGTAGCGGACCGTCAAGGTCGCGCACCTGGTCGAGAAGCTCGGCGTCTTCCTTCGGCGGGTGCCCGCCAACGTGGAGCAGCGCTAGGATCAGAGAGGTGAACTCATGCCCCATCGGCAGACCGGCAAACACGGCTTCCGCCCTGCCCTCGTCTGACCGGATGGCGAAGCTGGGCGCCCGCTCGTCCGTTCCGTCGAAGCGGGCGCTGACCTTGTCCGACTGCGCAGCAATTTCCTCGACAAGCGACCGCATCTCGGCGGACTTGGCGCTATCGTCCAGAGTTGCAACCAGCTCGATCGGACGGCGCAGGTTGCCGAGATAGGACTTGAGCTGGGCAGTGGTGGCGGCGTCAAGAACGGGCATGGTCATTTCCTTTGGACATTACAGACCGCGCGTCACCGAATGGTCGGCGCACGGGGGATCAGTTCGAATTTGATCGGGATCGTGGAGCCGGCGGGCCGCCCACAAGCGGCACGGCCCGTCCGGTGGCTATGGCAGGACGTTCAACCCCACGCGGTGAGCGCCCTGCCAGAACAATCAGATCTTGCCGACGAGGTCGATCGACGGAGCCAGCGTTTCGGCGCCTTCTTCCCACTTGGCCGGGCAGACCTGGCCGGGATTTTCGCGCCAGTACTTGGCAGCCTTGATCTTGCGCAGCAGTTCCGCAGCGTTGCGGCCCACGCCCTCGGGGGTGATCTCGACCAGCTGGATGGTGCCGTCCGGATCGGTCACGAAAGTGCCACGGTCAGCAAGGCCGACGCCTTCGCGCAAGATGCCGAAGTTGTTCGAGATCGTGTGGTTCTGGTCGCCGAGCATGTAGTAGTTGATCTTGCCGACAGCCGGCGAGGTTTCATGCCATGCCTTGTGGCTGAAGTGCGTATCGGTCGAAACCGAGTAGACTTCGACGCCGAGGCCCTGGAGTTCGCCATAGATGTCGGCAAGGTCTTCCAGTTCGGTTGGGCAGACGAAAGTGAAGTCGGCCGGGTAGAAGAAGAACACGCCCCACTTGCCGAGTACGTCCGCATCGCTGACGTCGACGAACTTGCCCTGGTGGAAAGCGGTTGCCTGGAATGGCTTCAGCTTGCTTCCGACGATCGACATAGACTCAAATCCTTCTCGTTGTGGATTGGTGAACCGGGATACGAATGGTGAGGTAGGGCATGAGCAGTCGAATTTCCAATGAGCAAATTCGCCTTGTTTGATTGATTGGATCGATCAATAGCGGAAATTATATTGCACTTTCCGGATGTCTATGAAGCCGTGACCTAAAGTGCAGGTCCTGATGAATCCCAGGAACGCCGCAATGGCGAGAGCGTTGCGCCGTGCGCGTGCACTTTTTGCACTGCCTGCCGCAATTTCAGCACTTGAAATCCTTTCGCGCCTGAACCAAGTGGCATTTCGCAACGGAACGATTTCGTTCAATTACTGCCGAATGGATCAAAAATGGCCGCCTCGACCGACACGACACCTGCAGCTGATTCCCATCATACCGGCGAGGGCCGCAAGAAGCTGATCGGTCGTATCGCGCTCGGCGCTCTGGCAGCCGGTGCCTTATACGGTGCCTATGCGCTGTATGAATACGAGACTGTCGGCAAGTTCATGCAGGATACGGAAGACGCCTATGTGAAAGCAGACGGCGTCACCATCAGTTCCAAGCTTGGCGGTTACGTGCGCCGTGTTGCAGTGAGCGACAATCAGGCGGTCGATCAGGGTACTCTGCTGGTCCAGATCGATCCGACCGATTACAACACCCGCCTCGCGCAGAGCAGCGCACAGGTCGACGTCGCCCGCGCCACGGAGGCCACCGCCGTTGCAGCCATTCAGGAAGCACAGTCCGCAGTGGGTCAGGCCCGCGCAGCGCTGCAGGCGTCCCAGCGCGAACTCGCTTACCTGAACGGCGAAGTTGCCCGGATGCGGCCCCTGGTGGCTAGCGGTGCCGAACCGAAGCAGGCGTTCGACCAGCTCGTCGCCAACCGCGACAAGGCTGCGGCAGACGTTGCTGCGAAACAGGCCGGGCTTTCGGCCGCAAGCGATCGCGTGACAAGCGCGCGTGCCCAGGCCGGCCAGAGCGCGGCGCAAATCAAGGCAGCACAAGCCCAGCGCGAGGCTGCCAGCACGGATCTGGAGACGACCCGCATTGCGGCCCCGATCGGGGGCAAGATCGGCAACTCCACCGTGCGCGTCGGCCAGTTCGTGCAGCCCGGCCAGCGACTGATGACGATCGTGCCGACCGAAGCGATCTACGTCGAAGCCAATTTCAAGGAAACGCAGATTGGCCTCATGCGTCCGGGGCAGCCGGTAACTGTCCACGTCGACGCGCTGCCCGACGTCGACTTCCACGGCACGGTGGAAAGCATCACGCCGGGCACCGGCGCCAATTTCTCGCTGATCCCGCCACAGAATGCGACCGGCAACTTCACCAAGATCGTCCAGCGAGTCCCAGTCCGCATCCGCATTAATGCCGGGCCGGAATCACGCAAGGTGCTGGTTCCCGGCCTTTCACTCTCGGTCGAAGTCGACACGCGTTCGGCAAAGTCGGCAATCGAGACGATCCGTAACGAGCAGGATCGGGTTGCGTCGAAGTGAGCCAGTCGGCAGCCATTGATGAGGCGGCGATGCCTCCGGCCGCCGCAAGCGGCGAAAAGGCCGACATCACCGCCTGGCTGGCGGTGGCTGCAGGCGCCATCGGCTCGCTGATGGCGACGCTCGACATTTCCATCGTCAACGCATCGTTGCCCACGATCCAGGGTGAGATCGGTGCTTCGTCGAGCGAAGGCACCTGGATCGCCACCGCCTATCTCGTGGCCGAAATCATCATCATTCCCCTTACGGGCTGGCTTGAACGCGTGTTCGGCCTGCGCCGTTTCCTGCTGATCGCGGCGATCCTGTTCACCGGCTTTTCGGTGATGTGCGGGCTGTCCTCTTCGCTGACAATGATGATCCTCGGTCGTGTCGGCCAGGGCTTCACCGCCGGTGCGATGATCCCGACCGCCTTGACCATCATTGCCACCCGCCTGCCGCCCAACCAGCAGCCGGTGGGAACGGCCCTGTTCGGCCTGACCGTTATCATGGGCCCGGTCCTGGGCCCCTTGGTAGGCGGCTGGCTGACCGAGACGTTCAGCTGGCACTATGCCTTCTTCGTCAACGTGCCGATCAGCCTGATCCTGATCACGCTGTTGCTGGTTGGTCTGCCCAAGGGGAAGATGCAGTTGGGCGAGCTGGTGAACGCTGACTGGTTCGGCGTGATCGGCTTGATCCTTGGCCTGGGCGGCATCACCGTAGTGCTCGAGGAAGGCCATCGCGAGCAGTGGTTCGAATCCGCCCTGATCTGGAAACTCAGCGCAGTCACGCTGCTGGGCTTCATTTTCATAGCCATTGGCCAGTTCAAGGCAACGCGCCCGGTAATCAAGCTAGCCCTGCTTCGCAACAGATCCTTCGCGGCGGTGTTCGTGCTGGCTTTCGTGCTCGGCGCCGTGATGTTTGGCACTGCTTACGTCATCCCGCAGTTCCTGGCGGCGATTGCCGACTACAACGCCATGCAGGCAGGGCGCATCGTTTTCATATCCGGCATTCCCGCAATGATGATGATGCCGCTGTTTCCGATCCTGATATCGCGCGTCGATCTGCGCGTGATCGTCGGCACCGGGATCGCTCTGCTGGCGATGTCCTGCTACCTCGACGTCACGCTCACTGCGCAATCGCGCGGCGGCGATTTCGTCGAGACGCAGTTGATGCGTGGCCTTGGCACCGTGTTCTGCATGATGTTTTTGAACCAGGCGGCAATCAGTTCCGTTTCCCGCGAGGACGCCGGTGACGCAGCGGGCCTGTTCAATGCAGCGCGCAACCTCGGTGGTTCGGTCGGCCTTGCCCTTCTCGCCACGCTGCAAGATCAGCGCTGGGAGTTCCATCGCTGGACCCTGCACAGTGCGCTCGGCGCGAACGACCTCAACGTTCAGGACTGGGTCGGCCAGCAGGCGATGACCTACGGCGGCGGCCCCGATGGAATGGCGGCCGCACTCCGTTCGCTCGACGGGATGATCCTGCGCGATGCACTCGTCATGGCCTTCAACGATGATTTCATGGCGCTGACGCTGGGTATTCTGCTCGTGTCCCCGCTCGTTCTTCTTCTGCGCCCGCTTCCCAAGGGCTATCACGCAAAGGCTGCGCACTGATGACTGCCTCGCTATCCCTTCGCCGCATCGGCAGCGCCACGATCCTCGCCGCGTTACTGGCAGGCTGCACGACTGTCGGCCCGAACTACAATGGCGCTCCCGAAGCCGCCCCCGTCGCCGCTTCGCGCGGCAAGTTCGTCCGCGCCGGAGAGGCCATGCAACAGACAACGCCTTCATCAAGGTGGTGGGAGAGCCTGGGCGATCCGGTCCTGAACCAGCTGGTCGTCTCCGCTCTTGAAGACAGTCCGGGAATCGCCGTGGCCAATGCCCGCATCGCCCAATCACGCGCGGCTCTTGCTGCCAACCGAACTGCCGCACTGCCGACGGTGAACACATCGTTTGCCGCCCCGTACCTCAACGTTCCGGGCAACATTGCCGGAAACGGTGGCGGGAGGGACGAGATCAACGCCTACAACCTCGGCTTCGATGCCTCATGGGAAATTGATCTCTTCGGCGGCACGCGCCGAAAGGTGGAAGCCGCGCTGGCGCGCGCAGAGGCCGCAGAGGCAGCCTCGGCAGACGCGCGGGTGACACTATCCGCCGAAATCGCCCGTGCCTATGTCGGCCTGCGCGCGCGGCAGGCGATGTTGGCGCTCCAAGATCGGCAGGTGGGCATCGATCGGGAACTGGTCGCGCTGGCGCAACAGCGCTACGCCGCCGGGACGATCCCGCAACAACCCGTCAACGCAGCCGAGGCTCAGGCGTTCGCCAGCGAGGCGGACGTTGCCAAGTCTCGCGCCGAAATCGCCGTGCTGATGGACCAGATTGCAGTGCTGACAGGCAAGGAGCCTGGAGCACTCGACGCTCTTCTGCAAACTCCGGCACCGGTGCCCCTGCCGCCTGCCGAAGTATCCATCGGCGACCCGGCCAGCCTGTTGCGCAGCCGCCCCGACATTCGCATGGCAGAGCGCCAACTCGCTGCGGCCAATGCCGATGTCGGTGTGAAGATTGCCGACAAGTTCCCCAAAATATCATTCCTCGGGCTGCTGGGTCTTGGCGGCCAAAACATCGGCGACATCTTCGACCCTGCGAACATCGTCGGCATTGCCCTGCCGCAGATCAAGTGGAACCTTTTCGATGGCGGGCGCGCTAACCGCCAGGTCGAAGCCGCCAAGGGCGCCTATGCCGAAGCCGAAGCGAATTACCGTAGGACAGTGCTGACCGCGCTACAGGATGCCGAAGGCTCGCTCGCGCGCTTTGGCGCGCAGCGCGTCGCTTTCGGCAAAGCGCTTGATGCGGAAGGGCGGGCTCGCAAGAACGTCGATCTGCAGCAGCAACGCCTGCAGGCAGGGACCATCGGCAAGCCCGACCGTCTTGATGCAGAGCGGCAAGCGCTGCAGTTGGCGATGGCAACCGCGGCCGCTCGAGCAGAGCTTACGACAGGGTTTATTGCGGTAGAAAAGGCACTTGGCCTTGGCTGGACCGCCGATGCAGCGGCGTCAGGGGCCAATAAATGAAACGAATTCGCCCATTTTATAGTATATTGACTCCAGCCATGCCTGAGGCACTCTATCCACCAGAAACGCCGCAAAGGCGAGAAAGTGGGAAAGATGCGCTGGATTACCGATGCGGGCCTCCGCTTCTGGCAGGCCTATCGCGAAGGACTCGAAATGTCCTGCCCGGTTCACAACCGGATCGCCGAAGCTCTGGCCGACCGGCTGTGCGACCGGGATCAGCCGCATGACACTGCCGCCCTCGCCGCAATCGCCGAGCAGCAAATCACCGTCCACTGATCTTTCAGGCAGAAAGACGGCCACCAAGCGCGGCCGTCCTTCGCTGGAGGAAGCGCAACGTCTCCCCGCGCGAATCCTTGAAGCCGGTTGGGAAGTCCTGCGGGACCACGGCTTCGAAGCCTTCACCTTTGATCGCGTCGCGCGCCATGCGCACATTGGCAAGGCAACGATCTACACGCGCTTTGCCGGCAAACGCGAATTTCTCGAAGCGCTCCTGGCTCACAAGACTATCGAGCGTCGGCTCGAGATCATGAAGCTGGGCGTCGGCCTGCCCATCGTCGAAGCGTTCTGCATCCGCGCCGCCGCCGTGATACGGGTGCTTCATTCGGCCGAAGGCCGGATGATGGAGCGGCTGGTCGACTGGTGCGACCAGGAATTCGGGACTGACGAAGTGAACTACCGCCAGGCGATGTACGCCGATGCCCTTGTCAGTATCTCGGAGGAAATCCGCGAAGCCGCACGAGTGCAGAACCTCGAACTGGTCGATCCTGCACTGGCTGCGGGTTTCTGGTTGGAAGGCCTGCTAGGCCACGCGCGCTTCACAGGCTCGATCAAGGAAATCGACGACAGTGCCAACGAGAAGTGGGCTCGAGCCTATTCCGAATATTTCTTTGGCGGCCTGCGCCACACTGGCGCGATCAAGGGGCCTGCCGCGTAGCCTTGATATTGAAGTTGACGCCGACTGCATCCTTCAGTTGATCGGTCGCGGACCATTCTGCTTCACCGACTCCGAAGGATAGCCGCTGCAGGGTTGCATTGCCGGTGGCGGTTGCCTTGTCGCCGCTGATCTTGAGGGCAAACCGCAACGCCATCGGCTTGCGCTGTCCATGCAGCGAAAGCGTTCCATTGGCGACGTAGCGGCCTTGGCCCGCCTCCTTAATGCTGGTCGAGACGAACTGCGCCTTGGGATGTGCGCCGACAGCGAAGAAGCTGTCACTGCGCAGCATATCATCGCGCTGGCTGTCGCCGCTGTCGACCGAGGCGAGATCGATTGTCGCACGGATGGATGAGCCCGGCAGGTCTTCGGGATCGAAGACGATCGTCGCATCCCAGCGCGAGAACGATCCGTTGATGGCCTCTCCGCTGTATTCTGCCGCAAAGCCCAAGCGTCCGCCCTTCTCCAGTTTCCACGGGCTCGCCTTGGCAGTTGTCGCTGCCGCGCTCTCGGCAACGGCGGGTTCGGAACTCGCGGGTGCTGAGGGCTCTTCGATCGGCACATCGGCAGCACTTCCAGAAGCCACTTCGCCTGGCGGCTTAGCAGCCGGACTCTTGTTCCCGGAAAACGAAAGGAACAGGCCGCAGATCAGCGCCCCGGCCCCAAGAGCAATTGCTGCAAATCCGGCAATACCTATCGCGCCGTGCGAGCGGATCGCCGCAGGCAGCATCCGGCCAATCACGTCCTCACGCTTGAAGTGGTGATACAAGGCGCCAGCGACGTGCAGCACGATCAGTGCCATGCCGACGGTTCCCAAAGCTCCGTGCAGAACTTCGGCAGGCTCATGGAAGGCCTGGCCAACCGGCAGGTCAGGCCATGGCACCTTGCCGAACAACATCGTCTGCAACCGCACCTTGGCTGTCGAAACGATGATCCACCCGGTCAGTGGCCCGAGGATCATCACCGCATAAAGCAGGACGTGCACAGCAGAAGCGAGCAACATCTGCGCCTTGCCATCCTGCACGGGTGCAGGACGCGCCTTGAACAGTCGCACCACCAGCCGCGCGAGGCTCAGCAGCAGGATCGCGATGCCCACCGACTTGTGGAACTGGTAGCCCGAAAACTGCACCGCGCCCTTGGGAAGGTCTTCCAGCGCCCAGCCCAGCCCGATCTGGAACAGCAGCAACAAGGCGATCGCCCAGTGCAGGATGATGGCAAGCGCAGAATACCGTTCGGGCCGCAGCGTCGTCATTGTCAAAATACCCCTCGATCCGACAAGCGTCATAACAGCGCCGACGAAGACATGATATGCCCTGTCGTATCGGCGTAGTGGATTGCTACATCTACGCACATCAATCCTTGGGAGACCTCAATGTCCAACAGTCCGTGGGCCCATCACCGTAGCGCAAGCATTGCTGACGACATCGATTTCGAGATCAAGGGGCAGGAACTCCAGTTTCTCGAGATCGAGCTCGATCCCGGCGAAAGCGCGGTCGCCGAAGCTGGTGCCCTCGTCTGGAAGGACGGCTCAGTCGGGATGACCACCGTATTCGGCGATGGCAGTGCCGATCAGCAGGGCGGCTTCATGGGCAAGCTGCTCGGTGCGGGCAAGAGGCTCGTGACCGGCGAAAGCCTGTTCACCACCGTTTTTACGCACAATGGTTCGGGCAAGGCGCGCGTGGCCTTCGCCTCGCCCACTCCTGGCGCGATCCTTCCGATCAAGCTGTCGGACGTGGGCGGCACGCTGATCTGTCAGAAGGACAGCTTCCTCGCCGCCGCGCGCGGCGTCTCCATCGGCGTTGCCTTCCAGCGCCGCGTGATGACCGGCCTGTTCGGGGGCGAAGGCTTCATCATGCAGAAGCTCGACGGGGATGGCTGGGTCTTCGTGCAGATGGGCGGCACGCTGGTGGAGAAGGAACTGCGCCCCGGCGAGGAACTCCACGTCGATACCGGCTGCCTTGCCGCCTATACGCCTGGCATCGATTTCGACCTCGTTACCGCAGGCGGCGTGAAATCTGTCCTGTTCGGCGGAGAAGGCCTGTTCTTCGCCCGCCTTCGCGGTCCCGGCAAGGTCTGGATCCAGTCCCTGCCCTTCTCCCGCCTGGCCGGCCGGATGCTCGCCGCAGCCGGTTCGCGTGGTGGACAGAACCGGGGCGAAGGTTCGATTCTGGGCGAACTGGGCGATTTCATCGGCGGCAACAACTGACGATCCGAAAAGAGGCCGGTGGAATGCTCCACCGGCCCTTGAGTACCGAATGCGCTGCGGGGTGTTTCGGCCTCAGAAGCTCTTGCGCAAGGTTACGCCCCAAGTGCGCGGATCGCCCGGGAGTCCCGCGATCAGGCCGGTATTGCCTGGGCCGACGAAGAGCTGGTCGATGTAATTCTGGTCGAATGCATTGCGCACCCAGCCATAAATGTCGAACCTGTCGTCAGTGCGGAAGCCAACGCGGAAGTTCGACAGCGAATAACCATCAACCCAAGTGTAGATCGAGGGCGTCGGGTTCGACGAGAAGTTCGAGCGATAGCTGCCGTCATAGCCGAAGTAGACCTGCCCCTCCTGCTCGAGAAACGTGACTGGAGCATTGGCTTCAAGCCCGAAGGACAGTGACCACTTCGATACACCAGGCAGGCGCTGGCCCGAAATGTCGCAGTTGGCGGGGCTACTGGCTCCGCCCGAAAGCTCCGGCGGGCACGGAGCGTCGACGAACTTGCGGTAAGTGGCGTCATTGTAGGCTCCGTTCACATAGACATTGAAGCGCTCGCTCGGCCGGACCGAGAAATCGGCCTCGACTCCCTGTGAGCGAACCGCTCCGGCGTTGGCGAGATAGCCGCGCAGAACGCCGAACTGGCCGTTGTTCACGTTGGCCTGATAGTCCTTGATGTCCGTGCGGTAGGCCGACAGATTGAGGATGGCCCGCCGGTCCCAGAACTCGGTCTTGAGGCCTGCTTCGTAGTGCTGCACCGATTCCGGCTTGACAGTAGCCGCCCCGAGGATCGGGTTGTTCGCGGCATCCGTGGGCACCCCGTTCTGGTTGATGCCGCCTGACTTGAAGGTCTTGGCGTACGTAGCATAGAACAGGATGCCGGGTGCGACCTTGTAGCTGGCGGTAAAATCGTAGCTGAAGTTCCAGTCGCTGAACTTGGGGGAGATGGTCTGCGGCGTGAAGATGCCGAGTTGCGCCGTCTTCACCGGGCTGGTCGTTCCGTCGATCAGGATTTCGCTGCCCGAGGCCGTGAAGACGCGCCGCTGGTAGAAGCCGTCCTTCTTGTCATAGTTCACGCGCACGCCCGGCTGCAGGGTCAGTTCCGGCGTCACTTTCCAGCTCGCCTGCCCGTAAACCGCCACGCTGGTATTCTTGAGATACTGCGTGTTGAGCGCCGTCAGCCCGTTCAGCACGTTGGAGTTATAGAGGGCATTGCTTGGCGCAAGGTTCCATTTGGTCGACGCGCTGCCATGCTGCTCGGTGCCCTGCGTGTCGATACGCTGGTAGAACCCGAAGGCTCCCAGCACAAAATCAAGGCGATCGCCGCTGTAGTTGTAGCGCAGCTCCTGCGTGTATTGATCCTGTTGCGACGGGTTCTGCGACTTTGTGACGATCGGCAGACCGGTAAAGTCACGGTCGTTCTGAGGCTGCCAGTCCCAGAAGCGCCAGGCAGTGACAGAGGTCAGCGTACCCGGCCCGATGTCCCACTTGGCCTTGAGCGAGACTCCACCGATCTTGTTGCCCGCCTGAAGGGTGGCGTCGAGGTCGGTCAGCCGGTCATACGGATTGGTGCTCGGCACGGTATAGCCTTGTGCCGCGGCAAGCGCTGCAAACTGACGATCGGCAGCGCGCTGCGTGGTTCCGGTCCGGACATAGACCGAACCGCAGCAGGCGGCGTCCTGTTCGCTATAGTCACCGGCGAGCGTGATGCTCAGCGCGTCGCTCGGCTTGAACAGCAGCTGGCCCCGCAGGCCGAGGTTGTCCTGCCCCTGAACCCACTGCTTCGACGTCACATTGTAGATCGTACCTCTGCGGTTGGTTGAGGACACCGCCAAGCGCGCTGCCAGAGTATCCGTGATCGGCCCAGACACCGCAGCCTTCGCCTGCACGAAATTCAGGTTGCCGAAACTTACTTCCGCCTTGCCTTCAAAGTCGAAGGTCGGCTGGTTGGTGGTGATGTTGATCGCGCCGGCTGTAGTGTTCTTGCCGTAGAGCGTGCCCTGTGGCCCGCGCAGGACCTCAATCTGCTTCACGTCCAGGAAGTCGAACGTCGCCGAGGCGACCCGCGCGTTGTAGACGTCGTCGATATAGATGCCGACGCCTTGCTCGATGCCGTCGTTGGTCAAGCCGAACGGCGCGCCAAGGCCACGGATGTTCACCGCAGTGTTGCGCGGGTTCGATGAGTAGAACTGCAGCGTTGGCGTCAACTGCTGCAAACGGCCGACGTTGAAGGCGCCGGTATTGTCGATATGCTCGCCCCCGACGACAGAAATTGCCAGCGGCACATCCTGCGCTGTTTCCTGGCGCCGACGCGCGGTAACGACAATCTCGCCGCTGTAACTGGCCCCCGTTCCGACGGAAGTCGTCTGGGCGTCCTCGGGTGCGGGCACTGCGGCGTTGGTGGTGGTGGCAGGCGCTTCGGCAGCGTAGACGCCATGCGAAGCCAGGGCGAGCGGCGCAACGCCACCCGCAAGAAGGACGCGGAAATTCATCGTAGGACCTCATGTGTTCCCGAACGATGCTTCCGGTGGTCCGGTCAGCGGTGCGGTAGTTCTGCTTGTTTATTGGTATTGGCTGCGTGGAACGATCAGTTCGGCTTGAGCCGTCGCTTCTCGGTCACGTCAATCTGGACGACACGCCCTTCATGGACGGTCAGTTGCACGGCCCCGTAGCGCAGCCCGGTCAGGGCTTCGCGCACGCTTGCAATGCTTTCTTCGAGATGGCGTTCGGACTCACCCTGGTTGCCAGCTCCTGGTTTGGTGGGTTCGGTCATCTCCCGTTCGATCCTGTTGGCGCGAAGGGTGCCCGTCGATTGTGTTCGCATGATTGCCTTGCCCCTTTCCTGCGCGGTTTCCGGCGAATCGTCGCCGTTGCTCAGCTTCTATACTCAAGTGTTTTAGTAGACATTAAACTTCGTCTGTTACGGCTCAAAGCTTTCCTTTTGCCGATGCGATAGGCTGTCGCGCACTTGGCGCCGTCCAGTTCGATTAACTCTATCGAAGAGATAGACAATGCTCATGCGACGAACGGGCGTCAGCGCGCGACAGTTCGCGCGGCAGCCCTGCTGGAGCTTTCGACACCCCGTCCCGGCGGCTCAGTCGTTCTTGATCAGACGCAGTATCGGCGGCGCCCTCCGCGGAGCGTGCGGTTCGTCGTCCTCCAGCCTGTGAGCGAGGCATTCCACTGCCATGGCGAGATGGAGAGCGGCCATAGCCTCACCGTGCGTGTCGAGTTCGTCGAGCGCAGTCGACAGGGCTTCGAAAACTTCGACTAGTGGCTTGGCTGCTACCTGCATGGCGTAGACTGTTCCTGTTGCCCCGCACAACCGGACGGACCCTGTTGCATGCCAACTCCTAACCGCGAATTTGCAGGCAGAAAGGGAAGATTGCACCGGAAATGAACAACCGGAAACCGAGCTGGAGGCAGATGCAGGACGTAGCCACGGAGATTTACTTACCTCTCTGACAGTTAGTCAGCCCCCTCCTTTGCGCTGCAACATGCCGGCGACCTGCCGCCGCCAGAATCAATCGCCTCCGCTTTGGCAGTATCGACAGGCGCGGTGCCTCCGCGCTTTTGCACCTGCTTTCCAGTATGCTTCAGCCGCCGAATCAGCAGCGGGTTTTCCCCACAAGAGCGACAAAGCAAACATGCGCTCGACGGACGAAAGGATCGGCGCAGACCGCAAATCACCAAGAACTGTTAAGGTTCGGATTCGAACCAATCACCTACCGGCAGCGCTCCATGGCTTCTCTCGCCAGCCGCGCGAGTACCCGAAATGCCTCCGCACGGTCCTTGGCATGCGCTGATGCGGCAGTACCCCGAAGGTAGCGCCCCTTGATGCCGTGGAAAATCGCGGCGAGCCGGAAATAGTTGAAGGCGACATAGAAATCCCACGACGCAATCGAGTCTCGCCCTGTCCGGCGGCAATAGGCAGCGACGTACTCGGCCTCGCCGGGAATGTTCAGTTTTGCCAGGTCCGCCCCTTCCAGCCCGGCCACGATATTGGGCGGCATGTGGTACATCATCGCGTGATAAGCGAAATCGGCCAGTGGATGCCCCAGCGTCGACAGCTCCCAGTCGAGCACGGCAATCACACGCGGTTCGGTGGGGTGAAAGATCATGTTGTCACAGCGGAAGTCCCCGTGAACGATGCTGGTCTCGTCCCCTTCGGGAATGGCTGTCGGCAGCCAATCGACCAAGGCATCCATGTTCGGATCCCGCCCGGCAAGTTCGTCCTCGAGGTACTGCTTCGACCAGCGGCCGACCTGGCGCACGAAGTAGTTGCCAGGCTTGCCGTAGTCGCCCAACCCCACAGATTCATGGTCGATCGAGTGCAATTGCGCGATCGTTGCGTTCATCGCGTCGAAATAGGCCGGCCGCTCTTCGCGGGAAACGTCAGGAAAGGTCGCATCCCAAAAGATGCGGCCCTCGACCATCTCCATCACGTAGAACCAGCTGCCAATGACACTTTCATCGGTGCACAATCCATGGACATGCGCCACCGGAAAGCCAACGGACCCGAGAGCCAAGAGGACCTTGGCCTCCCGCTCGACCGCGTGTGCCCCCTTCAGCACTGGCCCTGGTGGCTTGCGGCGCAGGACATAGGCGCGGCCTGGCGTGATCAGCTTGTAGGTCGGGTTCGATTGCCCGCCCTTGAACTGCTCCACCTCAAGCGGCCCCGAAAAGCCCTCGACATTGGCCTCCATCCACTTCGCAAGCGCGGCCTCATCGAAGCGGTAGCCCTCGCGAACCGGCGTGGTGCCGGCATTTGCCTCCTGCGCCGTGCCGCCCATCAGTGTGCCGTCCCCGCCTGTGCGTGGCGCCAGTCGCGGCGGATCTTCTTGGCAAGGCTCCACTTGTGGACCTCGGTCGGGCCATCATAGATGCGGAACGCGCGCACTTCGCGGAACATCTGCTCGACGATCGTGTCGGAGGTGACGCCCGTTCCGCCCATCACCTGCACGCACTTGTCGGCCACGCGCATCAGCGCCTCGGACACAGCAACCTTGGCCATCGAGCTTTCGACCGTGCCGAGCGAGCCGGTATCAAGGACGCCTGCGCACCAGTCGATCATCAGTTCGGCCTGCTTCAGGTCGATCATGTTCTCGGCCAGCATGAAGCCCACGCCTTCGTGATCGATCAACTGCTTGCCGAACGCCATGCGCCTGTTGGCATAATCGGAAGCGATCTCCTGCGCGCGGATGCAGCCGCCGAGCCAACGCATGCAGTGCGATAGGCGCGCCGGGCTCAGGCGAACCTGGGCATACTTGAAGCCCTCGCCCGGCTCGCCCAGCATCTGGTCTGCCGAAACGCGAAGATCCTTGATGTCGATCACCGCATGGCCGCCGGGCATATTGCTGTCGATGGTGTTCGGCACGCGCACGATCTCGATCGCCGGATCGGGCAGGTCGACGAGGAACATGCACGCCCCGCCCTCCTCGTCCTTCGCCATGACGATGCCGACCTTGGCACCCTTGGCACCGGTAATGAACGCCTTGCGCCCGTTGATCACCCAGTGGTTGCCGTCGCGGCGGCAGGTCGTCTGCATCATCGAAGGGTCGGAACCCGCTCCGCCGGTCTCCGCAGGCTCGGTCATGAAGAACGCCGACCGCGCCTCGCCCGACACCAGCGGCTTGAGGAACCGTTCCTTCAGTTCGGGACTGCCAACCTTGCCGAGCAGGTACATGTTGCCCTCGTCCGGCGCCTGCGTGTTCACTGCCAGCATGCCGAGCGGCGAGAGTCCCGAACGGATCAGCACGACTGCCGTCTCGCGCTGGCTGAGGTGGCGACCATCGGCCAGGATGTGCGGCGTCAGCACGCCCGCCGCGCGGGCCTTCTCGCGCATTTCCATGACCATCTCGTCAAGCGGCGCGCCGTGATCGTCACGACGTGGATCGCTCTCGTACGGGATCACTTCCTCGCGAACGAACCGCTCTACCCGATCCGCGATTTCCAATGCGGCGTCCATGCCGATGCCAGTTGCCATTTGCTCTACTCCTCAATCGCAGGATCGGTTGATGATCGTATCAGCGCGGCGCCATGCGGATTGCGCCGTCAAGGCGGATGACCTCGGCGTTGAGCATCGGATTGGTCACGATGCTTTCGACCATGCGCGCGTATTCTTCGGGCTTGCCCAGACGGCTCGGGAACGGGACTTGGCTCCCCAGCGAATCCTGCGCTTCCTGCGGCAGAGACTGCAGCAGGGGCGTCAGGAACAGACCCGGCGCGATCGTGTTCACGCGGATGCCGTAGCGCGCAAACTCCCGCGCAATCGGCAGCGCCATGCCGACAACGCCGCCCTTTGACGCAGAATAGGCGGCCTGCCCGATCTGCCCTTCGAACGCTGCGACGCTGGCGGTGTTGATGATGACGCCGCGCTCCTCGCCAACCTGTTCGGCATCGAAGATGCGGGCCGCGAACTTCGAAAGCACGTTGAACGTGCCGACCAGATTGATCTGGATGATCTTGCTGAAATCCTTGAGCGGGATGGCCCTGCCATCGCGGCCGATGACCTTGGCCGGCGGGCCGATCCCGGCGCAATTCACCAGAATGCGTGCCTTGCCGTTCATCGCCTCAGCTTCAAGAATGGCGTTTTCGACCGCGTCTTCGTCGGTCACGTCAACCTTGAAGAAGCTGCCTCCGATGGTTGCCGCGTGCGCCCGCCCCAGGTCTTCGTTCAAATCAAAGATCGAAACTTTCGCGCCAAGTTCAGCGAGTCGCGCCGCAGTCGCTCCGCCGAGACCGGAAGCACCACCGGTTACGATCGCAGCCAGATCATTGATTTCCATAGCCAATCCAATCCTATCAGCAGCAAGCCAGAAGCTTTCCCGACCTACTGGAACAATATATACTCACGAGTAGGTATTGTTCTTTTGGGTATGGTGTCAATCGCAAGACTGCCCTACCCTGCGCGCGACAAAAGCGCCGCTCGCGTCGAGTTTCCAACTGGCAGAACACGCAGGTACCGTCCTTGGCCCCACGATCGCCCTTCAAGACCGCCGCAGAACGCAGCGAAGAACGTGAAGCCAAGCGCATGGCCGTGCTGACCGCTGCAGTGCGCATGTTCAACGCGCGCGGCTATCACCAGACTTCGCTGGACGACGTGGCCGCCAGCCTCGGCATCTCGAAGCCGACGATCTACCACTACCTCGGCAACAAGGAGCAGGTGCTGATCGAATGCCTCACCATTGGCATGAACCAGTTGCTCGCCGCAGCCGAACAGGCGCGATTGATCCATGGCCTCGGCCTGGAGCGTCTGCGCGCGTTCCTGATCGACTATGCCGAGATCAACATGAACGACTTTGGCCGCTGCAACATCCTGACGGCCAACGAAGCCCTGTCGCCAGACGCCCGTGAGACGATACGCCTTCGCAAGCGCCGCATCGACGCAACACTGCGCGAGCTTGTCGCCGAGGCGATAGCCGATGGATCCGCCGCCCCGTGCGACCCCAAGCTCGCGGCGCTCACCTTGGCGAGCGCACTTAATGGCCCCTCCCGCTGGCATCGCCCCGAAGGCGAACTGCCCGAGCGCGAGATTGCCGTAAAGCTGGTCGACTTCCTCACAGCGGGCCTTGCTCCGCGCTGATCAATTGCCGTTGTAGAAGTTGCGAAACGAGGCAGGTGCGCCGCACTTGCCGATCGCCGTTTCCACATGCCGCTTGCGCTCACGCACCAGCGAGGCCGAGGTCAGCGCGAACTGACGCTCATAGCCGACCTCCGCCGCCGTGAAAGGCTTCGTGCCGGGCAAGACGCTCGTGCCGCCAAGGCCGAAGACCATGAAGTTGAGCATGTCAGCCAGTTGCTGGTTGTCGCTGATCCGGCTCTTGGCGATGTTTGGCAGCCGCAGCAGATAGGCGCGGGTATCGGCCGTGCACATCATGTAGCCTACGCGCCCACGCAATTCCGGCAGCCTGGCTGGCGCAGAAAGGCCCTGCACCCCGTGGCACCCGGCGCAATGTTCGACATAATCGGCCTTGGCCAGCTCAGGATCGCCGATCGCCGCCAGTCCATTCGCAACCGTCTCGGCGCGCGGATCGCCCGCAGATACCGCAGGCATCGCAATTGCCAGCGCCGCGATAACTCCGGCCAAGGCCAACACGCGCATCGCCCGATCCTCAGGCCGCGCCGATCATCATCGCGGTGGAGCAGTGATACTCCATGCTGCTCGTACCGAAGCACCAGATGATATTGTTGTTGAGCTGCGGCAGATAGAGCTGCGTCTCGCGATCGATATTGTCACAATTGCACTGGCCGCAGGCGGGCTTTCCGCAACAATCGCGATAGGCGATCATGTAGGCCTTGCCGTCATCCGGATTGATGCACGAACCCACCCACGAAACCGGCGATGGTTCGGCGCCTGCCGGGCAAGTATGGATGCCCCCGCCACAGCAGGTGCACAGCGCGCCATCGATGGCGCAATAGCGCCAGTAATTGCACTTGGTCTGGTCGGTCGTCTGCGCGCTGCGCGCAAACGCGGTCTTGGCTTCGGGCGAACGATCAGGCTTGGCCGCCTCGGCGCGGCTCACCGGCAGCAGCGGGAAGACCGGCGCCGCCACCAGCGCCGCCCCCATCCGCGCAAGGATGCCACGACGCGATGTTCCGCCAGCAAAGCGCCGCAAAAGCTTCTCGCCCATCGCATCGGGATTGAAACGCTTCATCGAATGCCCCCTATGATCCTTTGGATGCGCGTGACCGATCAGGCCGCAGCGACAGTCTTCAGCTTGCCGATGTAATCCTGCACCGTGGCGATCCCCATTTCATGCGCCACCACCAGGCTCTCGAGATGCTCGCGGCTGTTTACCAGGCCCTTTGACAGGATCGTGCCGTCCGCATCGAGCAGCACCGCGTAAGGCAGCTTGCCCACCTCAAACGCCTGCCCCACCTCCGGTCCGTTGATGAAGCGGTAGCTTTCCAGCCCCTGCGCCGCGATCAGCCCCCGCTGCACCTGTGCGTCGTCGTCGCCGACGAAGGTCAGTTCAACCCGCTCGTCCTTGGCAAAGGAGCGCGCCGCCGGGATCAGGCCCTTGCACAGCGGGCACGTTGCCGAGACGAACATCAACAGCCGAAGCGGCACGTTTTTATCAGGTCCACCAACGATCACGTGCTTGCCATCCAATGTGTGCGCCGGAACCGCAGGAGCCTTGCCCCCGACCGCAGGCCCGCCGCTGGTCTGCAAGGCGCCCGCCGGAGCCACCCGCATGTGCAGCACGCCCACTTGCCGCGCCAGCGCCAGCAGCGCCACCACCAGGGCGATGATCACCAGCCATGACAGGACCTGCCCAACGATCAGTGCCGTCATCATCGCGAATTCCTTTCCATGGCGAGAGGCCCTTGCGCCAGCGCAGCCAATGCGTTGGCCAGAAGGGTTAGAAGATAAAGTGCCGTGCCAGCGGCTAGGCCGATCAGCCATTGTGCCGAAGCGAACTGCGGCTGTGGCAGCAGCGCGGGAACCAGCAGCAGAGCCAGCACGATGTTGCGTGTGACGAGCGCACGACTGAGGGGCTGACGAAGTTCAGACCGGCCGCACCCGCAATCGATGTGCGAACGGCCCCGGCCGATGTTGATCGCCATGGCCGCCGCAAAGACCAGCAGCAACAGAGCAGCCGGCACTGCTGCAAGGCGAACGCCACCGATCAGCGCAACCCCAACCGCCACTTCGGCAAAAGGCAGCGTCGCCGCGACCACCGGAACCAATGCCTCCGGCAGCAAGCGATAGTTGGCGACGACGCCGGGAAATATCCGCCGGCTGCGCAACTTTGCAATGCCAGCGCCAACGAACACCGCGCCAACACCGATCGCGCCTGCCGTGCCGGCGATCCCCATTGCTGTCTGCATGCTCAAGGCGTCGCCGGTGATCACATCGGCTCCACGACGGTGATCAAGCCGCCACCGGCGTTTTCGATCTCGTGCTTCACCTCGCCTGTCTTGGAATCAATGACCTGCGCATCGCCCTTGTAGCCGTTGACCATGATCATGGCCGCATCGTCCTGCGTGATCTGGATGTTGCCCGGCTTGCCTTCCACGGGAATGCGCTTGACCAGCTTCCTGGCCGCCAGATCCACGCCCCAGATTTCCTCGGCGCCTTCCTTGTGGCTCCAGTATTCGCCTTTGTGCATCAGTACCCACAGCGTGCCGCTGGGCCTGTGCAGCGCAACTGGCTGCATCCCGCCGGGATACCAGGCAATATCGAGCGGCTTGACATCGGCGGACTTCATCCCGCCCGCTTCCTGGATCGAAAACGGCGTGCTGACCTCGACCTTGGCACCGATCGAAGCCGTGCGGATCAGGCCGGTATAGCTGACCATCACCGCCTGCTTCTTCTTGCGATCATAGACGGTGTTCGAAAAGATCGGGTCTGCCGCAGCGTCGAAGAACGGCTCGGTCCGCGTGATGTCCTGCGTTGTGCCCTTGATGGCCACGGTCGCGATCGTGCCGTCTGCGCAGAGCGAGGAAAACCCCACGCCCGGATTGGGAATCATCCCCGCGCACCCCGGCAGTTCCACCGCACGCACGAACTTGCGCTTCACCATGTCGATGATGTTCACCGACGAGGCCGGATCGAAGTTGTAGTCGTAGGCGGTCTTGCCATCGTCAGTCAGCACGAAGTTGGTCGTAAACCCGCCGACGATCAGGCGCCCCGGCGTGGGGATTTCGCTTACCAGCTTCAGAGTCTTGCTGTCGTAGACCGAAACCAGATCCTGGCGCGTGCCACGGTTGACCTTGGACCAGATTGTTTCGGCAACGTAGTAGAACTTGCCCGATGGGTCGATCGCCATATCGGAATCGCGGCTGGTGTTGACCATGCCGACCATCTTGCCCGTGCCAGCGTCGAAGATGCTCGAACCTGCCGATCCCCAGCCGCCACGGACGTAGAACCAGCTTGCCTTGGGCGGCTCCAAGGTCATCACGCCTGGCTCTTCGGCCTCCGGCACCACGGTTTCGGCGAATGGCGGCATGGCATGAAGACCTGCCAGCGCTCCGGTCAGCATCGAACCCAGAACAACTCGCGCCACCTTGCGTTGAAGCGTCATCTCGGCCCCCTTTGCCAGTCCGCAGGGCAGAGACTTGACGCATGTCCAGATTCGGTCAACGCCTTTTTTGCGTGTGCGAAACGATGCGCTACCTGCGGTTGGTCAAGCCCGCAATTTCTGCCGAAGTTATCGACTTGGCAAGCGATACCAGCGCATGTGTCGCAATTGCGGTATAGGCGCTCATCCGCGAGGCCCAAGGCTTTTGGTATCCGAGGAAAGGCGTCGCCCCCTCCATGGACGCACTGATGTACAGCGCGACATCGCGGACCTCCTGCGCGCTCAGTGACGGGTTCAGTTCAGCGATATACTCCGCGATGAATTCGTGCACGCGCTGATAGAACAGGCGCACACGGTCGGCCACGAATTCGTTGTGGTTGGCCAGAGCCCACAGCTCCGTGAACAGCCTGGTGGTTCGCTTGCCCGCGATGTCGTCGAGGCACATGACGACGATCAGTCGCAGCCGCTCCTCGGCGTCGAGACCAGGCTGACGGACGGTGCGCTCGAGAAGCTTGTCATAGTTCCCGATGATGTCATCGAGCAGCGTCTGGATCAGCAGTTCCTTCTTGGGAAAGTGGTAGCTGACATTCCCCACTTTCATCCCGCATTCCGCAGCGATCCGCCGAATGGTAAAGGCCCCTGCCCCCTCATCGATCAGGACGCGCAGCGCCGCCTTGATGATCGCGTCGACCGTCTCCGTCCCACGAGCGTAGGTTCCCGGCCGCCGGGCGGATGGCAAGTCGGTGTCTAAGGTCTCGGGAAGCGCAGCCATTACGCACCGCGCATAACACCGCGCCGTCCAGAGACCAAGGTCGCGCTTGCACCGATTGCCGCCCAACGGTTACTTGCCCAACAAGGCGCTTGACCCACACCGGATGCCTGTCCAGATTCCGGAAGTCACAAGCCGGTGCCATCAGGCGTCCCGCTTTGCCCTTCCGGATCATCCAGGGATTTCAGGCGATGAGCATTACCCTCACCGTAAACGGCCGCAAACGCGTTGTCGAAGCCGAAGCAGACAAGCCCTTGCTCTGGGTAATACGCGAAGATCTCGACATGCCGGGGACCAAGTTCGGCTGCGGCGCTGGCCTGTGTGGTGCCTGCACCGTTCACCTCGATGGCGATGCCGTTCGCTCGTGCCAGACGCCGATTGCCGATGCCGCCGGCAAGTCGATCACCACGATCGAGGGCATCGGCCTCAATGCGCTCGGCAAGCGCGTGCAGGACGCATGGGTCGCGCTCGACGTGCCGCAGTGCGGCTATTGCCAGGCCGGGCAGATCATGTCCGCCACCGCACTGCTCAAGCAGAACCCGAAACCTACACCGGCCGATATCGACGGCTGGATGAGCGGCAACATCTGCCGCTGCGCAACCTATATGCGCATTCGCGCCGCCATCCGCACCGCCGCAGGCCTTCCGGCTGAGGAGACTGCAGCATGAGCGACCAGTTGACCCTCTCCCGCCGCTCGTTCATCGCCGCCTCGCTGGCTGGCGGCACGGCACTCACTCTCGACGCTTCGGTCGTCCTCGCCGCTGCAACGGCCACTGCACCCGCCGACGTCCTCAACGCCTTCGTCCGCATCAATGCCGACAATACCGTGACCATCGGTGCCAAGAACCCGGAGATCGGACAGGGCGTAAAGGTCATGCTGCCCATGCTGATCGCCGAGGAAATGGACATCGCCTGGGAGCAGGTTCGCATCGAGCAGACCGATGCAAACGAAAAGATCTATGGCGTACAGACCGCAGGAGGCAGCACGGCAACACCGCGCAATTGGCTACCCATGCGCCAGGTCGGCGCCGCAGCCCGCGCCATGCTTGTTTCCGCTGCAGCAAAGAAGTGGGGTGTCGATCCCGCCAGCCTCACCACGGCCAGGGGTGCCGTGGTCCAGCCGTCCTCCGGCAAGAGCCTGACCTACGCCTCTCTGGCCAGGGCCGCCGCTGCCGAAACCCCGCCCGATCTCGCCAAGGTCCAGTTGAAGGACGAGAAGACCTTCACGATCATCGGCAAGTCCAAGCCCGGTGTCGACGTGCCGAAGATCGTCAAGGGCGAGCCCCTTTACGGCATCGACACCAGCCTCCCGGGCATGGTTCACGCCGCCATCGTCAAGTGCCCGGCCCACGGCGGCACGGTCGCCTCGTTCGATGACGCGGCGGCAAAAGCCATCCCCGGCGTGCTCGGCGTCGTCGCCGTCAACAGCGGCTTCGTTCCACAGGGCAAGTCCGACACGGTGGTCGTCATCGCCAACAGCTGGTGGAAAGCCAGCAAGGCACGCGAAAAGCTTGGCCTGAAATGGGACGACGCTGCCGTCACAGGCTTCTCAACCGCCAAATACGAAGCCGACGCCGCGAAGATCGTCGGCAACGCCCCGCAAGCCAGCCTGTTCAAGGTCGGCGATCCGGACGCCACGCTCGCCAAGGCGGCAAAGGTGGTCAAGGCGGACTACGAATACCCCTTCCTCGCCCACGCATCGCTCGAACCACAAAACTGCACGGCGATGTTCCAGAACGGCAAGCTCGAGATCTGGGCGCCCAGCCAGGCGCCCGCGGGCGGCCGCGAGGAAACCGCCAAGCTATGCGGCCTGAACGCCGATGACC
Organism: Novosphingobium sp. GW835-FHT14H07; assembly: GCF_058793515.1. Taxonomy (NCBI): domain Bacteria; kingdom Pseudomonadati; phylum Pseudomonadota; class Alphaproteobacteria; order Sphingomonadales; family Sphingomonadaceae; genus Novosphingobium; species Novosphingobium sp. GW835-FHT14H07. The sequence goes on from NZ_JBXAFX010000006.1 coordinate 87,256, forward strand.
TTACCATCCACATGACACGGATCGGTGGCGGCTTCGGACGTCGCCTGATGAATGACTACATGGTGATCGCCGGCCAGGTCGCGAAGGCCATGCCCGGAAAGCCGGTCAAGGTCCTCTACGACCGCACGGACGATTTCCGCCACGATTTCTACCGCCCCGCCGGCTGGCACCGCTTCACCGCCGGTCTCGATGCCAACGGGGCGCTCATTGCCCTCAAGGACCACTTCGTGACGTTCGGCGCTGATGGCAAACCGATCCGCGCCGCGCAGATGGCGCCGAGCGAGTTCCCCGCGCCGGTCGTGCCCAACCTCGACCTCGGCGCCAGCTACATGGCGACCAACCTCGCCACCGGCTGGCTGCGCGCGCCGACCTCGAACGCCATGTCGTTCGTGTGGCAGTCGTTCATGGACGAGGTTGCCGAAGTCGCAGGGCTCGATCTCCCCGAGTTCATGCGCCGCACCCTCGGGGCACCGCGCGAGATCCCGGGCGAGCGCGTGAAGTTCCACACCGGCCGGGCGCGCGGCGTGATCGACGCGGTGTGCAAGTCCGCTGGATGGCAAGGCCGCAAAAAGGGCCGCGGCTTCGGCTTCTACTTCAGCCACCTTGGCTATTTCGCTGAAATTGTTGATCTTTCGATGAAGGACGGCAACATCCAGATCGATAAGGTCTGGGTGGCAGGCGACATCGGCGCGCACGTCATCAATCCGATCAACGCGCTGAACCAGGCGCAAGGCTGCGTGATCGATGGAATTGGCCAGGCGCTCGTTGGACAGAAGATCGTGCAAGAGAACGGCGCAATCACCGCCGAGAATTTCGGGGACTTCGCCCTCATGCGGATTGATGCGGCGCCTCGAGAAATCGTGGTCGAATTCGTTAAGACAGACTTCCCGCCGACCGGTCTTGGCGAACCGGCTCTTCCTCCGGTCATTCCTGCTCTGGCGAACGCAATCTACTCGCTCACAGGAAAACGGCATCGCCGCCTTCCGTTGGAGATGATATAGCCCGCGGCGCATGGTCGCGACGACTCCCTTAGACATTCTTCGCTTCTTGTCCGCTCGTGCGGATGAAGGCGTGGAGACCGTGCTCGTCACTCTGGTTGCGGTGATCGGCGGATCCTCGCGCGGCATTGGCACGCAAATGGCCGTCGCGGCAGACGGTCGACGGGTTGGTTCGTTCTCAGGCGGTTGCATTGAAGACGCCGTGGCGGCGGAGGCACTGGAAACGCTGGCCGACGGCTGGGGGCATGTGGTCCGTTACGGTATCGGTTCCCCCTATATCGACATTCGCCTGCCGTGCGGTGGGGGAATAGATCTCCTGTTCACGCCTCGCCCGGATACTGCGTCGATCCGCAAGGCTCTCGATTTGCTGGGAGAACGCCAGCCAGCCGCACTTCGGTTGGAATGCGATCGGGTCACAGTGGTGGCAGACGCGCAGGAAGCGCCATGGAATGGCGAATGTCTGACCCACTGCTACCAGCCGGCATTGCGCATTCATGCATTGGGCCAAGGCGAAGATCTTACGGCTTTTGCCAGATTGGCCAAAGCCTTCGGCGCACAAGTTCATGCACTATCCCCTGACGTCGGCACTTGCATGGACCTTGCCGCTCTCGAGATCGCGACCACCCGCATCCAGGTGCGCTCAACCTTACCATTGACCGCGTCCGATCACTGGTCCGCTATCGTGTTCCTGTTTCACGGGCGCGATTGGGAAGAGCATCTGCTGCCGCAGGCGCTTGCGCTCCCGGCATTCTACCACGGCGCCATCGGCAGTCGGCGCACACATCGCGCAAGGCTTGATGCCTTGCAGGCAAGCGGCGTCCCCTTGGAACAGATCGCGCGTCTGCGCGGCCATATCGGGCTTATTCCTTCCACCCGCGATCCGGCAACGCTTGCCGTTTCCCTGCTCGCCGAACTCGTTGCCGAATACAACACTCTCGCGCATTGGACCTACTGGACAGGCGAATCCCTGGCCGACGCAGAGCAATGACAGTTGCCGACATCGTCGTCGTTCTCCTCGCTGCCGGGCGCGGAAGTCGCTTCGGCGGCAGCAAGCTTGCCGCGACGCTTGCAGGCCGGCCACTGGCCCGGCACCTCGGTGACCGTCTGGCAGCCTTGCCGTTCAAGCGAAAGCTGATCATCTGCTCCGAAGCTACGCCCGAGGTCGAAGGCTTCGAGAGGATCGCGCTCGAACCAATCGGCGCTCCACTGTCCCGCTCGATTGCCACTGGCATTGGCGAAATTCCCGATGCCTGCGCTGCCTTGATTGCCCTCGCAGACATGCCGCTCGTGCCGACCAGCCATTTCGAGAATCTCATTCAGGCGTTCGATGGCGATCACATTGGCACCAGCGTGGCCGATCGCACGATGGTTCCTGCCATCTTCGGCGCGCGGCATTTTCCGGCTCTGCGCTCGCTGCAAGGTGATCGCGGAGCCGCTGCCCTGCTGCGCGATGCACCAGCAATCCCGCTGGATCAGCATCTTGCCCTTGATATCGACACGCCCGAAGACCTGGCGCGCGCTGAAGCGATCATTCAGGGGCGATAGGTCTTCTCGACATGCCCCTTAATGTCTTCGGGGTAGAAGTAGACCGCCCTCATCTTTCCTGCCGCATATAGCTCGGCCTGATCGTTGAAATGGGGTGACCCTTCGCGGCCACTGGCCCCGCCCGACGATACCGCCATGGCCCTCACTTTCGGGCCGAACTCGACCACGGCCACAAAGCTGTTCCCGCTCGTGCCGTACCACCGCCTGGTTCCCGGATATTGCTTCGTCCCAAACGATGCCAACGAACCCCAGCGGGCCGAAGAGAATGCCACGGGCAAACTGGGCTTGTGGTCAGCGAACGGCTGGATGATGTCCGAAGTGGTGCGCTGATAGCGGTTGACCTCGCTCCAAGGCACTTGCCACCCGCCAAAGTCGGCCTGCAAGCGCGCAACCGCGCGTGCAAGCGCCGCCCTGCGCTGCTGCTCCGTCGTCGCCCGCATCGCGGCGAAGACGTTGCCGGTGCGCGGCAGCGACTTGCGCACGTCAGCCTCCAGTTCGTCGCCCCAATAGTGTGCAAGGCTCATGGCCTGTGAACCTGCCGACCATCGCCGGTCCCAGCCCTTGAGTAGCGCAACCGGCCCGCTCAGCGGATCTGTTGCAGCCACCTGCGCCAGCCCCGTAATCAGGTCTTCGAACAGCGGCATGTGCGGATCGTAGGCGAGCGCCCGCAGGCTTTCCAGATCGAGCCCCTGCGCCTTGCCCAGCAGCTCAAGCGCATGGCCGCCGCGTGGATTGGCCCCGACCTGGTCGAACGTCGCCGGCCAGCGCGCCGCATTCAGCGTGCCTTCCCCTGCCGCGCGCCACGGCGCATCGTTGGAGTTGTAGACCCAGCCTGACTGCGGATTGACCACGTCAGGCCGCTCTGCCGGCCCATATAGCCCCTTCCAATCGGCGCCAGGATCGCTCCCATCCACCGGTTCGCGATAGTCGAACCTCGCATTCCGACGGGGCGCGAATTGCGGCATGAGCAGCGCGATATTGCCGGCACGATCGGCGTACAGGGTGTTGTTCGACGAATTGGCGCGATACTCGGCGATCCTGAGAAATTCCGCCTTATCGCGGGCCTTTGTGCGCAACCATGACTGGCTGAGCGCAGCTATTGGCCGGTGCATCAAGGAAAGGGCAATCCACTTGCGGCTCTTTCCCTCACCGCTCTGCCGCACTATTGGTCCATGGTCGCTGGCGTAAGTCCGGAAGGTTCGCTCGGCCAGGCTTCCATCCGGTTTGCGGAAGCGCAGAACGATCGGCTTCACCGCGAACGGCTTGAATGCAGATCCGCGCTTGTAAAGCCACTTGCCCCGCCTTCGCGCGATTGTCTCGACGAATTCGTCGACGTTGTCGGCACCGCTGGTGGTGTGCATCCAGCCAAGCTTCTCGTTGAAGCCCTGATAGATGAAGAACTGCCCCCAGGTTGAGGCGCCATAGGCATGCAGCCCTTCCCCGCTCTTCATCTCCAGCTCGGATCGGAAGAAGAGCGAGGTATGCGGGTTTATAAGCAGCAAAGCATTGCCATTCGCCGTTCGCTTGGGCGCTATCGCGATCCCATTCGAACCGCGCGGCTCGTCGTCCCGCAGCATTTCCCTTGCCAGCGCCAGGGGGCTTGCTTCACCACCGTAGAACGCGGCGAGAGGCTTGAGCGCTGCCTTCTCGATGTCCCCACCGATCGATCCTTCGGTAAATGAGAGCGCCATCCATGGCTCGAAGCGGGTCAGGACTTTCGGCGTGTCTTGCGGGTGGGTCGCGATGTAATGGTTCAGGCCGGCCGCCCAGGCATCCATGAGCTTGCGCAGCCAAGCCGGCGAAGCCGCATAGTCGCGCTTGAGAGCGTCCGGATCGATCCACAACCGCTGTCGCAGGTCCTGCCACAGAAAGTCCTCGCCCTCGGTCTCCGCCCGTCGCCCCAGCGCAGTCAGCAGGTTCGCCTCGATGCGCGGGAAATCATCCTCCGCCTGCGCATAGATTGCGCCGAATACGGCATCGGCATCGGTCCTGCCATCGACATGGGCAATGCCCCAGTCATCGCGGGTTATCTTGACGTCATGGCTGCTTGCGTGCGCAGGTCGGGCAGCCATAAGAAGGGTCAGCAAGGCGCTGCGGGAAAGGGCTCCGAAGGTCATCGACCTGTCCTAGCGCCTTTCCCGCAGCATGGCGAAGGAAGAGAGCGGGACCCTTCGCCAATTCGGTAACCGGGCACGGCCTCAGGCAATTGTCCGCACCGCGAAAGCCGCCGCCGCCGCTCGTGTCTCGACGCCCAGCTTCTCGAAAACCTGCTCCAGATGCTTGTTCACCGTGCGCGGGCTGATCCCCAGGATCTCGCTGATCACCCGGTTGGGCTTGCCATAGCTGATCCACAGCAGAACCTCGGCCTCCCGCTGGGTCAGCCCATAACGGTCTCGCAGGCGCTCCAGGTCGGCGCCTTCGCGGATGAGATTCAACCGCACCAGCACCTCCCGCCCCTCGCCCTCGTCGCGACGTACGGGTCCGACGAGGACCAGTTCGACGACCTGCGCCCCGGCCTCGAAACGCAAGGTCGCGTCCGGATTGTCACGCAGGGCCATCAAGCGGGCAACCGGCCCGGCAAAGTCCGGTGGCAACCGATCCCCGCCGCCCATCGACGCCATCAGGTGCTCCACTTGCGGCGTTGCCCAAAGCAGCTGCCCCGCACGGTCCACCGCGAAAAGATGCCTGCCGGTTGCGTCGAGAGCGGACCTTCCCGCCTGCGAGACCCGCGCGCCCGCAAGATGCACCCGCATCCGCGCCAGCAGTTCCTCGATCGCAATGGGTTTGCGGACATAGTCCACTCCGCCCGCGTCCAGCGCCCGGACTGCATGTTCGGTCTCGGTAAGACCGGTCATGAAGATCACCGGGATGTCCGCCAGCCGCGGCTGCTTCTTGATCGCTCGCGTCGTGTCGAACCCGTCCAGTCCCGGCATGATCGCATCGATCAGGATCAGATCCGGAGCAACGTGCTCCAGCAGCTCGAGGGCATTCTCACCATTCGTGGCGATCAGCACGGTCATCCCGGCCCGTTCGATCGTGTCGATCAGGAAATGCAGGGATTCGGGATTGTCGTCGACGACAAGCACTGTGTCGCGCCCGGCCTGCCCGGCAATGGTATCACTGAACATTGACGACGCCTCGTCGGAGGGCTTCGCGCAGGCCCTTGAAATCGAAGCATTCGAGACTGGAACGAAGGTGTGCGACGAAGCGGGCTGCATCGGGGACGGCATCCTCAAGCTCTGAGAGGCGGGTCTGGATCGCGCGGACATTGCCGATCCGCGCGAGGCTTTCGATCTCGGGTACAAAAGGCAGTGCTGCAGCCGGCAAGTGCAGTTCCACCGTCGCGGCCGCGGGCGATTTTCGCGGACTGCCATCCTGCACGGTCCAGGTCAGGTCCAACTGCCAGGAAAGCGCATCGAGCAGGCTGTCGAGTTCAATCGGCTTGGTCAGGAACATGTCGTGCGGATCGTGCCCGTCTCCGCCCCGCCTGAACTGGTGCGCGTCGGCCGAAACCATGACAATCCGCAAGGAACCGCCGTGCGCCGCTCGTAGCAGGCCGGCCGTCTCCCACCCGGTCTTGCCGGGCATCGAGATGTCCATGAAGACGATGTCGGGCCGCGTCGCCGCAGCCAGCGCGATCGCGGTGTCCCCGTCGCGCGCACCGGTAACCACAAAGCCCAGTGGCCGCAGCAGGTTCTCGATAACCGAGGCCTGCGCTGCATCGTCGTCCACCACCAGCACCCGGCGCCGCTCGCCTTCATACCCGGTGATGACATCCGCGCGATGGCTCTGCACCGGTTGGGTCACCGGGCGGGAAAGCATCAGCCGCAGCGCAAACCGCGTGCCCTCCCCCAGCGTGCTGTCGACGGTCAGGTCTCCACCCATCACGTGGACCAGCGTCGAGGTGATCGCAAGGCCAAGACCTATCCCCGGCTGGCCCGCCACGGAATTGCTGTTTCCCCGCTCGAACGCGCCGAAGATGCGGTCCATGTCCTCGGGCGCAATGCCGATGCCGGTGTCGATCACCTCGAACGTCGCGATCTCGCCGCGCCAGCCGATGCGGAAGGTCACCGAGCCGGCCGGCGTGAACTTGATCGCGTTCGAGATCAGGTTGATCAGCACCTGCCGCAACCGCTTCTGGTCGCCCCGCACGAACTCGGGCAGTTGCTTGGGCGTCTCGAGCCGGAACGTCAGCCCCTTGGCCTGCGCCTGCGGCCGGAACATGTTGGCGATCTGCTCGACAAACGCCGGCAACCGGATGGTATCGCGCGACAGCCGCAGCACGCCCGCCTCGACCTGTGCAATATCCAGCAGCCCGTCGACCAGATTGGAAAGGTGCTCGCTCGACCGGCAGATGACCTTGCCCACCTCGCCCGGATTCAGGTCGCTCCCGCGCTCCAGCAATTGCGCGTAGCCGTAGATCGAATTGAGCGGCGAGCGGATCTCATGGCTCACCGAAACGAGGTAGCGGCTCTTGGCGGCATTGGCGTTCTCGGCCACCTCGCGAGCCTTCTGCAGCGCAGCGTCGGTCGCTTCATGCGCGACGATCTCCTGCTCCAGTTCCCCCAGATGCCGCCGTGTCTCGTCCAGCGCGGCCCGCCGGCTTTCATGCGCCAGCACGATGAACCAGGAGCCCACGCCCGACATGAAGAAGAACACCAGGAACACCGCAAGCAGGATCGACCAGACGTGGGTCGAAAGCGCCGGATAGTAGCGCGCATACTCGCGTCCGATCAGGCCCAGCACCAGCATGTTGGCCAGCGTGAACGCTCCGGCCACGCCAACGAAATGCCCGGTGGTGGTGTGGACATGGCGCGCCAGGACGCGCGGCAGCAGGCGCTCGGCGATGTTGGTGAACTGCTCGGTGGCGCGGGCACCCTGCTTGCAGGCATCGTGGCACCGCGTCTCCAGCGTGCAGCACAGCGAACAGATCGCGCCGGAATAGAACGGACAATGTGCAGTATCGGCTCGCTCGAACCTATTCTCGCAGATCACGCAGGCGACCCGCGCCGGAGCCCCGGCCTCTCTCCTGCGGGCAAGATAATAACGCCCGTGCGTAAGCCCGGCGAGCAGCGGCGCGGCAAGGCATGCCACGACCAGCCCGATGACTGGCGAAAAGGCCTGCGCCACTTCCCCCGCAAACCCGAGCTGGCATACCGCCGAAGCGATCAGCGACAACAGCATCGCCCCGATGCCGACAGGGTTCACATCATAGAGGTAAGCCCGCTGAAACTCGGGGCCAGCCGGGTTGAGCCGCAAGGCCCGTGACACCACAAGGTCCGCCGCGAGTGGTCCGATCCAGCTTGCTGCAAGGCTTGCATAGAGGATCATCACCACGTCGAACGAACGGGTGATGCCAAAGAACAGCAGCATGGCTGCCAGACCGACATTGAACAGCAGCCAGACATGGCGGGAAGAGTACCCCTGCGTCAGCCGCGCAAACAGGTTCGACCACGCAACCGACCCGGCAAAGGCGTTGGTCAGGTTCGCACGCGTCTGGCAGACCACCGCGAACAGCAGCACCAGCAGCACCCCCGCCTCGCGGCCACCTCCGATGGCGGCGAAAGCCTGCACGTGGATGCGGCTGACTGATGCCGCGGCATCGGGCGCAATTCCCCGGCCAATCGTCCAGGCTGCCAGCACCCCGCCGATGGCCATTTTCAGGCCGCCAATCACGACCCAGCCCGAACCGCCGAGCAGCACCGCGCTCCACCATCGCTGCACTCCGATCTGCTCTGGCGGAGGCAGGAAGCGCAGGTGCCCGGCCTGTTCACCGATCCGCGGCAGCAGCGAGAGCATGACCGAAAGCGCAAAACCGAACGAAACGAGGGCAGAGCGTGGCGCGTATACCCCGTTGAACCCGCTCCACACGTCTCCGACGTCGCCAATGTTCCAGGCAATGTAGGCAACCGGCACCAGTTGCAGCGCAATCCAAATGGGCTGCGTCCACGCCTGAAAACGTGCGATGAAACGCATGCCCTGGAGCGCCAGCGGCACCACGACGAAAGTCGCGACAAAGTAACCGAGCTCGAGCGGCAAGCCCGTCGCCTGCCGCAGCGCGTCAGCAAGGATGCTCGCTTCGAGCGCGAGCAACAGGAAGGTGAAGGTGGCGTAGATCAGCGTGCTGATGGTCGAACCGAGGTAGCCAAAGCCATTCCCGCGCGAGATCAGATCGACATCGATCCCTCGCCGCGCAGCATTCAGGGTTATCGGAAGACCGATCAGGAGCAGGATCAGGCAACCCGTAACAATCGCCGCAATGCCGACCTTGAGGCCGTACAGCACGGTGATGGCCGCTCCGATTGCCTCGTAGACCAGCGAGGAACTCGTCCCCAGCGCTGCTGCCACCACGCGCGAAGCCGGGCCTTGTCGCGCTTCCTCACCGGTATGGCGATGTGCGAAGTCATCGAGCGTCTGGACCGCCGCCCACTGATTGTAGGAGCGACGCTCGGGAACGATCGTGGTGGAGCGCGACATGCCCGATGCAGCCGCCCGTCCCGCAGAATCCAGCCTGGCTCGTTCCATGCAGGTGATAGTGGCCAAGACCGCGCCGTCAGAGGATGGGCCGATCTACGTACACCCAAAGGTGCGAACCCGCCCCGAAGGCCGCTGCAGTACGTCAAATGACCCATAGTCGCGCGGCATGCAGCGGTTAGCTTCGCCCCATTCCGGATCGAATACCGGGGAGAAATGCATCGGCGCCGCGAACAGAGCTCAAGCCAGAGCCAGCGCTGCACCGATGGCGAGGGTGACTGAAGCCACAAGAGACAAAACAACAAAGTGAGGGTTTCATGATGTTTTCCCTGAAGCGCGCAGCGCTCCTTTCAGCCAGCGCGCTGGCCAGCATCGCGGCTCTTCCTGCTGTCGCACAGGAAGCCCCGGCCGCCGACGGCGCCGAAGTTTCAGCCGAAGCTGACGCTGCAAGCGAGGGCGGCACCATCGTCGTCACTGCCACGCGCCGGGCCGTTTCTCTCCAGGATGTTCCGATCAACATCACTGCAGTCGGTGGTGCCGAACTGACGGAAAAGCGCATCGACGATGTCCGTGGCCTCGCAGCCTTCACTCCCGGCCTCACGATCCTCGACACCGGTCCGCGTTCTACCGGCTCGATCGTGATGCGCGGCCTTTCTGCCGCGGACGTCGGTGTGACCGGGAACAACTCCGACAACGCCGTCGCCATCTATCTTGGCGAGGTGCCGCTCTACCAGGATTTCAAGCTCCTCGACATTGCGCGCGTTGAAACGCTGCTTGGCCCGCAAGGCACCCTGTACGGCGTCGGAACCCTTGCCGGTGCCATCCGCTACATCCCCAACCGGCCGGACCCGACACGCTGGTCGGCCAGCTTCCACGGCCGTGTCTATGACGTGGCGCAGGCAGACGATCCCGGCTTCCAGGCTGACGCCACGATCAACATTCCGATCATTACCGACAAGGTCGCATTGCGCTCGACGGTCGGGTACTACAACGATCCCGGCTTCATCGATTATGTCGCGCTGCTGCGCGAACCGGGCGTCTCACTACCCCAGCCTGGCGGCCCGACCACGTCGCGCACCGATCCGCTCGGAACCCCGGAGCAGATTGCGGCCAACCTCTATACCTACAAGGATGCCAACTTCGAGCATACCTTCACCACCCGCAACACGCTCGCGCTGTTTCCCTCGGAAACCATTGGCATCTACATCAACTATGCTTTCCAGGACACGTCGACCAACGGTCGTCAGGTCAATGGCGCCGGCGTCTTCGGGACCGGTCGATACGAAGCGGTTTCGCGCTATCTGGAACCGTCAAGGCGCAAGGTCCACCTGGTCAGCGGCGAAGTCCAGATCGAGTTGGGCGACATTGCCCAGATGGTCTCGGCAACCGCCTATTCGCATCAGAAAATCCGCAGTTCAGCAGACGTTACCGACCTTCTGCTCGACCTCGATTATGGCTATGAACTGTTTCCGCAGTTCTCGGGCTTCACCCGCTCGGCAACAGACATCAAGCAGTTCAACCAGGAAGTGCGCTTCGTCTCGACGCACGGCGGACCGTTCAGCTGGGTAGTCGGCGGCTTCTACAACGAGCGCAAGACCAGGGGCACATACCGAGAAGTGACCCCCGGCCTGCCCGAATTCTACTTCGGCCCGGTAACCTATTCGCCCGCCTATCCCGAGCCGATCGAGTACGCGAGCTTCAACAACAGCAAGATCATCGAAAAGGCCATATTCGGCGAAGGCACCTTCGAGATCACGCCGCAGTGGCAGGTTACCGCCGGTGGCCGCTATTTTGATTATGATGCAAAGACGGACGGTGGCATTTCACTGCCTCTGCTCGAACCGGTACCGGTGCTGCGCTTTGATACGGGCGGCGGTGACTCCGGCCAGGACGGCGTGGTGTGGAAGTTCAACACGTCATTCAAGATCACGCCAGACCTGATGGTCTACGGGACCTACAGCGAAGGGTATCGCATCGGCGGTCCAAACAGCGTCCCGCCTTGCCCTGAAGACCTTGAAGACGTCCAGAACGCCTGCGCCTTGCCGAACGAACAGTTCTACGGTCCGGACAAGACCCAGAACAAGGAAATCGGCATCCGCGCCACGCTGTTTGGCGGCAAGCTTCAGACCACGATTTCCGGCTACCACATCAAGTGGGAAGGCATCCAGCTCGCCTCGCAAACGCAATACGGCATCGCCGGAATCACTGCCAACGGGGGCTCTGCGGTATCGAAGGGCATCGAAGCCACTTTCAACGCAAAGCCGGACGACGGGGTGACCATCACCGGCAGCTACTCCTATAATGACTCACGGTTGACCGAGGACGTGGTCGGCCTGCTGACAATCCGCAACCAGAACCTCAATCGGCGGCCCAAGAACATTCGCGTCACCGTCTTCGATGGCGATCGCCTGCCGGGCACGGCACGGCATACCGCAAGCCTCGGCATGACTTACGACATGAACGTTGGTTCCGACGCGGTTCTTTCGACCAACTTTACCGCCACCTACCAGGGCGAAGTCCTTTCGCGCATCGGTGGCCGCGCCGGGGGCGAAACCATTCCCGATTACCTCTTGGCCCGAGCGTCGATCGGCTACCGCCGCGACAAGTACGAGGTCCGCATCTACGCAGACAATCTGTTCAACACTTACGCAATATCGTCGGTCGGCGAAGACCGTTCGCGCCGCATCATAAACGATGGCATCGTCTCGCGCTATTACAGCAACTCGGTCATCGCCCCCCGCAAGGTCGGCATCGAGTACTTCCTGAGGTTCTGAATATCGGGCCGGTCTGTTTCAGCAGACCGGCCGCTTGTCCTGCCATGGACGCCAAGAGTTCCTGCGAAGACTGGGCCTCCCGTCGCAAGACAGGCGGCCCTTTTTTCGTCATCAATTCTGTCTGGTCAATCGAGCGGTATGCCATTTGCGGCGAAGAATTCCATGACCTCGCCAAGGTGCCTTGCATGGTCCCGCCACCGGCCAACCGATCCCGTATTGATCGGCTGGCGCACCTGTTGCGCGCTTGGCGTGGACACGGCTGCTTCGTTCCGGTGGAAGTCGAGGCAGGCCGGATCCCATTCAAGCCCGCAGTGAGTCAGCAGCTTGCGGGTCTCAGTCTCCTGATCCGCAACCAGCCATTCATAGGTAACCTCATGAATTCGGCCCGGAAAGCGCTGGCGCCAGAACGCCATCAAGCGCTGGAACAGAAGCACATAGCGCGCCGTGTCGATCAGATCGTAGGACCAGCGATAGTAGGGCGAACCCAAGGCGAACAGGTGCTTGTAGTTGCTCCACACACTGTCCATCGCCCCGCGCCGCAGACAGACGATGCTCGCATGCGGCAGCGCCTGGAGGATGTATCCTATGTACAGGAAATTCAGAGGAAACTTGTCGGTAAACCGGGGCCCGGAGGCCCCGGCATTCTGACGCGCACGAGCGAGATAGAGCTCCCCCATCTTCTGCGCCGAAACGCCCCGGCTCGCCTCCACTGTCGCCGGGTCGAGGACCAGCCGCGATGATGTCCCGGACAATTGCTTCACCGCCAGCGGCATGGCCTGAAGCTCCCCGGCAGAAGTCACGTCGGCATGCGAGGACAGGATCCTGTCGACCAGGGTCGTGCCGGTGCGAGGCAGTCCGACGACAAAGATCGGTGCGTCGCCGAGGCGGCTTTCGTTGGCCAGTGGCAGGTCGCGGACGAAGGTGCGGCGGATGATCTCGAACAGCGCCTGATCGGTCTCGAACTGGTAGCCGAGGTTGGCCCTGTGCCTCGCGTTGGCCAGGGAGAGTTGTGCGTTTGCCTCGTCGAGTTGCCCTTCTGCCTCGTAGAGTTGGAAAGCGGCATAGCGCAGCCTGACTTCCTCTTCGGGATCGGGATTTTGCGACAAGGCAGCCGCAATCCGGGCGATTCCAGCCCCGGCGGAGGCTCGGCGCAGTCCTGCAAGGGCAAGATGCGCCCGGCCATGACCGGGCTCGCGCGCAAGTATGGCCTCATAGGCGCGGGCAGCTTCGTCAACTCGGCCGAAGAACCCCAGTGTGCTGCCAAGATTGAACTGGAATTCAATCACTTCCGGGGCAGACGCCACGGCCTTTTCGAACAAGGGCAGCGCCTCGTCATGCGCGCCAAGGCGGGCAAACACGCAGCCGATCGTGTCCAGCACCAGCGGCTCCGAACTCCCTGCATCTACTGCCCGCCGCGCCGCGGCAAGTGCATCGGCCTCCCGCCGGGCCAGAAGAAAAAATCTCGCCTGTTGAGCAAGATACTCGGCGTTGCTGGGTTCGGCTCTGAGCACTGCCCCAATCGCCTTCAGCGCATCGGCAACGCGCCCGCTCTCCGCCAGAGCAACTGCGGCAACGAACCCGGCCTCGACGTCGTGCGGATTGGCCGCAAGCGCCTCTCCCGCCTTGACCAGAGCCTCGGAAATTCGCCCCGAGCCAAGCAGTTGTCGCAATGATGAACCCGCCGCCATAGTTGAAGCCTAGCTCCACGCACGACGGCAGGCGCTACGCAAATCGGCGCAGTTGCGGGCCGGGATTTCGGAACGGCAAACCTGCCCGAACGTTCACGTCGGGAACAATTCGGAGAACGACGATGCCAGCCAAATCAGCTGCCCAACAGAAAGCCGCCGGCGCTGCACTGTCGGCCAAACGTGGCGAGACCGACAAGGACGACCTCAAAGGTGCATCTCGATCGATGGAAAAATCGATGACTGAGAAGGAGTTGGAGGAGCTGGCCGCGACAAGTCGCAAAGGCAAGCCAGAGCACGTGCGCAAGGATTGATCGGTGGATCAGGCTTTCACCGCCGTCGCCAACCGGGTTTCCGGATGGGCCGGACGCCCCGCAACCTTCGTCATCGCGCTTGCCATCATCATCGGCTGGGGCTTGAGCGGCCCATTGTTCCAGTGGAGTGATACGTGGCAGCTCGTGGTCAACACCGGCACCACGATCATCACCTTCCTCATGGTTTTTCTGATCCAGAACAGCCAGAACCGCGATGCTGCCGCCATGCAGGCGAAGCTGGACGAGCTGATCCGTGCGGTAGACAAGGCCCGCGAAGGCTTTGTCGGCATCGAACATCTCACCGATGACGAGATCTGCCGACTGCGATCTGCGCTTGAACGCGAAGTTGGTGCATCGACCGACAAGCAGGGTACAGCAGACGAGACAGTGGAGCGACTGCTCGACCGAACCTGACCGGAGATGCGAATGCAGCGTATCGAGAGCGACAGCCTGGGCGAAGTGCGCGTGCCGGCCGAGGCCTACTGGGGCGCACAAACGCAACGCAGCATCGACAATTTCCCGTTCGGTTCAATGGAGCGGATGCCCTTGGGGGTGGTGCATGCGCTGGGTATCATCAAGCAAGCCGCGGCCCGGGTGAACCGTCGGCATGGGCTTGCCAGCAATCTTGCCGGCGCCATCGAGCAGGCCGCGGCCGAAGTCGCATCCGGAAAACTTGATGACCATTTCCCCCTGGTGATCTGGCAAACCGGTAGCGGAACACAGACCAACATGAATGCGAACGAGGTCATCGCGGGTCGTGCCAACGAGATGCTTTGCGGTGAGCGCGGCGGCAAGAGTCCGGTGCACCCCAACGATCACGTGAACATGGGGCAATCCTCGAACGATACCTTTCCCACCGCGCTGCATGTGGCGGCGGTGCAGGCGCTGAACGCCGAATTGGTCCCGGCCCTGAACAAGCTTTCCGGCGCACTTTCCGGATGTGCGATAGCGTGGAAGGGTCTGGTCAAGATCGGACGCACCCACCTGCAGGATGCCACGCCACTGACTCTCGGACAGGAGTTTTCGGGCTACGCACAGCAACTCCGCAATGCGCACGATCATCTGCGACACATCGAGCTGCACCTGCTTCGACTGGCACAAGGCGGAACGGCGGTTGGCACCGGGCTGAACGCACCTGATAGCTTTGCCGAAGAGATCGCTGCGGAAATAGCCGACCTTACGGGAAAACCCTTCAGCACGGCGCCCAACAAGTTCGAGGCGCTGGCTTCGAACGATGCGCTGGTCCAGCTTTCAGGAACCCTGTCGACGCTGGCGGTGGCGCTGACCAAGATTGCCAATGACATCCGTCTGCTTGCCTCCGGTCCACGCTCGGGCCTCGGTGAACTGGAGCTTCCGGCCAACGAGCCGGGCAGTTCCATCATGCCCGGCAAGGTCAATCCGACACAGGCCGAGATGCTGACAATGGTTTGCGCGCAAGTGATCGGGAACCATCAAGCCGTGACCGTTGGGGGAATGCAGGGGCACCTGGAGCTCAACGTCTTCAAGCCCATGATCGGGGCTGCGGTGCTGCGCTCGATGCACCTTCTGGCGGTCGGAATGGAAAGCTTTGCCAAACGCTGTGTCGAGGGGATCGAACCGAACCGGCAGCGCATTGCGGAACTGGTCGAACGCTCGCTCATGCTGGTGACCGCGCTTGCCCCCGAAATCGGCTACGACAATGCCGCGAAGATCGCCAAGCACGCGCACCAGGAGAATCTGAGCCTGAGAGAAGCTGCGCTGGCCCTAAACCTGATCGACGAACCGACGTTCGATCGCCTGATACGTCCAGAGAACATGGTGTAACGGAATATTGCCGCGCGCGGGAAAGCCTCACACGTCAGGAAGTGATTGCTCTGCGACCCCCCATCCTCGCAGCAGCTTGCCCTCGCTTCGCTTCAGCAGGGCGGCTGCGTCCGAAATAGTGAAAGCGCTGGCCTTGTCGAAATCGTCGAGTTCGTTCCAATCAATCGGCGCTGCAACCGGAGCATTGGCGCGTGCCCGGGCGGAATAGGGCATCACTGCCGTGCTGCCGCGCTGGTTGCGCAACCAGTCGACAAAAATTCTTCCCTTGCGCTTGGCCTTGCTCATGTTGGCAACGTAGTGCTCAGGGTCGGCCATACCGAGCGCCTTGGCAAAACGCTCGGCAAAGCTGGCGTGTGCCTCCCAGGAATGATCGCGACGCAGGGGAACGACGACGTGAACGCCCTTCCCGCCCGAAAGCATCGCAAAGCTTACCAGACCGAGATCAGACAGGCGTGACCGGATATCCTTTGCCGCACGTTTGACGTCCGCAAAATCAAGTCCCTCGTCAGGGTCCAGATCGATGACCATGCGGTCCGGCGCTTCGACATCATCGGTTCGTGCGCACCACCCGTGGAATTCAATGGTGCCCATCTGGACGCAGGTGAGAATGCCCGCAGCATCGTCGACATAAAGATAGTCTTCGCTATCGCCATCCTTCTCGCGGATCGGGACATGATGGACATGTTCGCCGAACGAGCCGCTATCATGCTTCTGGAAGAAGCACTGCTTTGCCCTCCCCTGCGGACAACGCACGAGGCTGACCGGACGATTGGCGAGAAACGGGAGCATCGCTGGAGCAAGCTGAGCGTAGTAATCTGCAAGATTGCCCTTGGTCTGCCCGCTCTCGGGAAAGATCACCCGCGAGCGGTTGCTTATCGCGATGATCTCCGTCGGGCTCTCGATCCGGACAGGTTTCTCTGGCGTCACGTCCTCGGCCTTCTTGTCTTCGCGCAAACCGACGAAGCTTGCATGGCGGACCCTGCCTTCGCCGGTGAACTCGGCAAAGGCAATTTCGGCAACGAGCACCGGTTCGAGCCACGACGCCCCGCGAGCTTCGGCCTTGGGCACTTCGAGCGCGCGGTCTTCTCGCCTCAGCGATTCAAAACGGACGGCCAATTCGTCAAGCAGTTCTTCATTGAACCCCGTGCCGACCTTTCCCTTGTAGACCAATACGTCAGCTTCTCGCTGCGCCAGCAGGAGCGACGCGAAGGGCCGACGGCGGGCATTCGATTTCGTCATGCCGACGATGATGAATTCCTGGCGGAGGATGCACTTGACCTTAAGCCAGTTTTGCGTCCGCTTTGGCAGATAGGGTGCGTCAGCCCGCTTGGCGATGATGCCCTCTTGCCCGGCGCGGCACATTGCCTCCAGCAGCTTCTCGCCCCCGCCAATGATGTGATCGGCGATGTGAATTGGCGGAGGAGCGTCGGCCAAGAGGCCGGCAAGCCGTTGCTTGCGCTCCACATTGGACAGCGGTTTCAGGTCCTCGCCATCAAGTTCAAGGAGATCGAATGCATGGAAGGAAAGAGCATCTTCTTCGCCCTGTTCGCCATGGCCACGCTTCAGCACCGCTTGCAGGCGCGAGAAATCCGGGTTGCCTTCGGCGTCCGAAGCCGTGATCTCGCCATCGATCAGGCATGAAGGCAGATCAAGGCTTGCGAAGTGGCAGATCAGTGGAGAGAACTTCTCGGACCAATCGAGGCCACTGCGGGTAAACACCCTTACATTCTTGCCTTTTGCAGCGATGAGGGCCCGATAGCCGTCAAACTTGATTTCATGAAGCCACTGGCGTCCTTCCGGCACACTGTCGACCAATGTTGCAAGCTGGACTGGTTGAAACGCTGACAGTGGTGCGTTGCCGCGCTTCTTGCGCGGTGCCTTGGCCTTGGACATCCGCGCATTGTGCTTGCTTGCCGCTTGCATCTCGGCCGCGAAGTCCGCTCCCCGCTTCCCCTTCAGCGAATGACTCGAACGTTTGTCGGCGGCGATTTCGGCCATGGTCCGCCCGGTAAGCACGCTGGTGAGCGCGCGTTCCACGAGAATATCTCCCTCTGCAGCAAACGCGTCATCGATCTTGCGCAGCAGCCAGTTTTCGCGCTTCTCGTTGCCCCGCTTCTTCAGGCGGATGAGAAGCCATTCGCCTTTCATCCGCTCGCCATCAAGACGGAAATGCAGATGTCCGTCTTCAAGGTCCTTCGCGCTTTTGCCCTCGATCGGTGCCCAGGTCCCGCGATCCCACAACATCACGGTTCCGCCGCCATACTCGCCTTCGGGTATGGTCCCTTCGAACTCGGCGTAGCTCAGCGGGTGATCCTCGGTCTGCACGGCAAGGCGCTTGTCCTCCGGATCTGGACTGGGGCCGCGCGTTACCGCCCAGCTCTTCAGTACCCCGTCAACTTCGATGCGGAAGTCCCAGTGAAGCCGCGTGGCGTCGTGCTTCTGAACGATGAAGAGGTTGCCAGTCTTGCTTGATGCCTTTTTGCCCGAAGGTTCTCCCGTGCGGGTAAAATCGCGCTTGGCGTTGTAGGCTGCGAGGGGATCGCGGGCGGCCATCGCTCAGGCCCGCTTGCGGCGCGGTGGAGATGCGCGTTTGCGGGGTCTGCCCTCGTCGGCGTCTTCGTCGTCGTGTCCCAGCGATTGCTTGAGCGCTGCCATCAGGTCGATAACGTTGCCACCACGCGGAGCCTCGTCAGCATCGGGATCCTCGATAATGCGCTCCCCCTTCGCCTTGATCTTTTTTTCGATCAGCGCGTGGAGTGCATCGACATAGCGGTCATGGAACTTGTCGGGCGCAAACTTCGCCGTCTTCTTCTCGATCAGGCTGGCTGCCAGATCGAGAAGCTCGGGGTCGGCGTCACGTGCGGGAATATCGCGGAACCAGTTGTGCGCGCGCTGTACCTCGTCAGCATAGCGCAGAACCTCGAGGATAAGTCCGCGCCCGCACGGTTTGAGCGAAACGAACTGCTCGCGCCCACGGACCGAGAGTTGTCCCAGCCCGACAGTTCTCGTCTTTCTGAGCGCCTCACGAAGGACAATGTAGGCATCCTCTGCAAGGTCATCGGCCGGCACGACAAAATAGGGCCTTTCATAATAGAGCACATCGATTTCGTCCGAACCGACAAACTGGACGAGTTCGAGCGTCTTGCGGCTTTCGATGCGCACGGATTCGATCTCCTCGTCATCGAGCAGAACGTAATTGCCGCGTGATACCTCGTAGCCCTTCACGATCTCCTCGCGATCGACTGGACCGACGCCGGGCGCCACTTTCTCGTAGCGGATGCGCTTGCCGCTGGGTTCGTGGATCTGGTGAAATGAAATGGCCGCACCGCTTCGCGTGGCCGGATAGATTTCGACCGGGATCGAAACCAGGGCAAGGCGCAATTGCCCTTGCCAGTATGCGCGAGCGGCCATGGCGGGCTTCCTTCCGGATCCTGACTGACGCGCGATGATGCGACAGCTTCGCTGGCTCTATGCGCGAATGGCGGATGCGGTTCCCGGAGAGAAGGAAGGGACGTTCAGACTTTTCGAGCGGCTTAGGTAATGAAACTTAGGCAGGTCGCGGAGAAAAAACGCCGGAATCCCGCCATTCCTAAAGCTTTTCCGGAAATTGTTAACCAGAAACCGGAACCCGACGTTGGCGGGCACCGATGCATGATGCCTGAGTGTTAATGGAGATTGTATCATGATTTCTGGCAGGATGGCGGCCTTGGCGCTCGCCGCGTTGGGTACGGTTGCCGCAGGCAGTGCGGTGCAAGCATCGCAAGGGTCCGCTTCGATCACGATCACCGGACAAGTGCCGTTGGTTTGCCGCGTTGCGGTGGACAACAGCGCCAGCGCAATGCTCAGCGCCAATGGCAACAAGAGCGAACTGCGCGAGTTCTGCAACAACGGTGCAGGTTACCGGGTGGTAGCGACCTATTCCAAGCAGCTTGCTGCGGGCCGACTGATCGTTGATGGCCGCACAATTGCCCTCGACGGTTCAGGCGAAGTCGTCATCAGTGACGTGAGCCACGCCGCCGCAACGACGCGCTCGATAGCGATTGAAGCTGACGGCAAGGCTGCTGGCTCGATCCGCTTCCGCATCGAGCCACGCTGACTTTCAGAGCGGGATGCTGCCGCAGTCCGTTGGTGCAACTGATCCAGCAACGAGCGGAGTGATCGTGACGACCAGGTTCTCCGAATAGTTCGGGGAGATCGCCTTGGTCGCTCCGCCATCGATCAGGGTTCCTTGCACTGGCAGACGGTCTTCGACCGCATCGCCAATCCCGGCGCGGGCGCATGTCTGGCTGATGGGCGACGTACTCGTGGGAGAACGGCTTTGCCCGAGGAAGCGGACGGAATAGCGGATCTGCTGGCCGCTGTCCGTCGTCGAGGCGCCACTTGGGGTCAGGACAAACGGCTGGGCATCGCCCGGCATGACGCCGAGCGTGACGGTGTAGGGCCCCGAGCTTTGCACGCGAACGTGGTTTGACGCAGAAGTCTTTACAGTGGGCGCCTGAACATTCGAAACTTGGGCAAGCTCGCCGAAATCTAGAGCGGTCCCAACGAAGCTAGCGCGAAGTGCGCTCAACACATTCACGTTGATCGAGATGGCGGCCGCACTGTCGATCGGCGTCAGGACATCGTTCAAACCGCCCGTGCCCTTGCAGACGTAGCGAATTCCGAACTGGATGAGGCCGCCAGCCGCCAGATCGACGTTGGCAGGTACGGTTACCCGCAGGTTGATCTGTAGCGTATCCGGCTGCGCAGCCCCACCGAACTGCACGGCAATCTGGCCGGTCTGAATATTGGAAATGGTCGGGAGATTGCTTGGCACCGCGTTGGAATCGTACAGCACGTCAAAGTAGGTACCGCCACCCGGCACGGTCGCCTGCACTTCATAGGCAGGGCTTCCCGCCGGCTTCGTCAACACGAAATAGGCTTCCTGCGTCTTCTTCCCGCCGCCTGCCGTAACGCGCGTAAGCGTCAGCGGAATATCGACCGACTGCAGGCCGGACGACGCAAACGGATCGTACTGGATGGACGTGCTTCCGCCGCTGCCGGTAACACCGCAGTTGGACTGAGCCTGGGCACTCTGGGCAGCAGTGATTATCAAGACAACTGCAGCCATCGCCAGAAAAGTGCGCAGGCGTGACATCACCGTCCAACTGTTCATTTCTTCTCTACCGCCTTTATCTCCCCGAGTTGGACAACTCCCGTAGCCTTCTGGGGGATTTCGATTTCGAATGTGGAGCGCGCAGCATCGAGCATTTCGACACGCCATTTTCCGGGCGCCAGTCCGGTCGCGCCGAAGCGGCCCTGGCGATTGGTAAACACGGTCTGCGCTGGCCGCTCGGGGTGAGCCACTTCCGTGGCCGTGCCGCTGACCAGTGACACCGGCTGGCCATCAAGATCGAGCATGATGCCGAGGGCTGTGACATTGTAGTCAGAGCCGACGGTGACGACGTATCCGCTGCGGTAGGACGGGAATACGCGGAAGGAACCTTGGCCAATGTCTGTGCCAGGAGGCGCATTCCGTACATCAAGCGGCACCGTGCGCTCGGAATAGGAAGGCAGGCTTGGCATCGTGGCCGAGCGCAAGCTACCGCTATTTGCAGCGTTGCCGAAGGTTGACGCGTCTACCACGATGTCAGCCTTGCCAAGGCTTCGGTGCGGCCGCACGATCGCAAAGCTGTCAAAGATGGGGCGGCCAAGCGAAACTGCACCATCGGCAAGAGCCAGCGAGGTGCCCAGGCGGAAAGTGCTGCGCTGGTTCTGACTGTCGCCGAAACCGCGCGTGTAGGTGCCGAAGTGGCTAAAGCCAAGCTCTGCGCGATTGGCGAAATAATTGGCGTTGACCGAGACGCCTGCCCCATTGTCCGAGCGTTCGACATCGGCGGTCACGTTGTAGCTGCCAACGCCGCTACCGCTTAGAGTCTGATAAGATGCGCGGAAGCGGTTGTCGCGGGTGTCAAAGTCGGAGCGGACAGTGGAATAGCGTCCCAGACGGACAATGAGCGAGACAAATCCGCTGAACTCCCGACCGAGCGTGTCTTCCTGGTAGCGCGCCTCTGCGTTCAGCGTTGCGCGGTCTGAAAACCGCCAACCCGCACTCAGGCGGTAGTTCTGAACGTTGGGCCTGCCAGTGCGGCCTTTGGAGAAGCGAACATCGGCGCCTCCGAAGAAGCTTGTGGTGAAGGCATGGGTGTAACCGCCACCCAGCTCGTACTTGTAGGGATTGTCAGGCAGGAAGAACGAGACTGGAGCGAAGCGGCGGCTCCGCCTTTCGACAAAGAGGTTGAAGGTATCGCCAAGGCCGCTCGGTCGCTGGATAAGGCGCTGGAACGTGGCGTTGAAGGCATGTCCCGACCCGACGCCGTCAACCTTGCTGAAAGATACATTCGTGCCAAGCGTGCCGAACGGCGTGCCGACCACGGCCTCGACCCCGCCCATCCGGCTATCAGCGTCAGCCTGAAAGTTGACACCAACAGTCAATGCATCGGTCAGCCCTCGGCGGTAGTAGCCCGAGGCGATCCAATCATCGCTGTATCTGGGCCCGCGCGATCCGAGTGGAGCCTTCACGCCAGCGTAGAGGCCAAACTCGCTCAGGCCCTTGGCCAGCTGGGTCTGATCGACAAAAAGGTTGAACTGGACGACTTCCGTACGCCCCGTGTCGTCGAGAATATTCAGCCGAATATCATTGCCGCCCTGCGTGAATGGGAAGTCTCGCAGATTGTAGTTGCCTGGCGCCAGTTGCAGCCGGCGGACCTGCTGGCCATTGACGATGACCTCAACCGTAGACGCGCGGTCGAGGCGAAAAGCGCGGTCACCACGCGGACGCACGACTTGTTGAGGATTGAGGACGCTGTAGGACCGAAAGAACGAGATCCCGGCGATGTCCGGTGCAGACTGGAAACCACGTGCCTGCGCTTCAAGGTCGCCCGCAGAAATGCGCACCAGGTGCCGGGTGTCATCAAACACGAAACGACTGCCGAGCCTTTGGAAATCGCCACCCAATGCTCCCGGCTGCCAGATCGCATCGCTTTCCGCCACAATCGGGCCGAGGCGTAGCGCGCCATCGACAAGCATGACCGGTTGGCGCAGTCCCTGGTCAAACCCATCCTCCACCAGGTCCAGCGAACTCCGGAGATTGACATAGGCACTGAAGTTTGCCGGCTTCAGAAGTTCGCCAACACGCGATCGATCAAGCGCCGAGACCGAAACGGCCCGCGACGCGCGCCTCTCAGTGGGAATGCTGAACCGCAGTTCGAGCGTGCGTGGATCGTAATCCACGCCAATGCCAACAGGCGCCAGATCTTCTGCACTGACTTGCGTCTTGCCACCAAAGCTCGTCCGCAGACTTTCCAGCACGTCTGGCGCGAGCAACTCGGAAAGAAGCTGTACGACGCGAGCGGCCGGAAATGTCAGGCGGTCGTCGACATCGATCTGCACCGGAACGTCGCCGAGATAGCTCCCACCGTCCTTTGCAGGGACCGTCAGAACCACAGCGCGTCCCGTCGGATTGAGTTTCTGCGAGCGAAATGCCGGAGCGGGCAGTTGATCTGCCAGATTGGCCGCCGTCAGCTTTGTCGCTGGAGCCAGAGGAACGCGCATCCCGGCGCCGTCGTGACCTGGTTCGAGCGTGTCCGCCCAGACGGCAGGAGCCCTGCCCGCAAAAAGCAAGCTGGCTCCTATTGCGAAGATCTGCCGCGACCGCCCCTGCATGAGCTTAGCCCTCCGGTGTGATCGTCGCTTCAACCGTGCCAACGGCGAGCGGCAATTCGACAGGAATGGTCACCTTGCGGGTCTGGTTGCCGCCCACGAGGCCGAAGCCGATTGTCTGCTGGATTTCAGGACCGGAAAGCGTGCGCCTGAATTGCTCTTTTCCTGCGGCATCCTTTTCAACAATGCGCAATTTGCTACCGCTCAAGTAACCGTGGACGGCTGAAGCATTTCCAACGGTCACGACCGCCACCGGCTTGCCAGCGCCATCCTTGCCAACTTCGGCGCTTGTGACTTCCAGCTTCGGCTTAACACCGGCAGGCGCAACGCTGGCGAGGACCTGGAAATTGTAGAGAATCTGGATCGCAGATTGGCCTTCAGGCAACTTTACCGGCAGCTGTGCGACCGTGACGTAGTAGTGCCTGCTGCCAGCCAGAGCAGGATCGCCAACGTATTGGACGCGGAAGGTTTGCGTCTGGCCCGGCTCGATAAGAGCTTGCGGGGGGAATACGAGAAGGTCTCCGGGGTCCTTGCCGGTCGGCGAAACGCCGGTCTCGGTCAGGCGGAGTTCCTGAACAGTCAGCTCGACCGGCAACGGGCTGGCGAACGTATTCTCGACCGTGATGACCTGCGACATGTCACGTCCAGAGGTTTTGAGATCGATCACGACTGGCTGCACCGTCATCGCCATGGTCGAGGCAGCCGGCAGCAGCAGCGAAACGGCAGCAGCAGACATGAACGAGACAATGGATTTCACGTGAAGTTCCCCCTGCCCGCAGGCAAAAAATTCAGTCGGTTGGCTGCAGCTGAATGACGATCGTGTCGTCATAGTCGCCGGCAATCAGCGGCGTGCCGCCATCGGGCGTGTTGACCAGAAGAGCGAGATTGCCCGTCGCACCTTTCGCCACCGCCAGGGTCAGCATGCCTGCGTTGCTGCTTCGCTCCTGACTGGCCCCGGCCCAGTCGAGGCGCAGCGTGTAGGGCAACAGATCCGCGAAGCCCTGCGCCTGCGTGCCGGCGGCTCCGATCCTGCCCAACCCGCCCCTGCCCGACGCGGCGGTTACCCGGTGCGAGGCATTGCACGTGGCTGGAATTTCGAGCTCGAAACTGGCTCCCCTCGGCAGGGCGGTGTTGGGATCAACCAGGCGCGTCAACCCAACCGTGGCATTGCCGTCACCCGTCGCCTGGAAGTTGGCGTTAGTTACGGCTTTTGCTCTGGGGGTGCTGATTACACAGGCCGAACCTGCAGTCGCACTGAGTTCCAGCACTCGATCTGCGCGATCCGCCTCTTGGGCATTGGCTGAGACGCCAAGCGCGAGGGCCGCGGTTATGAGCATGAAGCGCATTATTTCGGCTCCAGCGTAATGCGCAGCGTATCGCCATAAACTCCGGCAAGTACGGGCGCATTCACCCCGCCATTGGATGCCCCGGCGAGAATCGCAAGGCGTAGAGTGACAATTCCCGCTGTCGCCTGGTCAACGTCGATACGCTCCTCGCGATTGCTGCGAATGCGGGCATCCATCTGGATTTGACCGGAAGAATTGCCCCAGGTGAGGTTGGCATCATAAGGCAAGGCCGTCGCAAATCCCGGTGCATCGGTGGCTTGCCGTCCATCGGTGGGCCACAAACCATTATTTTCGGACTGGATGCGGATCTGATGCGGATAGTTGCAGACGGCCGAGAATGACACGGTGGCGCTCGCCGGGCGGGCAGCGAGCGTCTGCTGATCCAGCAGTTGTGTTACCTGCAGAGTGTCACCCGAAATGCCATTGAAGTTGACGAGTTGACCTGCCTGCAGTTCGCCGCCAGCAAGCGTGCAAACCTGCGGCGCAGAACCGGTGACCGGGAGCCCCCGAGCGCTCGCCGTCTCCTGCGCGGCGGCCGGAATCGTGCCCAACGGCAAGACCGCGATGGCGAACATGATGGAACAGCGCGCCATGCTTCAGCTTTCCGGCGTCAGCGTCACGGTAACCGTGCCGCGATAGGAGGTGTCGGCAACGAGGCGCAGGCCGCTTCCACCGGTGGTCGCGAAGTCAGCTATTCCCACGGTGATCGGTCCGCTGAAGGCCGTCGTCCGTTGCTGGATCGCTGCAGGGTTGCTTGCCGAAGCGGTGCTGAAGCTGGCTGGAACTGTCGTCCAGCCTGCCGCCGTCGCCGTAAAATCAACGCTGCGTGAGAATCCCGTCGGCGCAGTGGCCGTGAATGTCTGCGCAACTACGGGCGTGGCAGTAACCGCGATCGAACTGCGTGACGAACAGAAGCTCCCCGCCAGCACCTGGGAAGGTGCACTGAGATCGGAGCGGAGGAGACCTGTGGTCGTATCGACGAGAATGCCCAGGTCGAAAATGCCACCGGCTTCCGTCACCGAGCCACCGACACAGATTGCCGGAACATTCCCGACCACCGCGAAGTCTGCCGAGTCACTGGCACTCTGGGCTTGGACCGGAGCCGAAACGACAACGGCAGATATGGCAGTGAAAAGCTTAAGCCTGTTCATGGCCGCTTACTCCGTTACCGGTACGGGACCGAGGGTTACAGTGACCAGGCCGCTGTAGTTTCCCGCAACGAGCAGAGCGTTCTGAGGCGCCGAGAACGAAGACAGCGCGACTTCGATGTCACCAAGTTTCGGGCTGGGCTGCGTGCTTCCCGTCGCGGCAGAATCGGGAGAGGCCCCGTCGGCCGCAGCATTGGTTGTCGCAGCAGTACCGCTATTGCCCCATCCGGTTGCGGTGGCCGTGTAGTTCACGGCACGGGAAAATCCGGCCGGCGGCGCAATTGTTGAATCGCCAAGCAATGCGGTCGCGCTTACACCGAGCACCGAGCCGGCAAAGTTGCAGAAGCTTCCGGGTAGCGAGACCGATTGCGTGGCGAGCGCGGCAATCCGTCCGACGGATGTACCAGAAGTCTGCACCATCTGGCCGAGATCGACTACCGCGCGCGAAGGTTCACCCAGAATGCACAACCGTGCGACGGATCCCGTCACAGCGACCTGACCCGACGCTGTGTCGGAAGCCGTTTCCTGCGCAGACGCAGGCGCAGCCATCCCATATAGAGGCAGCAAAAGCAGGCTGGACTTGAACAGTGCGGATTTCATCGTCGTGCTCCTGGATGAACTTTTCACGCGCAATGCAGATCAGACGGTGGGTGAGAGGAAGACCTCGACCTTGCCCGTGTAGGCACCAGCGACGAGCTTCTTGCTTGCGGCCGTGGACGAGCCCAAAGTGACGGCGATGTTGCCGGAAAACATGTCGACGTTGGCGGCAGTGCTGGCGACAGCATCGGTGCTGATGTCCGAGAAGCTCTTGCCGTTCGCAGAGACCGATGCAGTGTAGTTGACGGTGTCGGTGAACGCCGCCTCGGCGCCGGACGTGACCGGCTGGTCTCCGGTCAACGCGGTCGCCTTGACAGAGAGGGTGGCTGCAGAATTGTTGCACCAACCGGTGAGCGTGCGGGTCTGACCATCAACCTTGCTGGTGTCGAGGCCGCCGTCTGCGTCAGCCAGTTCGCCCAGCGGCAGGTCCTGCGAGGACGTCACGAACTTGCACTTGGCGGTTACGGAACCGGTGATGTTGACAGTGCCGGTAACGCTTTGACCAGAAGCAGGCATTGCCGAGAGGGTTGCTGCGGCGGTCGCCGCGAGAAGGATCTTACGCATTTCATTTCTCCTGGAAAAAGGCTCGATCAATTCAGGCCACGGGTTGGATGTTTACGGTGATGGTGGAGGTGTAATTGCCGGCGACGAGCAGGTTCGACGCGCCACCTCTGGTCGAGAAGCCATAGGCCTTGACGGCAATGTTGTTGCCCGAAGCTGCGAGACGACCGACAGTCGCTGAATTGGCTGCGGTGGCGCCGGTTGCGGTGCTGTATGTCACGGTGCCATTTCCGCCGGCCGCGAGCGCGACCTGCATTTCGGCGGTATAGTCAATCTCGTTGGAGTAGCCCGAAACGGCGGCGGCAGCTGTGCTGAGACGGTCAGCCACTATCGCAAGAGAGACGCTGGCCGAAGTGCAAACCACGCGCGTGGCGACCGGGGTTCCGCCCGAGGCTGCACTGGTGGTGGTGGTGAACCCGGTCGCCAAGGTGCCGTCCGAGGCGTCCAGCGCGCCTAGCGCGATCGTGCCGGTGAAGGCCTGGGTCGCCGAGCCGCCCGGTGCAACAACGGAGCACCTTCCAAAGACGCTGCCAGTGACATTGACCGTGCCAGTCGTCACCGTCTGCGCCTGTGCGGGGGCAGCTGTCATTGCAACTGCAGTAGTTACAGCCAGCAGGGATAGCATGGTCTTCATCGCAATCGGCCTTTCAGTTGCCGCCGCAGGCGGCGCGAGTGGTTGCCGGAACCGGGCCGGCTGGAGGCTTCGAGCTACAAGGCAGCGGAAACGGTGACGGTCAGGGTGTCCGAGTAGGTGCCCTGAACCAGGATGGCTGGACCGGTGTATGCGGGTGCACTTACCTGGAGATAGGCACCGGCGAGGTTTTGCGAACTTGGTGCAACGCGCAGACCTTGACTCTGCGTCGCCGGCCCTATGAACGAGCAAGGCGCACTAGCGGCGACGGAAAGGGTGGACGCCTCGCACTGATCGGTCACGCTACCCCCTCCGGCGCCGACCAGATTGAGGGTGACCTGATAGGGCGCGATACCGGCATAGCCAGCATCGGATGACTGCGTGGCGCTGCGCAATCCGCCATTTGCCGAGGTGACCGCCACCCGCGCTGCGCCGTTGCAGTTCAGGGTGAACGGAAACTGATTGGACCAACCTGACTGGTCAATTTGCCCGGCATCGAAGCTGCCGGATGGTGCACCGCCAATAGCGAAGCCGCACCGGCCACCAACAGATGCGGTGACAGGTAGGGTCAGCGACACGGGAGTACCACCGGCGTATGCCGTCGGCCCCGCGATGGTTGACTGTGCCAGAACGGCAGACGGGCACGTGGCCGCAATCGCCGTCAAGCCGATCCTGATCTTGTGCATCAACATGCGCACTGCTCCCTGCTGCCTTACGGCAACTCGGCGCGCTTGCCTTGCGATGGAAACACTTGCCCTTTTACGGGCGCAATTCTTCAACCTTGGAAATGTAGGTCGACATCTCCAAGCGGATGAAATTGGCTTCAGTGTTCGTCTTCGGTGGCAATGCGCCTGAATTGGTTAACTTGCAGGTAACCTTTTACGCTCGACACAACGCCTGCCGTGACTCACGATGCATCCAAATCCGACAGAATTTGCCCCAGATGCGTCGCATCTGGAGAATTAAAAAATAGAGTAAACAGGCTTCACCTGGCCCCGTCGCTTGAAACAGGGAACAGCTGGTAAAACCGAAAATTCCTTTTGTTTTCGTATCTTGGTGGTTTTTTACCGCCACTCGCCGAGAGCTTATCTACACTCAGAAGAGCGAAGAAACTGATAATATTAAAGAATATAGTTAATTACCGGCAGGCGCCGATCCGTTAGGAATGACAAGAATCAATCAAAATCTCAGAGAATTTGCACCTGTTCGCTTCCGATTCGCAGCGTCTACCGGCGAGATGACTGAAGCTCTGCCTCCATCATCTTCCGCATCTCGAATTTCTGGGCCTTGCCAGTCACGGTCATGGCGAAAGCCTCGACTATGCGGATGTGACTGGGGACCTTGTAGTGCGCGATGCGCCCCTTGCAGTGCGCCAGCACATCATCCGGGCCGAGGTCTTCCCCTGCCCGGGCGATGACCCACGCGCAGACTTCCTCGCCAAACTTCTCGTCCGCAACACCAAACACTTGCGCGTCTTGAACGCCCGGGTGGGTGAGCAGGAACTCCTCGATCTCGCGCGGGTAGATGTTTTCACCACCGCGGATGATCATGTCCTTTATACGGCCGGTAATCCGGATGTATCCATTCTCGTCCATGGTAGCCAGATCGCCGGAATGCATCCAGCCGTCAGCATCGATGGCTTCGGCAGTCTTGGCAGGATCATCCCAGTAACCAAGCATGACGGCATAACCGCGCGAACAATACTCGCCCTGTTCGCCAATCGGAAGGACCTCGCCATCGAGCCCCACGATCTTGGCCTCGGCATGGGGATGGACGCGGCCGACGGTGCCAACGCGCTCCTCAATTGGATCGTCGGTAGCCGTCTGCGTGGTCAGCGGACTGGTCTCGGTCATGCCATAACCAATCGTGACTTCCGTCATGTTGAGGCGATCCATGACCTGGCGCATCGTGGTAACCGGACAAGGCGAGCCCGCCATGATTCCGGTACGCAATGTGCTGACGTCGTAATCATCGAGGTCGGGCTGTGCGAGGATGGTGATGAACATCGTGGGGACGCCGTACAGCGCAGTGCAACCTTCAGCCTGCACCGCCTCAAGCGCCGTCTTGGGATCGTATGCCTCACCGGGATAGACCATGGCCGCGCCACTCGCCAAGGCGGCGAGGTTGCCCAGGACCATACCAAAGCAGTGATACAGCGGGACCGGAATGCAGATGCGGTCGCTCACCCCGAGCTTGATTGTCCGCGCCGTAAAGTAGCCATTGTTGAGGATGTTGCAATGGGTGAGCGTTGCGCCCTTGGGGAAGCCGGTCGTGCCGCTGGTGAACTGGATATTGATCGGATCGTTCTGACTAAGCGTGGCGTCTACGGCCGTTAGCCGACCATGATCAGGTTCGGCGCGCAAGGCGTCCCACGGTTCGAAGCCATCATGTACCGCATCACCAAGAGCAACCATGCCGCGCAGCATCGGCAACTTGGCGTGTCCCAGTTCGCGCAGCATCGCAATGTAGTCGCTGGTCTTGAAGCTGGCTGCGGTGACGAGAAAGGTACAGCCGACCTTGTTCAGCGCATATTCCACCTCGCTGGTGCGGTAGGCAGGATTGATAGTGACCAGAATCGCGCCAATCCGGGCCGTGGCAAACTGCAGCACGGTCCATTCAGCGCAATTGGGTGCCCAGATGCCGACGCGATCGCCCTTTGCCACCCCACGATCGAGCAGGCCGGTGGCAATCCGATCGACCTCGATGTCCAATTCCGCCCACGTCCAGCGAATGCGTTGATGGCGAGAGACGAGAGCCAGTTCCCCTCCCCATGATTGCGCCGCGTCGCGCAAAGCCTGTCCGATCGTCTTTTCCAGGAGCGGCTCTTCCGTGGCGCCCTTGGTGTAGGAAAAATGCGTCATCGTTTGATATTCACCACTTGGGTCTGTGTGTATTCGGCAAGGCCCTCGACCGATTGTTCCACGCCAAGGCCACTGGACTTGAAACCGGCCATCGGAATGTGGGGGCCAATCGCGATGTGCTGATTGACCCACACCTGCCCGCTTTCGATCCGCGAAGCAATGTCCGCCGCACGCGCTACATCCTTTGACCATACCGAACCGCCAAGACCGTAGTCCGATGCGTTGGCGCGTGCGATCACATCTTCGACATCATTGAATTCGATTACTGGAAGAATGGGGCCAAACTGCTCTTCATCGACAATCCTGTCACCGTCGGTCACGTCACGGACGATGGTAGGGCGGATAAAGTACCCCGCACGCTCCATCACTTCGCCGCCCGCAACGATCGTGCCATCGGCTCGAGCCGCCGCGATGAAATCCTTGACCTTCTCGAACTGCATCGCGTTCTGGATCGGCCCGATCTGGGTGCCTTGCTGCAGCCCGTCGTCCACGACGGCAGCTTCGGCAAGGCGGGCGAGTTCCTCGCACATGGCGTCATATATGTCAGCGTGGACGTAGGCGCGCTTCACGGCAAGGCAGACCTGCCCGTTGTTGAAGAAGGCGTTGCCGAAGATCGCCTGCGCCGTCTCGCGAACATCCACATCTTCCAGTACAATAGCAGGGTCGTTACCGCCCAGCTCCAGTGTAACGCGCTTCAACGTATCGGCACCGCTTGCAGCGATGCGCTTGCCAGTGGCCGTAGAACCGGTGAAGCCGACCTTGGCGACGTCCGGATGAGCTGTCAGGTGCGGTCCGAGGTCATTGGCATCTGTAATGATATTGACCACGCCAGCGGGGAATACGTCCCGGCAGATCTCGCCAAGGATCAGCGCACAGACCGGCGTTGTCGGCGCGGGCTTGAGCACAATGGCATTGCCCGCCAGAACCGCAGGACCAATCTTCCAGCAGGCGACGAGCAGCGGAAAGTTCCAGGCGATAATTCCGACCACCACGCCCAACGGACGGTGCTTGACCGCGATGTAACCCGATTCATCGTCCTGGATGACACGATCGGGCAGCTCCAGCGTGGCATAATGGCGCAGATAGCCATCGGTCATGGCCAATTCGCCCATGGCCTCGGCAAGCGGCTTGCCTTGTTCCATGGTCAAGGTCCGAGCCAGTTCGTCCTTGCGAGCAGCAATTGCGTCCGCAAGCTCAAGGAGCTTTGCCTGCCGGTCGGCCCAAGGCACGGCTGACCAAGAGGGGACGGCCATCTTGGCTGCTGCGATAGCCGCATCTGCCTGAGCGACGGAGGCTCGGGGAACCGTACAGAACGGCTCCCCGGTTGCGGGGTTGATCACATCCATCGTCATATCGCCATCGACGAGGTTGCCGCCGATCAGCAGCTTGTAGTCAGCCATGGTCCTCTCCTGGCGGCTTTGCCGCCTTGCACTGTCAGAATGTCAGAATTTTGCGCCCACCGTGACCCCGTACATGCGAGGGTTGCCGATGTGGTTGTAGTCGAACCCGAAGCCTGCCAGCAGATCAACCCGAGAGGTGAAGTAGAACTTGTCGGTCAAGTTCTTACCCCAGATCGAGGCATTGAACCGCCCGTCCGCGCTTTCCCAGTCGATGTGCCCGCCGACCAGAGCGTAGGAGGACTGGCGCAAGCGGGGAACATTGAGGACTTCGAAGAACTGGCTCGATTGGTATGCGACGTCAGGATGCAGCGAGAGCTTGCCCATTCCGCCGTCGAAAACCGTCAGGTCGATGGTCGCGTTGAAGGTCAGCGTCGGCGCATTTGAAAGGCGGTTGCCTGCCACGTTCACGCCGCTCACGCTGCCACGCTGAATCTTGGTCGCCAGCAGGCCCATGCCGCCATGGAAAGTCAGCCGGTCGCTCGCACGGATGGTCAGCTCGGCCTCACCGCCATAGATACGGGATTTGGGAATGTTGAGCAGTGTCTGTGCAGCCGACGCCGGATCGACATTGATGAACTGCTGGTTGCGATAGTCGTAATAGAAGCCAGCGACATTGAGCGTGACCTTGCGGTCAGCGAATTGTGTCTTGGCTCCCACCTCGTAGGACGTGACCTGCTCCGGCTTGGCGATCGACAACTCGGACGGATCCAAAAAGGCCTGAGCGTTGAAACTCGGCGCACGATAGCCCCGGCTGATGCTTGCATAGACAAGGTTGCCGTCGGCCAGCTTGTAATCGAGGCCAATCTTGCCCGAGAGGTTGTCCTGCGAATAGCGCAGCGAGGACAGCGGGATCAGATTGGCGATCAATGTGCCATCAACGCCAAGTGCATCTGACCGGAAACCGCTCTGGACGCCGGTATCGTGGGTGTAGCGCAGGCCACCCCGCATCGTGACGGATTCTGTCAGCTCGTATTTGACATCGGAATAGATGGCATAGCTCTTCTTCAACTGATCGAAGCGATTGCGGAAGAGGCACGCGAGCGGAAGGCCCACCGCACAGTCATCGGCGGTGATTCCCGGGACGCCGTCAGAGTCTATATCCTTGCCGATCTCGAAGGTCGTTTCGTTGAACACCTTCTCGCGGTGGAAATAGCCGCCAAGGATGAATTCGAATGGGCCACCGAAGTCGCTGGTCAGGCGCAGATCCTGGGCGAACTGGGTCGCACGGTCGTTGTAGGGAATCTCCAGCAATTCACTGGCCGTGCCATCGGTATCTTCGTAGAAGAACAGGCTACCCTTGTCCCAGGCGGTGATGCTCGTGACGGTCAGCGTATCGGATATGTCGAACGTGCCGGTCAGTGCCACCGAATAGGTGCGCGCCCGGCGCTTGGCATCGATGTTCGAAGCGATCTCCCGCCTGCCAAGGCCAGGACGGTTCGCTGCTTCGGGCTGCGCATAGATTCCGTAATTGTAAGGGTTCTGGAAACTGGTCGATGCGCGCAGGACAAACCGGACCGTCTCGCTCGCCTCGACATTCAAGGTGGCCCTGATCGCGTACTCGTCAGTCGAGGCAAGGTCCGGCTTTCCCGGCACCACGTTCTTGAACCAGCCATCGGCCTTGGCATAGGTCCCGGCAACGCGCAGCGCCGCCTTTTCCCCCAGCGGCACGTTGACTGCGCCGTTCAGGTCGACGCGGTTGTAATTCCCATAGCCTGCATTGAAGTAACCGCTGGTTTCGCCAAGCTTGGCGTTATTGGCAATGATATTGACCGCGCCGCCCGTGGTGTTCTTGCCATAAAGCGTGCCCTGGGGGCCACGCAGGACTTCGACCCGTTCGAGATCATACATGGCAACGCCTAGAAAGGCGAAGTTCCCCTTGTAGACTTCGTCATAATAGGTCGCGACGGGGCTTGCCTGATTGAGGCTGTAGTCCGACATCGAAACGCCACGCAGCGAGAAGATTGGCGTATTGTCGCCCACGATCGATGTCAGCTGCAGATTGGCAACCTTGGTGACGAGGCTGTCAACATTTACAACCCGTGATTTGGAGAGCGTGTCGCCGCCGATCGCTGAAACGGAGATCGGAACGGACTGCAGGCTTTCGGCCCGCTTTGTCGCCGTGACGACGATCTCCCCCGCTGGTGCTGCTTCTTCGGTCTTGGCATCCTGGGCAAGAGCCGGTGTCGCGACGAGAACGCATGTTGCGGCTACCCCAGCCAGCGCGATCCCACGGAAAAGACGTTCCCTCATTGTCTTTGCTCCCAAGTTCAGGGTGACTGCGTTTGTGTTCTTTCCTGCTCGAACCCTGCGACAAGCCGCGCCCTCATCGGCGCTCTTTCCAGTCTCAGGGGGTGGCGCCGCAGGCTGCCGATTTCCTGAGCCGTGTATGGTCTGAAATCGGCCGGCATGTGCGCCGGGTCGTAAGTGTAGAGTGTCCAGTTCAGGAGGTTTGCCAGACGCACGTCATCGAGATCGACGGTCGAGACACCCGGCACCCTACCGAGAAATTCTCGCCCGCCGGGGACCTGTAGAAATCGGGCGACAACATTCTTCATCGGCGGATTGGAGCGATCATCGCCGCCGCCATCGGGGCGATGGCACCCCTGGCACTTCAGTATGTAATCGATCCGAGCCTGCTGTGGATTGCTGACGCCACGCATTACCGGCTCGCCCGCCTCGACGCCGGCCCCCGCTGCCAGCGCAGCGAGGACGGCAACCAGAGCGAGCGCCAGGCGCTTCATTTCCCGCCGGCTCCCGAATGAAGCCTTGCGACATCCGCTGCAGAGAGCGAAGCGCCGGAATCGCGATGGGCAGCAACCTCCCTATCGCTGTACGGCGTGAATTTCGGCCCGGTCTTTGCGACCTGCGTACCAATATGGTTTAACACCGCGGCCACCGCAGCATCGTCCAGCACTTGAGCGGGCATGACACCGCGATAGGGTTTTCCCTCGACCGTGATCGGGCCTGACAGACCGCGCAGCACTGCAAGCGCAAGATAGCGGCGCCCTGCCGGCTTGGTTGCCAAGGCCCGAAAATCCGCCCCGAGCGGAGGGTAGGCACCCGGCACGCCCGCACCAGTCTTGGTGTGGCACGCAGCGCAGCGCTGGAACACTGCCGCGCCATCGGGGGCGGCAGTGGCAGGCAGCGCCACTGCCGCCATCACCATGACCGGGATCAGACCGACCAGCGCTCTCATTTCGGTGCGTCCAACGCTACGCCGACGATCACTGCGGTCGAGCAGTTGTAGATGCTGCTTTCCGTGCCCAAGCACCAATTGTAGTCGTTGTTCGATTGCGGGCGGACTTGTGGACGGTCCCCTTCGTTACGGTTGCACAGGCACTGTCCGCACGAGGAAATGCCGCAGCAATCGTTGTAGCTGATCACGTAGGCGCGGTTGTCGGCCGGATTGGTGCACGTGCCGATCCACGTAATCGGCGACATTTCGGTGCCGGGAGGGCAGGAGCTGACAGTACCGCCGCAGCACGAGCACAAGAACCCGTCGATCGCGCAGTAGCGCCAGTAATCGCACGAAGACTGATCGCCCGGATCCTGCGGATTGCCGGATGAGATGGGAGCGTGCTTGCCGCCATCGGCATGCGATGATCCGCTTGCCGCCCGGGCAACGGGCAGGACCGGAAACACTGCCGCACCGGTAATCGTCGCTCCCAACCAGGCGAGAGTGCTGCGCCGCGATGTTCCCCGTGCAATGCTGCGGGTCAGGCGCTCAGTCCACTTGTCGAAGCCAGCCATTGATCAGGCCTCCTTTCGGCGTGCGAGAAATTCCTGGATCGAGGCAACACCGCGCTCCTTCGCCTCGAACAGGCTTTCCAGATGCTCGCGGCTGTTGACGAGACCGAGCGAGGCAACGCGGCCATTTTCGTCCAGCAGGACCGCATAAGGCAGTTTGGAGACACCGAATGCCCTGCCGACCGCTTCGGAAAGGACAATGGGAACACGCTCGAGACCATGCGTGCCGCGGAGCCGCAGGTATTCAGCCTTGGTTCCATCTCCAGCGATTACGACATCAAGCCAATCGGCTTCGGCGCTCGCCGCCGATCGCACAACTGGTAGCAAGGTCTTGCAAACTGGGCAGTCAGGCGAGGCAAAGAACAGCAATTGGCTGCGCCCTTCCCGCTTGCCACCAATCTCGATGGTTGCGCCCTCGATCGTGGTGACGGTCATCAGACTGGCGACTTCTCCGACCTCTACCTTTTGGTGCAGCGTCAACGCGCCAGCAGGGGCAATGCGTTCGTGAAGGATGCCAACCTGGCGAGCGAGGGCCGCGATCAACAAAGCCTGCACGACCACAGCGGTCCACAAGAGAATCTGGGACGTCAACATCACGATTTCCTCCAGCGTGGAAGGGGAATGGCCAGCAGTTCCGAAGCAGCGAGATAGAGCGCCAAAAGGCCGGCGGCAGCAAATGGAGCGTCAACTCCGATCGATGCCGCCGGCAGGGTGGAAGCGATAGCGACAAGCATGGCGAGCGCTGTGGGACGAGCGATAGTCAGCCAGCCAACTGGCCTCTCGCGACCGACAAGATCGCAACCGCAGTCGAGACTCTGTCCGCGATGTGCCAGCAGGGCTGCGGCATAAGCCAACCATACGACCAGTCCCAATATCGCACCGGTCTTCTGAAGCGGTGCAACCAACAGGCAAACAGCGGCTGCTACTTCCAACGTGCCGGCGATGATGAGAAACAGTTGACCCTGCGACGGCATGCCGACCAATCGTGCTGCGGTAATGGCCAGACGCCGATGAGAGACTGCCTTGTGCACGGCTGATCCGGCAAGCAGCATGGCGAGAAAGATAATGACCGGGGCCATATCAGGGCGCCGTGATCAAGATGGGATTTGCGCCACCTGCAGTGCCGAGGGAGCGCACGAATGAGCCGGTGGCTGCATCGTGAATATCGATGACCCCGTCACCGCGAGCGACAACAAGTTGCGGCTTGCTTTCCCTTGTCAGCGCAATTGCCGATGCCACTGCGCGCAGGGGAATGCGAGCCACGCGTGCCTTGGACGCCGTATCGACAACCCAGACTTCCGTCCCGCCATCCTTATGGCTTCCCTCGCGGCCATTGGGACTCATCAGGACAAACAGCTTGCCTGCGCCATCGGCTGCGATCACTTGCCAGCCGCCCGGCCGCCATTCCGGCGCGCCACCGTCTGCGGTCCCGACGTTGAAGGATCCGCCGAGCGCGCGCGCAACATCCCCCGAAAAATCGAAAGCCTTGATCTGTCCACGGTAGCTGACAAACCATGCTGTGCGCCCGACCCATGCCGGGGTGCTGAACAGCGGCTGATTGTCGATATCCTGAACCTGCTTGATCGTCCTCGACGACACGGCCTGTCCATCAGCGCCAAGCGTCACGCTCAAGATTGAACCATCCGCACAGAAGCTTGAGAACCCGCGCTCACCAGTGGGATAAACCTGCGCGCAGCCAGGGAGATCGACTTCCGCCAGGACTTTACGCGAGTCGAGATCGACAACGCTAACTGACTGAGCAGGTGTGAAATTTGCGACAAGTGCCCACTTGTCCGCATTGGTGAACTGGAACAGCTGCGGATAGGTGACCGACTGCTGGCGCTTGCCGCCCGGCAACACAATTTCACCTTTCGGCTGAAGCGTGGCCATGTCCCAGATGGTAATCGCATCTGTCCGATCGCCACGCGTCAAGCGCGAGTAAAAGGTCTCTGCAGTCAAGACCTCTCCGCGCCGAGGGGAGACGAGCATGTTCGCGAACTGCGCAGCGCGCACGATGCCTTTCAGGGGCTGGTCTTCGGACGAGGTGTCCACGAGCATGACCCGACCATCAACGATCGAGCTGAAATGGAAATCGTGGATAAGCACCCATGCTGCTGGCCAAGCTGTTGGCAGGCCTCTGACCGAAGGAATGGGCTCTTCAGGTAGCGGCTCGGGAAACCGGGAAGTGGCTTTTACGGGGTTAGCAGCAGCACCCGCTGCAACACTGGCTGCCAGGGTAAAAGCCATGGTCAATCCAACAATTCTCATGCCGGCACTCCCCTTGTCCGCCGAGCCCGCTCATCGGCTGCGAACCATAGTCTCAGAGGAGCAACAAATCTGTCAAGTGACCTAAATATCCTTTGTGACAGGGGTCCGAAGTGGCGATATGTTAGAATTGAGTTGAAGGGTTATTGTGATGAATCAGGCTGATGATGCGCCGAAGTACGTGACGGACATGGTCATGCCGGAGCGAGA
This sequence comes from Novosphingobium sp. GW835-FHT14H07, assembly GCF_058793515.1. Taxonomy (NCBI): domain Bacteria; kingdom Pseudomonadati; phylum Pseudomonadota; class Alphaproteobacteria; order Sphingomonadales; family Sphingomonadaceae; genus Novosphingobium; species Novosphingobium sp. GW835-FHT14H07. Next base: position 125,316 of record NZ_JBXAFX010000006.1, read on the forward strand.
AGGCGGCTACGTCAAAGGTAATGAAACTCGCGAACACATTCTCCGCACGGCGCTATCCATCCTGATTGAAGAGGGATATCGGGCTATGTCGATGCGCCGAGTCGCAGCTGCCAGCGGTATGAAGTTCGGCAACCTGACGTACCATTATAGAAGCCGGGAAGACCTGGTTCGGGAGCTGCTCGAAGCCGTGATCCGCAGTTACGAACTCGAGTTTGTCGAGATCGTGCACATGCCGGGAGTACCGGCAGAGGAGCGGCTATGCCGGATTTGCAATCTCATCCTGGACGACATCCGATCGAAGAAGACAACCAATTTCTTTCCGGAACTTTGGGCGCTGTCGAACCACGACACGTTCGTTCTGGAACGCGTTCAGGAACTCTACGTCCGGGCTCGCGCCCCCCTTCTCGAGATCATCGCCGAAATGCGTCCCGATCTGGATGAGGCGAGCCGGGAAACGGTGGCTCTCTTCATTTCGGGATCGATGGAGGGAATGACCATCTTCGCTGGGCACGGCAAGCCGTTCGAACGCCGGATGCCGCAGATCGAACGTATTGCAGCGCGTTCGTTTGTACTGCTGGTCAAGACGATAAGCGAAAGCGAAATCAAGGGGCTTGGCCACTCCTGATTGCGCCAATCCTGACGGGATAGCCCCGCATCTGCTTTATCCGGCGCAAGGAAAAGCTGGATCTCATCGCAGAAACACCGGGCAGGCGAGCAAGGCACTCGCGGTGCACCCAGTCGTATTGCTCCAGATCCTTTGCCGCCACGCGCAGAATGTAGTCCGCTGCACCGGACATCAAATGACATTCGAGAATTTCGTCGAAATCGCAAACTGACCTTTCGAAGCGGTCCATCGCCTCGCGGCTCTGGCTAGTCAGCGTGATCTCCACGAATACCTCGACCGACAGGCCAAGTGCACGTGGATCCAATACTGCGCCATACCGCGCAATGACGCCGCTCTGCTCCAGCGCCTTGATGCGACGATGGCAGGCGGAAGAGGACAGAGCGACCTTCTCCGCAAGGTCGGACACGGACAAGGACGAGTCGTTTTGCAAGGCTTCAAGCAGGGCGAGGTCTGCACGGTCCAAAGGACAATATCCCATTGATCTCCGATTATGCGAAGAATATCACCACCACGAAGCTGTTCAACGCGAAAATTAGGCAAAAACTGCCGGCCATATCGCGATACTCTGCCCGCACTGAATAGACCTGCTTCTGGGAGCGATTCAATGCGCGTCGGCACCGTCAAGGAAATCAAGAATCACGAATATCGCGTCGGCCTGACGCCGGAAAGCGTTCGGGAATTGGCCGCACACGGACACGAGGTGTGGGTGGAGACCGGCGCTGGGAACGGCATTGGGGCCAGTGATGCGGACTACGAAGCCGCCGGTGCGATGATCAAAGCTGACGCCAAGATCGTCTTCGACGGCTGCGAGATGATCGTGAAGGTCAAGGAACCGCAGGCGGTCGAGCGGGCAATGCTCCGCAAGGGCCAGATCCTCTACACCTATCTCCACCTCGCTCCGGATCCCGAGCAGACTGCCGATCTGGTAAAGTCCGGCGTCACGGCCATCGCCTACGAGACGGTTACGGGCACGGGCAACACCCTGCCTCTTCTCAAGCCGATGAGCCAGGTTGCAGGCCGCATGGCAATTCAGGCGGGCGCGACGGCTCTTGAAAAGGCACATGGCGGACGCGGCGTGCTCCTCGGTGGCGTACCCGGCGTATTGCCCGGAAAGGTCGTCGTGATCGGCGGTGGCGTCGTCGGCTTCAACGCGGCGCAAATGGCCGTTGGGCTTGGCGCGGACGTAACGATCCTTGATCGTGACCCGGACGTGCTCGAGCGCCTCGACAACCACTTCGAAGGCCGCGCCCGCACGCTTTATTCAGGCAAGGCTGCGCTTGCCTCTCTCATTGCCGATGCCGATCTGGTCATCGGCGCAGTGCTCATCCCCGGAGCAGCCGCGCCGAAGCTCGTTACGCGCGACATGCTGTCGACCATGAAGCCAGGCGCCGTTCTGGTGGACGTTGCCATCGATCAAGGCGGGTGCTTCGAGACCTCGAAGGCGACAACTCATGCCGAGCCGACATACATCGTCGATGGCGTCGTTCACTATTGCGTGGCGAACATGCCTGGCGCTGTGGCACGCACCAGCACTTATGCCCTGAACAACGTCACCCTGCCCCACGCGCTGCGCATTGCGAACATGGGCTGGATGGCAGCGTTGAAGGCCGACCCCAATCTCGCCGAGGGTCTCAACGTTCACGAAGGCAAGGTTACATATCAAGCCGTTGCCCGTGAACTCGGGTACGACTTCGTTCCGGTTGGAGAGGTCCTCGCCTGATCAGACGGCGTTGATATCAACCACGGTAGGGATCGTGTCGTTGAGAAGAGTGATCTTCTTGCGTGCGATCCGCCACCGCCCGTCGGAGATGACCAGACGGTACTCGTATCGGCCAAAAAAGCAGTCCGACCGGTTCATGCGCACGTCATGGCGGTGGCAGTTAAATGCTGCGCACACTTCGGCATATCCGTCCCCTGCGTCAGTCAACAGAACGTTCGTCACCTGGTGAACCACGCGCGGCAAAGGCGAAGAAGCGGTAGACAGACCGGACGTAAGCCGCATGACTCGATCCTCAAGGTTGCGGCGCCCCCTGTAGTAGATCAGCGACAACTCTCGATCCGGGTCATCGGTAAGCGTCACTTCATCACGCCACGCGGGCATCCAGAATTCCACGTCTGCAGTAAACAGGTCGATCCATTCGTCGAAGCGACCGGTATCGATCAGCAGGGCCTCCAGATAAAGGAGTTCTTCGGCTTGCTCTCGCGTCATCGCTGGCGCCATTCCGCAAACTCCGCGCTCATGCGCTTTGCCCACGCACGGTAGTAGCTGTGATACAGCGTCTCGTCGCAAAGCTGGGAATCAGCCAGAACACTGCGTTCCGGGTAGAGATCAATTCTGTCCGAGAAGCGATTTCCCCCTATGGCGGACGCCGTCATCCCTCGTGCGTAACCCTGTAGCCAAGGTTCGATTTCTGCAGCAAAGCCGATCTGGCAGTTCTCGTACGATACCGTGTCGTCGGGCGTGGCCATGCCGGTGGGATTGAAGAAATCCTCGTACTGGCGAATGCGTTGACGCCTGGCGGCATCGCTCTCCCCTTTCGGCGCGATGCACCACGTTCGCATTTCCGTTAAGCCCGGCCCGAGCGGACGTATCACGCGCAGCTGGCTTGAAGCATTCTCCGCAATCTGTAGGTTCGGAAAGATGGTGAGGTTGCGCATGTTGAACATCCAGTCACGCCTAGCCTCGCCATGTTGCGCAGCAAGCGCTTCCGCCCGTTCATACAGGGGTATGGCCGGCGTCACGCCAAACACGCCCCAGTTCAGCACGTGCCCGTTGGCGAAGCTGAAACTGCCACCGCCGATACCTTTCGTATCCTCCTTCCAGTAATCGCTGTTTTCCCAGACCGAAGCGACGACGTCCGCGCTCAACTCCTTCTGCCGCTGCTCGAGAACTCGGATGTAGGACGGGTGAGCAGAGGTGAAGTGATAAGCGTCCGAACAGTTCTCCAATTGCAATTTCCAGTTGGCCTCGAAGGTAAAGGTGACCTGACCGGGTACAAGCTCCAAGCCATCGGCGCTCTGGTCGGCAACGAGATCGAGCAACTTGGCGGCCTCGCCAAGGTATTCCACCAGAGGCGGGACGTCTGCCGCCAGACTACCAAACAGGAAACCGCGATAGGAGGAAAACTGCGCCAAAGGCACGAGCCCGTGATTGTCCTGATCGAAGGCCTCCGAATAGCACCCGGCCGCCTTCCATTTCACCGCCTTGTTCCTGCCCGCGCTGTCGAACGACCAGCTGTGGTAAGGACAGACGTGCAGGCGCGCGTTGCCCTGTCGCACCTGCGCCAGGCGCGCTCCCTTGTGAGGACAGGAGTTTATGAAGCCTCGCAGGATGCCCCCACCATCTCGCTGGACGAGGACCGGCACCCGCCCGGCGAAAGTCGTGAAAAAGTCGTGTGCCCCGCTCGCCTGGCTTTCCAGTCCGAGGAATATCCAGCCGCCCTCGAACAATCGCCGGATCTCGGCGTCGAAAACGCGTTGATCGGCGAAGATCGCACGGCTCACGCGGAACACGCCTTCATCAGGTCTGTCGTCAATGAGGTCTGTAAGACGCAGCGTCATGCCACAATTGCTTCGACAAGCGTGGGATCCTTCGAAGCCAGCGACCATGAAAGCGCGGCATCAAGCGAGGCTGCGTCAACAGCCCTCCGCGCCGTCAAGCCATGGCCTTCGGCAATCTTGCAGAAATCGAGTTCCGGAAACTTGGTCCCGACGAGCTCCTGCATTCCGAAGTGATGCCCGAAATGGTGTAACGCTTCATAGCGGTTGTTCTTGATTATGATGAAGCTGACTGGAAGCCCATGCTGCACCGCTGCGTGTAAGCCCTGGATTGCATACATGGCAGAGCCATCCCCAAGTACGGCAACCACCTTCTCTTCAGGACGCGCCATCGCCATTCCCACTGCGGCCGGTAGGCCATGCCCCAAACCGCCGCTGGCCGTGGTGTAGAAGGTATCCTTGTGCACGATCGGCAAGCGATCATGCATTGCGCCACGACTTGACGGAGCCTCCTCAACGATAATGCTGTGCGGATCACGCAAGGCCGCAAGTCGTTGCAGGACGAACGCGTCCGACATGACCGCACCATCGAGCGGTTCAGGGTGCAGTCGCGACATGGGTGCCGTTCGCTGCGCGACGCCGCCTTCGGCAAGCAGCGAGACAATCGCATCTCTGCAATTGCCAACTATTGCCGTTCCCGCTGGCGCCCATGCTGCGTGCACATGATTATCGCCGATCAGCCAGACTTCACAGCTTTCGGGAACATGGAGCCCGCCTCCCTCGACATGATACAGATTCATGGGTCCGCCGAGGGCCAGAACGAAGTCATATGGAGCAAGTGCAGAAACGATGGCTTCGCGGGCCGCCGTGAGAAAGCCGGCGAAGAGCGGATGATTTTCGGGAAAGCTGCACCGTGCGGACATCGGCGCAACCCAGACCGCGGCATTGTGCCTTTCGGCCAGCGCGACGACCTCATCCCACACCCCGTCGCGCGCAACACCTGCTCCGACAACGAACGCAGGGCGATCGGAACGTGCTAGGGCATTGGCGCATTCGGCCAGTGCAATGCTGTCCGGAGCGCGGGCGGGATGGACTTTGCGTAATACAAATGGCTCGCACTCGCGATCCCAGTCGTCGATCGGGATCGAAACGAACGTGGGGCCTCGGGGTGGCTCCATCGCCACCAGCCAAGCGCGGTGAAGGGCTGCAGGAACATCTTCCGCGCGCGCCGGCTCGCACGACCATTTCACGAATGGCCGAGGAAACTCGCTGGCGCGCTCTGCGAACAGGAATGGCTCATATGGCAGTATGGACCGAGCCTGCTGCCCAGCCGTCACCACCAGCGGCGTCTGGTTCTTGTACGCGGTAAACAGGTTTCCCAAAGCATGCCCGACCCCGGCTGAGCTATGGAGATTGACGAGCGCCGCGCGGCCCGTTCCTTGTGCATATCCATCGGCCATGCCGAGAACGATGCTTTCCTGCAGCCCCATCACATATCGAAAGTCTGCCGGAAAATCCCGGAACATCGGCAATTCGGTAGAGCCCGGATTTCCGAAAACCGTAGTCATCCCAACTTCGCGCATCACCTCTAGCGAAATTTCTCGAACTGTCGGCATCTCGCTCCTCTAGGTTCACCCGGTGCAAAGCATGGTGCGTCATTGGCATGCGCACAATTGTTATATCTTGCTGCCCCCCGTAAGTGAAACGGAGTTGGGCACACTTTGTAAGCCCACCCCGCCTGGGAGGGAACATGGAACGAGTGGTGGTGGTAGGTGCGGGAGCCATGGGATGTCTTTTCGCCGGACGTCTGGCCCGTGCAGGAAAAATGGTCACCTTGGTGGACATCGATGCGGACCTCCTCGAGCAGATTGCAAAAAGGGGCGTCGAACTCCACGACGAATGCGGCAACGGCGTGGTGGACGTAGGCACTGCCTTGGCAATCGATGCACCCAACGCAGATCTGTTGCTGCTTTTCACAAAGGCCATGCACAGTCGTGCTGCGATTCAATCCGTTGCCCACCTTGCAGACGGGCATTGCTGTGCATTGACCCTTCAAAATGGCTTGGGAAATGCCGAGGCCATTTCGGAGGTGTTCACGCCAGACCGTACGCTTGTCGGCGTGACAGACTGGCCAGCGGACCTGTCCCCTCCCAACGCCGTGGCGGCGCACGGGACGGGCCACGTCTGGCTTGGATCGTTCACGGCAGGTGGACAAAGCTCGGCAGTCGAAGCTGTCAAATGTCTCAATGCTGCAGCAATGCAGGCGCAGCATGATCCCCTCGTGCTTGCAGCAATCTGGGAGAAGGCAGCCTTCAATGCCGCACTGAACGCGCTTGCGACCATCCTCGAACGTCCTGTTGGTGGCCTCGATTCCCCGGAAGGCCGAAGAGTTGCCACAGCAGTAATCGACGAGACGATCGCAGTGGCGAACGCACAGGGCATCCGGATGGATAGGGACCGCCTCCTGGCCAAGACCGATTTCGCGCTCACCAACCACCGGGCGCACAAGCCGTCCATGCTACAAGACAGACAGGCAGGTCGCACAACGGAGATAGAGGCGATCAACGGTCAGATCATTGCAGCAGCAAAACGAGCAGGACTTGCCGCCCCGGTTACCGAGGCACTCGCCGAACTTGTCAGGATGGGCGAGCCCGGCCGGATTTGATCCCGACCGGGCGGCGCATTGTCAGAACTTTGCGCCGGCCCGCAGCCCGAACATGCGCGGCGTTGTAGGCACGATGTAGGGACGCTGCGTGCAGGCGCCGCACTGAACGAAGCGCGACAATTGGCCACGTTCGTCGGTCAGGTTGCGTACAAAGGCTTCGATCGAATAACTCGACCACTCACCCCCGATCGCAAGATTGACTTGGCCAAAGCCCTCTAGCCGCCCCTGCGCCGCTGCAAAATCAACGCGAAGGTCCGAGCTTGCGGAACTTTGGTATGTCGCGTTGACTTGTCCGTAGACCTTGCCCTCGCCCATCGGCACCGTGTAGCGAGCGGTTCCGCTCATCTTCCACTGCGGAGTAATCGGAAGGCGGGTTCCTACCGGCGCGCTTATGCTGTTGTCCGGGTCAGAGCAGGTAAAGGTAGGATCGACTGCAGCGCAAAGGTTGTTCCTGATCTTCGCGTCAGTGTAAGCGCCTGAAAGATTGATGCTTAGGCGATCGAGGGAGATCGAAGCGTCAAGATCAAAGCCGCGAATGCGAGCATTCGGACCGTTGGTGATGATCGTGAAGCTGTTTGGCCCGAGGTAGGCAAACTGGAAGTTCTTCCAATCCTGCTGATATACCGCGCCATTCAAGCGCAGCAGTCCGTTGGCCAGCGTCGTCTTGAAGCCAAGCTCGTAGTTGGTCAGGTAATCGGGCTGATAGGCCCCGAAATCACCGCGACGGTTGATGCCACCCGGGCGGAAGCCTCGCGAGACAGTCGCATAAGCGAGAACGTCGCTATTGGGCTTCCACGTTGCGTTGAAGCGGTAGGTTCCGCCCGTCCCGGAAGCCTTGACTGGTTTGACACCATCGGTGGTGTAGACGCCAAGGTTGGTGCATGGACTGCCAGCAACTTCAGGCGGCAGCAAGGTGGTGTTGGATTGGCCGGCTAATTGCGCATCCCGCAGTCGCAGCCCTGATTGCGTAAAGCACGCAGCAACGCCAGTCCGCGATGAGCCCGCAGCATTCGGCGGAGGATTGTCGTCAGCGCCCTGGATGAAGGCAGGATTGCGCCCGAAGCCGAAGAAGCCGACCAGCGTGTTATCATAGATGAATGCGCGCCCGCCCGCAGTCAGCGTCACCGTCGGCGAAACGTCGAGGCTGAATTCACCAAACGCCGCGTAGTCCTGATCGACGCGCTTCTGCTGTGTCAGCCAGAGCGTGCCCGGAAGGCCGTTGACCGAAACCAGCGGCCCCAGATTGGCAATCTGGTAGTCCTGATGAATCAGGTTCGACTGATATTGGTAGAAAAGGCCGCCAACAAAGCGGAACGGGTCCGACGAGGGCGAGGCTACGCGGAACTCCTGGCTCAACTTCTTGAAGTGGTCACTCCCGATAACCTTCTGCCGAGGATCAATCGTGTTTCCGAGAGAGTCCTGATAATAGAAGTAGTTGGCCAAGCCGCCAACGGATTCATACAGCGAATCGTAAGCTTCCGAATAGTCGGTATAATCGCTTGACTGGAAGGTCTTGCGATCAAGATACGCGCCTGCGTAAGTCACGTCCCAGTTGCCAAACTTGCCCTCGATCGTCAGCGCAGCCTGCCAGAACTTGTCGTTGCGGAACTCCGGGAAGAAGTGCTGCACCTGAAGATCACCGACCGACGGATCGTATCCATAAGACCCGCGGCTCTTGGTTTCCTGGTACATGAACTGCGGTGTGACGGTCCAGTTTTCGTCCAGATCGACCTTGAGCGCAGCGCGGCCACCGTAGATGTCCGTGTAATTGTAGTCCTTCTTGACGAAGGCCGCGTTGTTGACGCTGACGCCATCCTTGATGCAGCCGTTGATGTTATCTTCGTCGTCGAAGGTCGGCGTGCCGCAGAACGTGCGCGTGCCGGGCACATTGTCGATGAAGCCGGCATCGCGCTGATACCAGCCCACCACACGCAAAGCCGCGTTGGAGGACAGCGGCGCGTTGATCATGCCTTCGAGCTTGTAGCCCTGTCCGCCCTTGCGGACCGTGTTCACCTCGCCGTCGATGCTGCCGTAGAAGCCGGACGTATCGGGCTTGTTGGTGATGATGCGAATCGTCCCCGCCTCGGACGATGCCCCGTAGAGCGTGCCCTGCGGACCCGAGAGGCTTTCGATGCGGGCGATGTCATAGACATGCACGTCAAGGTTGCCGCCGATGGTGGTAACCGGTTGCTCGTCGAGATAGACGCCGACCGATGGCAGTGAGCCAGAGTGATTGCCATCGCCGCCCGAGGCCACACCGCGCATGTAGACAACGTTCGTGCCCGGCGTTCCGCCAAGTGCCTGGAACGTGACAGAGGGCAGCTGCTGCGCATAATCGGTAAAGCTGGCGACCCCGAGCTGCTCCAGCTTCTGCGTGCCAAGCGCCTGGATCGAAATGGGCACGTTTTGCAGGTTCTCGCTGCGCTTTTGCGCGGTAACGATGATGACGTTGGGGTCGGATTCCGCAGCATCCGTCTGCGCTTCCTGCGCCATCGCCGGGAAACTAACTGCCGCCCCCGCCAACATGAGAACCTTGGCCAACTGCGTACGACGATTGATCTTGGTGTGCCCGCGCATAGCAGAATTTACCCTCATGTTTCTGTTTTGCGCGACGATGCTGCTCTTCCGCGATCCTTATCGTCAAGCAGGATACTGCACGAAGCGAGCGTTAACCCTGCAAGCGTGGCTAATTTACAACGATGTCGGTTCCGAAGTCTGCCGGCGCATCCGGATAGGCCTCGAGAACGTCACCCAGCACCGATCTGAGAGGCTCCAACCATTGATCGAAAGGCTTCCATGCCTCTGTTCCATCGCGAAATATCGGGCGACGCACCTGTTCCGAACTTGCAGTCCTCACTGCGCGTTCGGTCTCATGGAACGTCAGGCAAGACTCCTCGAATGGCAAGCCGCAATGGGCCAGCAGAGCCCTAACTTCGGCTTCCGTCTGCTCTACCATCCGCTCGTATATCACTCTGTGCACGACGCCCGGGAGCATCTGATCAAAGTGCGCCATCGCCCGCACATAGTCGCGGTAATAGCGGCCCATGTCATCCAGCGAATAACTGAAGCCCTGCCCCCGCGCGAAATGCTGCTTGAAGTTCGAAAAGCAGCAGGCGAGCGGATGACGACGGGCATCGATAATCCTGGCATTAGGCAGGATCGCATGGATAAAGGGCACATGCAGCCAGTTGTTTGGCATCTTGTCGATGAACAATGGCCGTGCCGTATGCCGTTGCACCCGGGTCCGCGAAAGATAGGCTTCCCCAAGCTTGCGCAGTTCGTCACCATCGAGAGCTGACAGCGTTTCGGGATAGCCTTCGACACTACGTGCAAGGAAGCCGATGTCGGAGAGCTCGCTCGTACCTTCCACCTGCGAGTGACTGGACAGAATCTGTTCGACCAGCGTCGAGCCCGCGCGGGGCATGCCAAGAACGAAGATTGGATCAGGCGCTGTGCACCCCTTCCCCTGCAATCCAGCGACGACAGCCGGCGTGAAAGCTGCGATCGCAGCATTCACGTTCTGGGTCGTATCTTCCGCTCGATATGGTATCCGACGACGACGCAACTCGTTGCCTGCCGCGTAGTGCGCAAACGACGCCTCTGCCTCTCCTCGATCCTCGAAAGCCTTGCCCAGCGCGAAATCGAGATGCCAGCGATCTTCCGCAGTGAGGTCCGTCCGCGCCAGTGCCTGCTGCATGGCCGCTATGTCGTCATTGCTAAACTTCACCGTCTTCAAATTTGCAAGGCTCCACCAGGCCTCTCCAAGCACTGGCAGAAGTTCGATGGCCTTGCGGTAGGCGGCGATACCCTCCGCCTGCCGCCCAACGGTCTTGAGCATATGACCATAGCTCATCCAGACGCGGGGCTGGTTGGGCGCTTGCCTCAGCACTTGTTGGTAGAGCGCAAGAGCCTCGTCGAACTCGCCTATGCGGCCATAGGCAGCTGCCTGCAAGTTGGCGTGCCCGGCGTTGTCCGGATCGTCAGCCGTGACTTTTGCGAGCTCTTCCAACGCCTCGGGCGCACGATTTGTGCGGTAGAGGACCAAGGCGAGGTTCGCCCTTGCTGCCGTGAACTGCGGAGCAAGCTCGATTGCCCTGCGCAACAGGTTCTCTGCGTCATTATAGCGCCCGATACGTCCCGCCAGTTCGGCAAACAGTCGGATGGCGCGGACATCGAAGGGATCGTCCTTCAGCAGCGACCGCAGAAGCGGCTCGGCCGTTGGCAAGTCGTTCTCGTTCATGGCGACTGCCGCACGGACAAGCCGGGGATCGTAGACCGGTGCAGCAATGCGCGGCGAAGACGTGGTCACATTGGTCATCAACTGCATCACAAACATGGTGACGCCTCGCGATCAAGCGCTAGTCTTCACCCAAGCACAATGAAGGGAACCAGTTGCCAATGATCGCGACGCGCAAGCTGGGCTTCTGGATGACGCTGGCGCTGGTCGTTGGCAACATGATCGGTTCGGGAATCTACATCCTGCCCGCAACGCTTGCACCCCTGGGTCAAAACCAGTTGATTGGCTGGGCGGTGACGATCGCCGGTGCGCTGTGCCTTGCTTTCACCTTTGCCCGCCTTGGGGCACGCCTGCCGTTGGCGGGAGGACCCTATGCGTATGCGCAGACCGCATTCGGACCGGTTGGAGGCTTTGTAACTGCCTGGTCGTATTGGACAATGATCTGGGCGGGCAACGGCGCCGTAGCAGTCGCGGTCGTATCCAACCTGAGCCTGATCTTTCCCGTCATGGGCCGCGTTCCCGGGTTTCCTGCGATCATCTCCGTCGGGTGCGTGTGGTTGCTCACCGCGGTCAACATTCGGGGTGTCCGCGCCGCTGGCGATGTATCGGTTGTCACCACGGTACTCAAACTGGTGCCGCTGGTTGGCCTTATTGGCCTGACTCTGTGGTTGCTGCTTACTGGCGCCCCCCGTGCAGTGCAGCCTGCGGTGCCGCTGTCAGGCACGGTGGTTGCAGCGGCAGCTGGCCTCACCTTCTGGGGCTTCCTCGGCCTTGAGTCAGCAACCGTCCCTGCTGACAAGGTGGAGAACGCCGCCTCGGTCGTCCCGCGCGCCACACTAATCGGCGTCGCACTGACCGGGTTCGTCTACATCGGCATTTCCACCGCCTTCGCACTTTACATGCCCATGCAAGCTGCCGCCGCATCTCCTGCGCCAGTGGCCGATTTTCTCGCGCGGTTCTTCGGGTCCGGTGTGGGTCAGATCGTCGCAGTCTTCGCCGCGATCAGCGCGTTCGGCACGCTCAATGGTTTCATCCTTCTTCAAGGCGAAGTGCCTTGGGCTATGGCGAAGGGCGGCGTCTTCCCGCGCTGGTTCGCAACAGAAGGGTCCCGCGGCACACCGGTACGCTCGCACCTGGTTTCAAGTGTCTTGCTGAGCATCGTGACCTTGCTGAACTTCGGTCGCGGGATGGGAGACCTCTTCGCATTCATCGCCTCCGTAAGCCTCGCCGCCGGCATGCTGTCCTATTTCCTCGCCATGCTCTCGGCCGTGCGCCTGCTACCGGGCGAGCGCATTCTGGCCGTCGCAGCTCTCATCGGAGCAGGCTTCATTGCCTGGGCGGCATGGGGCCTCGGCGGCGAAGCCCTCTCTTATGGCGCGGGCTTCATTGCGCTCGGCTTGCCGGTCTATCTCTGGGTCAGGAGCGATGCAGCAGCTTCCACAGCACTGAACGGTCACGGATGATCTCGTGCGCCGCGTTGTGGCCGGGCGCTCCGGTCACGCCGCCCCCAGGATGGGTTCCCGATCCGCACATGTAGAGGCCCTTGATCGGCGAACGATAGTCACCATGACCAAGCACCGGGCGCGCAGCCCAAAGCTGATCGAGGCCCATGGTGCCGTGGAAGATGTCGCCCCCGATAAGCCCGAACTTGCGCTCCAGGTCCAAAGGCGAATGTATCTGCCGTGCGATGACTGCACCCTTGAAGTTCGGCGCATGCTCGGTGACCGTATCGATGATCAGGTCCGCCACTTCTTCGCGATGCGCATCCCAATCAATGTTCGGATCGAACTGCTGGCAGAACAGGCTCGCTACGTGCTGCCCCGGAGGCGCCAGACTGTCGTCGACGGTGCTCGGGATCTTGATCTCCACGATCGGCTTCTTCGACCAGCCGTGCTGCTGGGCATCGATGAAGGCCTGATCCATGTAATCCATGCCTGGCGCGATGATGATTCCGGCCGTGTGATGTTCGGCCTGATCCTTGCCGGGCAGCACAGTGAAATCCGGCAGTTCGGATAACGCGACATTCATGCGGAAGGTGCCGGAACCGGTCTTGTAGCCCTTTATCCGGCGGTTGAAGTCCTCATCGAGATCCGAGGAGTCGACCAGTTGCCGGTAGAGCAGCGCGGGGCCGACATTGGCAGCGACGATCGGCGCGTAAAGCTCTTCGCCACCTTCCAGCTTCACGCCCGCAGCCTTGCCGTTGCTGACCAGCACCTTGGAAACCGGTGCTTCAAGGCTGATCTCGACGCCGACCTCGGCACAGGCCTTGGCCATCGCCTGCGTGATCGCGCCCATGCCGCCGACAGAATGGCCCCAGGCGCCCAGCTTGCCGTTTACCTCGCCAAAGACATGGTGGAGCAGCACATAGGCAGAGCCGGGCGTCGAAACGCCAGCATAGTTGCCCACCACCGCGTCAAACGCGAATGCCGACTTGACGTGATCGTCCTCGAACCAGCCATCAAGGAAATCGCGCGCCGACTTGGTGAAGATATCCAGCAGGTCACGCTGCGTTGCCATGTCGAGCTTGGCGATCGGCCACCCCTGCATTGCAGCAGACTTCAGCGCAGCAATGCCGCCACCAACATTCGGCGGCGTCTGCAGCGAAATGTCGCGCAGCACGTTGGCGACCTTTTCCAGCGCGGCGTCGTATCTGGGATAGGCCTCGGCATCCTTCTTGGAAAAGCGCGCGAACTCCGCCTCCGTGCGCCCCGGCCCGCCACCCAGCTTGAGGTACGTATCGGGAAACGGAAAGAAGTTGCTGATTGTCCGCTCGATCACGCGATAGCCATGATCGTGGAGCTTCATGTCTGCGATCACCTTGGGCCGCAGCAGGCTGACAGTGTAGCTCGCGGTCGAGTTGCGGAAGCCGGGGTGGAATTCCTCGGTGACTGCTGCGCCACCGACAATGTCGCGACGTTCCAGCACGCGCACCTTCATTCCCGCCCTGGCGAGATAGAATGCGCAGACCAGGCCATTATGGCCGCCGCCGATGATCAGTGCGTCGTAACGGTTGGACATGCGATAATTCCCCGAAACCCTCGTGATTACTTCTTCGACCAGCCAGCCGACGGAGCCCTGTGCAGTCGCGCCTCGGGCGTGATCGCGCGGATTTTGCGGGCGAAGCTGCGCAGGCACACTTCGCTCTTGCCAATCGGCCCTGCCCCGTAGGAGTTCGACGCCATGCCCTGCTGAATCCGTTCGATCAGCCAGGTATCTTCTGCATTGACCACCCGGTTGATCCGCCAATTTGCATAGCGCACCAGCTTCATCTCTCGGCGTTCGTCCGGTAGCGCAAAACACATCTCGCGCAGCACCGAAGTCGTGGGCGTCAACGGCAACCACTGCATGAAATCAATCTGGTCGGCATAGATATCGAACGCCATGTTCGGCCAGAGCTTGTAATACAGCCACCGGCGCTGCGATTGCTGCGGAAGATGCGGCACTTCTGGCAGGTGCGTCTGATAGAACCGTTCCCAGAAATTCGCCGAAGGCTTGTCGACAAGATCGCCCTTCATCCGGTCAACCCAGCCGTGGTCGGAGATCTCGTACGATTTCCCGAAAATGCGCGTCAGGCCATCGTGCGCAACCGGGATGTGCAAGTTGTCGGAATAATTATCGCCAACGTTCTTCCAGTTCACCTGCCTGTCGCGCAGGCGCACGTCGCCGATGCGACGCATATCCTCAAACCGATAAGGCTCAACCTCTTCCTCGAACGGCGCCATCATTTCAGCGACGCTCGGGAAGCCTGCATCAACCAGACGCACGAACACAAAACCACGCCAGATCTCGACCGCAACCGGCACGAGGCCATTATCTTCGAGTTTCAGCGCCGGGTAATCCGACTTCATGGGCACGCCCGAAAGCCGTCCGTCAGGCTCGAATGTCCAGGCGTGATAGGGGCAGACCAGCTTTCTGGCACAACCTGCAGGGCCCTCGACAAGACGCATGGCGCGGTGGCGGCAGACGTTGGTGAAGGCACGGATGACGCCATCGTCTCCTCGGATCGCGATTACGCTTTCGTTCAGGTAATCCAGCGTCCGGTATTCTCCGGCAGCGGCAATGTCGCCTTCATGGCAGACGATCTGCCACGACGGCCGGATCACCCGCTCCATCTCGACGGCAAAGTACTCCGGATCGGTATAAAGCCAGCCCGGCAGGCTCCAGTCCGCGTCAGGATCGACTTCGTCCGATGAGATATGGCGGAATGCGCCGGATAGATCGCCCATGAACCCGAATCCAGATTGTCTGTTGAACAATCGTACAACAACGGGCAGATTGTTCAAGAGATGAGCGAAGCAGCAGCATCCCCCGCGTTCCGTCGCACAGAACCCGACGTCCGGCGCTTGAGCCTTATCGAAGCTTGTGCCCGCGTGCTTGCCCGCAACGGGGCTGCCGGGGCGAGCGTCCGTGCCATTGCGCAGGAAGCAGGTGCCTCGGTCGGCCTCGTGGGTCACTACTTCGGTGGCGTTGATGCGCTTGTTGCCGCAACGTACGAACATGTCGATCGCCGTGTTGCCGAAGCGCTCGACCTTGCAGTCGCCGAGGCCGGCCCCGCGCCTCAGGACAGGTTGGAAGCTTTCGTCACGGCCTCCTTTGCGCCGCCGATTGCAGATACGGCCCTGCTGGCCACGTGGATCGCGTTCTGGAGCCTTGTCACGGCACGCAAGGACATTGCTCGTCAGCATGACGAGCAATACGCCCTTTACCGCGCCCGGCTCGAAGCCCTGTTAGGAGATTGCGGCGTGCCGGTCTCGGCACGCCGTCGACACGCCATAGCGGTCACGGCGCTGGTGGACGGGCTCTGGCTCGAACTGTGCCTGTCGCCCGGGTGTTTCACAGCCGGAGAAGCGCGGGACATCGCCCGCGGCTTCCTCGCTTCGATCACTTCGTCAGTTCGGTGATCAGGCTCAAGTAATAGGTGATCCCCGGACGAATGTTGGAGAGGCGGGTCCGCTCATTGAGGCCATGGGCGAACGACTCCGAGTCCTTCGCAAACGTCGGACTCAGGCCGTAGCTCGGTACGCCGACAGCGCGGAACCACATTGAATCAGATGCCCCCGATGATTGCGAGGGGATCAACGGCACACCGGGATAGGCCTTGGCCATCGCCTTCGCCACTGCGGCCATAAGATCAGGCCGTAGCGGCGATGCCGGCGAAGCCACCGACCCGACCGTGACATCGGTGACCTTTACCACCGGATCACCAATGACCTTGACCAGTTCCGCCATGATCTCTTCCTTGGAATGGCCCGGGAAGATGCGGCAGTTGATGTTGGCGAAGGCCCGCTGCGGCAGGGCATTTTCCGCGTGCCCACCGCCCAGCATCGTCGGCACACATGTAGTGCCAACCAGTCCGACCATGGCCGGATCGGCCCGCAGAGTAGCCAAGGCCGTCTCGTCGGCAGGATTGGCCGCAAAGGCGCGCATCGCAGCAGCTACCTCGGGCTTTTCGGTAAACGGCGCTGCCTTCTCGAACGCGGCCTTGGTGATTTCGTTCTGCTCGGCCTTGAACTTGTAGGCACCAACTTTCACCAATGCTTGCGAGAGTTGCACGATCGCATTGTCCGGCCGGGGCGCGGAACTGTGCCCGCCTGGATTGGTCACCTCCAGCCGATAGTCGGCATAGGTCTTCTCCGCGCCCTGCCAGGTCCAGAACAGAGGCTTGGCAGTCGCCTCGTCGAGGAGTCCGCCACCGCCATCAACATTGATGACCAATTCCGCGTTCTTCAGCTTCTCGGCTATGATCGCGCTGGTCTTCATCGTCGTTTCCTCGTCTCCGGAAAACTCGATGACGATGGTGCGCCTGGGCTTAAAGCCCTGTCGGCGCAGTTCGATGAGCGTCGAAAGGGCCAGCGCCCCGTCGAACTTCATATCGCTCGCGCCACGGCCATAGAGGATGCCGTCCTCAACCACTGGCACGAAAGGATCGCGCTCCCAATCCTCGCGCCTGGCCTCGACCACGTCCATGTGACCCGAGATCACCAGAGGTTTGAGCGCCGGATTGCTGCCCTTCCACGTCGCGATGATATAGGCGGTATCGTCCACCGGCGTGATCTCGATATCCGAGGTGCTCCAGCCGCCCGCCACCAGCGCGTCACCGAAAAGCCTGGCGACATCGATGGTCTTGTTGCCGTCCCCCCGCACCGAGCGAATGGCAATGGCCTTCTGCGACAGGTCGAGTACCTGAGCCTCGGCCTTTGGATAAGTGGGCTCCTTCGCGACGGCAGGCATGGAGCACGCAATTGAAGCGGCAAGGACAATTCGGAACTTGGGCGGCATGTACAAGACTCCTCTGCCACCAAGCTGACCTCTTGCGAGACTACAGGCAACCGCTTTTACTGGGCATATCAGAAAGGCCCCGGACGCGATTGCGTCCGGGGCCTTCCGAAACCCGTCTAGATGATCAGGCCTTGACCTTGCTCGTGTCGAACGTGCCGAGGCCGGGCTTGAAGCTCTTTTCATCCAGGAACTGGCGCGTGGCTTCCTTGCGAGCAGCGGCGCCGCCAAAGCTGTGCAGCGCTTCCTGCGCACGGATCTGGTACTCCAGACCGTTGTCGTAGGTCATGTCGACCATGCGGCGCATCGTCCACTTGGTTGCACGCAGAGCATGCGTGTCCTTCTTCTTGAGCGCTTCGCAAATCTCCAGAACGCGCGCCTTCAGCCTGTCAGCAGGGACGGCTTCGGTGACGAGACCCTGTTCTTCGGCCTGCTTGCCGGTAAGATTCTCGCCCATCATGGCGTGGTACATGGCCTTGCGGAACGGCATCAGTTCCTGGGCGACCTTCGATGCTCCGCCACCGGGCAGAATACCCCAGTTGATCTCGGAAAGACCGAACTGGGCATCTTCAGCTGCGATCGCGATGTCGCAGCCAAACAGAGGGCCGTAACCTCCACCAAAGCACCAGCCGTTGATCATCGCGATGGTCGGCTTCTCGTACCAGCGCAGACGCTCGAACCAGCCATAGCTCTCGCGCTGTGACTTGCGCACCGCTCCAAGACCCTGAGCCTCGGTCTCGCGGAAGTACTCCTTGAGATCCATTCCTGCGGTCCAGGCATCACCCTCGCCGGTCAGCACCAGAACCTTCACATCCTCGCGGAACTCGAGTTCCTCAAGCACCGCCTTCATCCGGCGGTTAAGCTTAGGGCTCATGCAGTTGCGCTTTTCCGGGCGGTTGAATTTCACCCAGGCAATGCCGTCTTCCACGGTGAAAGCGACGGTATCTTCTTCCGCACGCTCGATCTTCTGCTGTTCGGTCATGGTCTTTCCTCTAGGGCAATCGTGCAAATTCAGATGG
Source organism: Novosphingobium sp. GW835-FHT14H07 (assembly GCF_058793515.1). Taxonomy (NCBI): domain Bacteria; kingdom Pseudomonadati; phylum Pseudomonadota; class Alphaproteobacteria; order Sphingomonadales; family Sphingomonadaceae; genus Novosphingobium; species Novosphingobium sp. GW835-FHT14H07. The sequence continues at coordinate 143,636 of NZ_JBXAFX010000006.1, forward strand.
GATAATGGCCGGGCTGCGTCTCCATCGTGATCCAGCGCAGCTCGGTGAAACTGTCGATGCCGGCTTTGCCACCGAAGCGCCCGTATCCAGACGCCCCGACGCCGCCGAAAGGCATTTGCGCCTCGTCATGCACGGTGGGGCCGTTCACATGGCAGATGCCAGACTTGATCTGCCGCGCCACGCGCAGGCCGCGTGCCGTGTCGCGGGTGAAGACTGCGGCCGACAACCCATACTCGGTGTCGTTTGCCAGTTCGATGGCATGGGCTTCATCGCGCGCACGGATAACGCCAACGACCGGACCAAAGCTTTCGTCGCGGAACAGCTTCATGTCCTGGGTGACGCCCGCGACGACATGCGCCGGCATCAAGACATTGTGCGTGGTCTCGCCCCCGGTCAGCAGTTGCGCTCCCTTGGCAAGCGCATCGTCGATCAGGCTCTTGCAGTGTGCGACTGTCTTTGCGTCCACCACCGCACCCAGCGGCGTCGTCCCCTCGCGCGGATCACCTACCGGCATGGCGGCTACCTTTGCCTTGAACTTCTCGGCGAAGGCGTCCGCAACAGAATCAACCACGATGATGCGTTCGGTCGACATGCAGATCTGACCCTGGTTCATAAACGCGCCGAACGCAGCTGCCTTTACGGCTTCATCAAGGTCGGCATCGTCCAGAACGATCAACGGGGCCTTCCCGCCCAATTCCAGCAGGCAGGGCTTGAGATGCTGCGCCGCGCGAACCGCGATGATCCTGCCCACAGCCGTAGACCCGGTAAAGTTGATGCGCTTCACCTGCGGCGCGTCGATCAGTGCCCCGACGACGTCGGCCGCATCCTTCGGGGCATTGGTGACGACATTGACCACACCTTCAGGGAAGCCAGCCTCGGCAAAGGCTTCGATGATCAGGGCGTGCGTCCGCGGGCACTGCTCCGAGGCTTTGAGGATCACAGCGTTGCCGCAGGCGAGGGGCACGGCGATGGCGCGAACGCCCAGAATGATCGGCGCATTCCACGGTGCGATGCCGAGGATCACCCCGACCGGTTCGCGCAAGGCCATGGCCACGCAGCCAGGTTTGTCCGAAGGGATGACCTCACCCGAAATCTGCGTCGTCAGGGCGGCGGCTTCACGCACCATGCTTGCGGCCAGCCCGAGGTTGAAGAGCGCCCAGCCCTTGGTCGCCCCGATCTCGCCCATCATCGCCTCGACGAAGGCATCGGCGCGGCTCTCGAGCGCAGCAGCCGCCTTCATCAATACAGCGCGCCGGGCATTGGGTCCCATGGCCGCCCAAGCTGGAAATGCTGAAGCTGCACGCGCGGTGATTGCAGGAATATCCGACGCCTGCATGGCTTCGGCCGTCGAAGCTACCGCGCCAGTCATTGGATTGATGCGCTCAAACAGCATGTGCTCTCTCCCATTTCTGTTATGGGTTATAGCAATCAATGTCTGTGGTCGCAACAGGTCATTTGCAAAACCCCGCACCTGATCTTTTGTGCAGGGAATGCATCGTCAGCGGTCGGGGGAAGGATGAACAGCTTGGAGACGACGCAGCGAAATCCCCAGGAAATCCGGGCTTTTGACGCCGGGCAATCCCCCACACAAATGCGCGCACTCACACACTAAATTGCAATAAACGCAACTAGATATGTCGCTTTCGCACTTGCACACAGAGCGCAGTTTCCCCATTTCGGAAAGGCCTTTCAGGCATCCTCTCCCAAACTTTTCAGGGCCGCGCCGGCAACGGTGCGGCCCATTTTTTGTCTTTGTGCAGCCCTCGCGCTACGTGTCCCACGTCACCCGTGTGGCAGGACGACACTCCGCCCGATGACACTGCGTTGCTCCATGCCCTGGAACGCGAGCTTCCAGTCATCCAAGGGGAAGGCGGCGTGGACGTGGGGTTTGATCCTGCCTTGATCCGCAAATTCCAGGATATGCGCGATGTTCTCCCTGCCTCGATCGGGGAAGCGGCGCCCATATTCCCCTGCCCTTACGCCGACCACCGAGAACCCCTTGATGAGAGGAATGTTCGCACCGATCTGCGAAATCCGGCCGGCCGCAAAGCCGACAACCAGCAACCGACCGTCGAACGCGATGCAGCGCGTCGATTCATCGAACACGTCTCCACCGACGGGATCGTAGACGAGGTCCACGCCTCTGCCGCCTGTAATGGTCAGCACCTGCTCACGGAAGCCCGCGCTGCCGTCGATAACGTGGGCGGGCTTGTAGAAGTCGCTGATGGTCTTCCGTTTTTCCTGCGTGGAGGCCACGGCAATGACCTTCAGGCCAAGAGCCACCCCAAGATCGACGGCAGCCAGTCCCACGCCGCCAGCCGCCCCGTGCACCAACAACCATTCGCCTGCCTGCGCCACTCCACGACATACTAGTGCCACCCAGGCAGTCAGGTAGGCAGCCCGCAAGGCCGCGCCCTGGGCCATCGACAGCCGGTCTGGCAATCTGATGAGGGCTCCTTCGGGAAAACACCCGAATTGGGCGACCCCACCGGTGAGCATCCCTGCAATCACACGGTCGCCTTCGCGCCAAGGCCCATCGCTTTTCGCCCGAACCACTACGCCCGCAGCTTCCATGCCCGGAATGAATGGCAAGGCCGGTTTTGCCTGATACTCCCCGCGGGTCATCAGAAGATCGGGAAATCCAAGCGCTGCGGCTTCGATCCGTACCAGGACCTCGTCCGACTGCGGCTCCGGAATCGCGGTATCCACAATGCTAACACCGGACAGGTCGGCGCTCAGATTCTGGACCTGCAGCGCTCGCATCATTCTGGTCATCTCCATCTCCCCCGCAGAGCGTGACGCATTCCGATGGGCTCTCCAACTGCCACTTCTTGACCGATCACCAATAAAATTTCCTGCGCCATTGCTGCAGCGCACAAAGCAAATGGCCTAATGCGCATGGGTCCAGCGCCTTTCTGAAATCTTAATGAAGCCCATCCGCCAAATGGCTGACTTCTGCCAAGAATTTTGAACAAGCGTCCTAACTCGGCCTTCTCAGGTGGAGGAATCGTGCATGAAATCTCCGTTGCAGCCGCCGCCTAGATGCTGCGTGGCAACAGCGAAAACCCCGTAAATCCAAGGGTTTTGCAATAAAAATGGCTTGTCCGACGCGTGCCCTCAGCCTATTTTATGCACGGATCAACAAGCCGGGCAAAACCGCACGGTCCACCAAAATAAGCGAGGCCGAAAAACGGTACCCGCACATAAAGACAGTACGCAGGAGAATGCTCATGAAGACCCTTATCGCCGCCACTTTGGCGGTCGGCTTGCTGTCTGCGCCGCAGATCGCTCTTGCCGCACCTGCCCCACAGACCGTCAACATTGCCATCTCGGCCGACGGCCTCGACCTGTCGCGCGCCTCGGACATGCGCCGTCTTCGGAACCGCATTGCCGACGCCGCTGCAGAAGCCTGTGATCCGGCTGACCGCATGATCGTCACACCGATGCCTGATTATCAGTGCCGCCGTGCCGCGATTGCGAGTGTCGAACCGATGGTTCAGGAGCTTGCGCTCGCCGCCCGCAGCGGGAAGATGGCTCGCCGCTGATCGACCTTGGACCAGCCTCACGCTGGCGTGAAGTTTGGCCAGGGGCGCAACGCCGCCTGGAGGAATGTTTCCCCTTCCGGCGGCGTGAGCGCCTTCAGGTGCCGAGCACCTTGATCGCGACCGCTGCCGCGGCAGCCCGTGTCTCTACGCCCAGCTTCTCGTAGATGCGTTCGAGGTGTTTCTGCACGGTACGCGGGCTGATCGCCAGCACCTCCGAAATCATCCCGTTGGACTTGCCGTAGCTTATCCAGAGCAGCACTTCGGCCTCGCGGTCGGTCAACCCCAGCTTGAGCTGCAATTGGGACACGTCCGCCTTGGGATTGAGTTCGTTAAGCCGGATCAGCACTTCACTGTCGCGGTACTGTGCAATCACGACCAGTTCGAGCGCGCTTTCCCCTTGCTCGATCCGGACCGATGCCCCCGTGGCATTTCGCGCCAGCACGCGAAGCAAAGGCAGGCGGATCGCATCGGGCAACTGCCGCTCCTCCCGGCTCCATTCCGGGCTTACCCGAAGGATGGCGCGTTCGGCGAGTGGCGTGCACCAGAGGCAACCGCCCTGGGGATCAACGGACATCATCAGCCGTCCGGTTGCATCGAGGCCGGTAGCGCTCGCCTGCATCGCACGCGCATTGCCCAGATGCACTCGAACCCGCGCCAGCAGTTCGTGCACGTTGACCGGCTTGCGCAGATAATCGACGCCACCAGCTTCGAAGCCTTCGATCACATGCTCGCTCTCGGTAAGCCCGGTCATGAACATCACCGGCACGTGCGAAAGCTGCGAGCGTGCCTTGATCTGCCTGGTTGCGGCGAACCCATCGATTCCCGGCATCACGGCATCCATCAGGATCAGGTCGGGCACGACATGCTCAAGCAGGTCCAGCGCGGCGCCCCCCGATATGGCAACCAGCACCGTGATTCCCGCCCCTTCAAGTGCATCGGTCAGGAAACGGAGCGAATCCGGCTCGTCGTCGACGACCAGAACCGTATCACGACGCAAGTTATCGCCACTCATCGGGCAGGTCCTCCAGTATCCTTCCGATCCCGGCGAGATCAAAGCGGTCGAGATGATCGAACAGGCGCGTGGCTAGCGCTTCTGCAGCAGGATCAGCGGCCGCCAGCGACTTGATCTCTCCTTCAAGAGCCCTGACGTGACCGATCTGGACCAGCGCCTTCAACCTGTCGACGTGTTCGCGCGTTGCGGCCGAAACCTGAACGCTGTCACGCGCGCCAGTGCCAGTTTCCCGCACTTCAGGCATGATCCATTCCAGCTGAAGATGGCGCCCCAATGCGTCGAGCAGCGACCCCAGATCCACTGGCTTGAGCAGAAATGCATCGTGGCTGGCTTGTTGACCGGACAGACCGTGGCGCTCGAACGCGTTGGCGGACAACATCAGGATCTTGAGATCGCGTCCGCACATGGCGCGCAGACGTTCCGCGACATCCCAACCCGACATGCCGGGCATGCTGACATCGCAGATTATGGCGTCGAAAGGCTGCGCATCGGCCAGTGCCAGCGCCGTGGCTCCATCACCCGCCTCTGCGACGTCGAAGCCGACCTCGGTAAGAACGGTCCGCAAGACACACAGGTGATCAGCGTCGTCGTCGACCAGCAGGATCGCGCGCCGGTCCCCCTTGTATCCGGCAGGGCGGACCTTGTCGGCCGCATGATCGACCATTCCCGCAACCTGCGGCGCCATGAGCTTGACCGTGAAGCAGCTCCCACGGCCAACCGCACTGTCCAGCTTGAGGTCGCCACCCAGCATGTTCACGACAGCGCGCGTGATGGCGAGACCAAGGCCCGCCCCTGTCTTCTCGGCCTCGGATGCAGCATCAGCACGCTCATAAGGCGCAAAGATCTGCTCCTGCCGATCAAGCGCAATGCCGGGACCGGTATCATGAACTTCGATCGTGGCGATCTGTCCCGACCACCGCAGCACAAGCCGGATTTCCCCACGCTGCGTGAACTTTACCGCGTTCGACACCAGATTGATCAATGCCTGTCGTACGCGCCGTTCATCAAGCCGCACGAACTCGGGCAGCCGGCCCTGTATGCTGCAGACGAACGACAGGCCCTTATGCGCCGCCAGTGGCGAAAACATCTCGGCTACCTGCTCGACCAGCGCCCCCAGCCGGATCACTCCGTTATCGACCCGGACCACGCCCTGTTCAACCGAGGCGATATCCAGCAGGCCCTCGACGAGGTTGGTCAAATGTTCGGCGCTGCGGCGAATGACACGCGCGGCCGCCAACGGATCGACCTGTGCGCCCCGCTCGACAAGCTGGGCATAGCCATAGATTGCATTGAGCGGCGATCGTATTTCGTGGCTGACATTGGCAAGAAACCGGCTTTTCGCCTCGTTGGCCGCTTCGGCCGCAGCCAAGCGTGCGCGAAGCTCTGCCAACTGATCCTGCGTTTCCACTCGCGACTGCCGGTGCAGCCGTCGACCTGCCTGTGCCCCTTGTCTGCTCCGGCCGCGCCGGGAAGTCTGCATTTCAATGACCCCGCGTGCCTGTGTCGTTGTATGAGGCACGCGGCGATTGTGCACTGCAACCAGCTTGAACTCAAGCCCTGTCAAGCTGTGCCCGGCAGGGCAGATTGTCCCTTCAGATCAGTTGGTCTCGCTGCAACCGTTGCAGCAGGCGCACCGCGACGGAGTGGCGGATTGCCTTCCCCTCGCGCAGCTTTACCCATGTGTTGAGCCCGATACCGAAATGGTTCTGGATAACCTCTGGCTTCTGGCTCTTGAGGACGGACGCCATCTTGTGGACGACAGCGGGCTCGACTTGGGTGAGACGCGGCGTTGACATGTTCCCTCACGGACTATGGTTTCTGCCGACACCATATTTTTTGCAGGGGCGAACAGGCATACGTCATTTGCCGCATCCCATTACTTGACATCTGTCATATTTTGGCAAGCCGGCCACCGAAGGTACCCTGCGACAATCGGATACGTGACGAGCGAAAGACTGCGCACTATCGTGGCTCCAGATCAAGTCGAGGGGAATGGTCATGGCCACGTTATCTGGCACGCACGATTTCGTCCGGTACAATGCAGTTGCGCGCCTGTTTCACGCCGTCATTGCGGCATTGGTTCTGTTCAATATCCTGACCGGTATCTTCGGCGAGGCCATCGAAGATATCTGGCAGCCCTTCCCCGCACACAAGGCCACCGGCATCCTGATCCTGTTTCTCTCGCTCGCCCGGCTTGCCTGGCGCTTCACCTGGACCATGCCGGCTTGGCCGGCAACCATGGGGAAGCTCCAGCAAAGCGTGGCGCGCCTGACGCATGGTGCGCTTTACGTCCTGATGATCGTCGTGCCGTTTACGGGCTGGATCTTTTCCTCGGCGGGCAAGTATCCCCTTTCGATCTACGGCCTGTTTGACTGGCCGAAGCTTCCGGTCGCCAAGGGGTCTGCCCTCGCCGAAGCCGCGCATGAAGGGCACGAAGTTCTCGGCTTCCTGATGGCAGGCCTTGTGATTCTGCATATTGCGGCGGCGCTTCATCATCATTTTGTCATCAAGGACAATGTCTTGCGCCGCATGCTCTGAAGCGCAGACGTATTCTGACCGACAAAGCGAGGCAGAACACGTACTAGCCCCATCGAAACGTGCATGGGGGGCGACGGATTTCTGCCATGACTGACTTGGCTCGCACTCCACGCTTGCCCTTGCGCCCAAGCCTCGCCTACCGTCCTGCTCGAGAGTGTGATGCAAGGCGCTGCGACAGTCATCCTCCGCGGCAAGGTGGAGCGCGGCACGCTGTCCTGACAGGTCGGTACAACAGACGCTTGCCGCTCGCTGTCCTCAGCAGCGCGCATCTGGCGTCAAGCAGGGTGGGACTTGTGCGATGAGCATCATGAAACAATCAGGCGCAAGCGAGATCGACGCAAAGATCATCGACGTGCTGCGCCACCGCGTCGGCAAGGATGAACGCGCCGCCAAGCCGCATGACTGGTACACCGCGACTGTCCTGACCCTTCGCGATGCAATCATCGACCAGTGGATGGATTCCACCCGCAAGACCTATGAGCAGGGCGGCAAGCGGGTTTACTACCTGAGCCTGGAATTCCTGATCGGACGCCTGCTGCGTGATGCCCTATCCAACATGGGCCTCACGCGCGAAATGGAAAAGGCCCTGCGCGATCACGGATTCGACCTCTCGGCGCTGGAGAACCTTGAGCCCGACGCGGCGCTCGGCAATGGCGGTCTTGGCCGCCTCGCCGCCTGCTTCATGGAGAGCCTCGCCAGCCTCGACATTCCCGCCTATGGCTACGGTATCCGCTACGTGAACGGCATGTTCCGCCAGCGGATCGACGATGGCTGGCAGGTCGAACTGCCCGAAACCTGGCTCAGCCACGGCAACCCTTGGGAATTCGATCGCCGCGAAAGCGCCTACATCATCGGCTTCGGCGGCGAAGTCGTTGCCAATGGCGATGCGGTCGAATGGCGCCCGGCCGAGAAGGTCGAAGCCAGCGCGGTCGACACCCCGGTCGTCGGCTGGCGCGGCAAGCGCGTGAATACCCTGCGCCTGTGGACCGCCCACGCCTTCGATCCCCTGCGGCTCGATGCCTTCAACGCCGGCGACCATTTCGGTGCGCTTGCCGAACAGGTCCGTGCCGACAGCCTCGTGCGCGTGCTCTACCCCGCTGACTCCACGCCCGCCGGCCAGGAACTGCGTCTGCGGCAGGAGTACTTCTTCACCTCCGCCTCGATCCAGGACATCGTCCGCCGCCATGTCCAATATCATGGCGACATCCGCACCCTGCCCGAGAAGGCCGCGATCCAGCTGAACGACACGCACCCTGCGGTTGCCGTCGCCGAACTCATGCGCCTGATGGTCGACGTGCACGGGCTCGAGTTCAGCGAGGCGTGGGAAGTCACCAAGGCGACCGTCGCCTACACCAACCACACGCTCCTTCCCGAAGCATTGGAATCCTGGCCGCTGCCGCTGTTCGAGCGCCTGCTGCCGCGTCACATGCAGATCGTCTACGCCATCAACAGCCGCGTCCTGCGTGAAGCTCGCAAGGCCGGGATGGACGATGCCGCAATCGCCGCGATCAGCCTGATCGACGAGGGCGGCGAAAGGCGGGTGCGCATGGCCAACCTCGCCTTCACCGGCGCGCACAGCGTCAACGGGGTGGCGGCGCTGCATACCGATCTGATGAAGACCACCGTCTTCTCCGATCTGCACAAGCTCTACCCCACCCGCATCAACAACAAGACCAACGGCGTCACCCCGCGCCGCTGGTTGCAGCAGTGCAACCCGGGCCTGACGTCAGTGCTCAAGGACGCGATCGGGCCGGCCTTCCTCGACGATGCCGAAAAGCTTGCCGATCTCAACGCCCTGGCTGACGATGCCGCGCTCGGCGAACGCATTGCCGAGGTCAAGCGCACCAACAAGATCGCGCTCGCCAAGCACATCAAGGACCTGATGGGCGTCCGCCTCGATCCTGATGCCCTGTTCGACGTCCAGATCAAGCGCATCCATGAGTACAAGCGCCAGCTGCTCAACCTGATCGAGACGGTTGCTCTCTACGACCAGATCCGCAGCCACCCGGAACGCGACTGGGTGCCGCGCGTGAAGATCTTCGGCGGCAAGGCAGCTTCAAGTTACCACAATGCCAAGCTGATAATCAAACTGGCGAACGACATCGCCCGCCGCGTCAATTCCGATCCTTCCGTCGGCGGATTGCTCAAGGTCGTGTTCGTCCCGAACTACAATGTCAGCCTCGCCGAGAGGATCATTCCGGCGGCCGATCTGTCCGAGCAGATCTCCACCGCCGGCATGGAGGCCTCGGGCACTGGCAACATGAAGTTTGCACTGAATGGCGCTCTCACCATCGGCACGCTCGATGGTGCGAACATCGAGATCAAGGATCGCGTCGGCGATCCCAACATCGAGATTTTCGGCCTGACCGCGCAAGAGGTCGAGGATAAGCGCGCCAACGGCTACAACCCGCGTGAAGTCATCGAAGCCTCGCGCGAGTTGCAGCAGGCCATCGCCGCCATCGCCACCGGGGTATTCTCGCCTGACGATCCGCAGCGCTACGCCGGACTCATGGGCGGGATTTATGACCACGATTGGTTCATGGTCGCGGCCGACTTCGACGCCTACCATTCCGCCCAACGCAACATCGACCGCCGCTGGGAACAGCAGGCATCGTGGCGCGCTTCGGCAATCCGCAACATTGCCAACGTAGGCTGGTTCTCGTCCGATCGCACGATCGGCGAATACGCCCGCGATATCTGGGGGGTCCGAGAGCCAGCATGAAGCCACCGGCGAGCGCCATCGATGCCCTGCTTGACGGGACGCACGCCGATCCTTTCTCGCTTCTCGGCATCCACGAAGGACCAGAGGGCGCATTCGCCCGCGCTGTCTTGCCCGGTGCCGAAGAGGCGGTGGCATGGTCACTCTCCGGCAAGAGGCTCGGCAAACTGACGCGGGTCGACGGGCGCGGCCTGTTCGAAGGGAAGGTCAAGGGGCCGCGACAGCCGGTTCGGTACGCCTGCACGGCAGGCACGCACGAATGGCTGGTAACCGATCCTTACTCCTTCGGCCCTGTCCTAGGCCCGCTCGACGATTTCCTTATTGCCGAGGGCACCCATCACCGCCTGTTTGACAAGTTGGGCGCCCACCTGATCGACCATGAGGGCGCCAGCGGTGTCCACTTCGCGGTCTGGGCGCCGAATGCGCAGGTCGTCAGCGTTGTCGGTGACTTCAATGATTGGGACCAGCGTCGCCACCCGATGCGGCGTCGTGCCGACATCGGCGTGTGGGAAATCTTCATCCCCGACATCGGCGAACACCGCGCCTACAAATACCACGTGATCGGCGCCGACGGCACAGTGCTGCCCCTGAAAGCGGACCCCTTCGCCCAGGCCGCAGAATTCCGCCCCAGCACGGCCTCGATCACAGCGCACCCGGTCAAGATGGATTGGGGCGACGCCGATCACCGCGCCCACTGGGCCAGCGTCGATGCTCGTCGCCAGCCGATGTCCATCTACGAGGTCCATCCGGGTTCCTGGCAGAAGCCGCATGACGAGGGCTTCTACACCTGGGACGAACTGGCCGACCGACTGATCCCCTACGTCGCGGAGATGGGTTTCACCCACATCGAATTCCTTCCCGTCTCGGAACACCCCTACGATCCGTCATGGGGTTACCAGACCACCGGCCTGTATGCCCCTTCGGCCCGCTTCGGCCCACCAGAGGGCTTCGCGCGCTTCGTGGACGGTGCGCACCGCGCCGGCGTTTCGGTGCTGATTGACTGGGTACCCGCCCACTTCCCCACCGATGAACACGGCCTCGTCCGCTTCGATGGCACCGCACTCTACGAACATGAAGACCCTCGCCTCGGTTTTCATCCTGACTGGAACACGCTGATCTACAACTTCGGCCGTCGCGAAGTCGTCAGCTTCCTCGTCAACAATGCGCTCTTCTGGGCCGAGCGTTACCACGTCGACGGCTTGCGCGTGGATGCCGTCGCCTCGATGCTCTACCGCGATTACTCGCGCAAGGCGGGCGAATGGATCCCCAATGCCGAAGGCGGGCGTGAGAACTGGGAAGCGGTCGAATTCCTAAAGGCGATGAATCGCGCGGTCTATGCCAGCCACGCCGGCTTCCTGACGATCGCCGAGGAATCCACCTCCTGGCCCGGCGTCAGCAAACCAGCGTTCGACGAGGCCCCGCGTGAGCACCTTGGCTTCGGCTTCAAGTGGAACATGGGCTTCATGCACGACACGCTGCAGTACATGGCGCGTGACCCGATCCACCGGCAGTACCACCACAACGAGATCACCTTCGGGCTGACCTACGCCTTCAGCGAAAACTTCGTCCTCCCGCTCAGCCATGACGAAGTCGTCCACGGCAAGGGTTCGCTCCTGAACAAGATGAGCGGCGATGACTGGCAGAAATTCGCCAACCTGCGCGCCTATTACGGCTTGATGTGGGGCTATCCCGGCAAGAAGCTGCTGTTCATGGGGCAGGAATTCGCGCAGCGAAGGGAATGGAGCGAGGCCCGCTCGCTCGACTGGGACCTGCTGAATGCCCCGGCCCACGAAGGCGTCCGCCGCTGGGTCCGCGATCTCAATCGCGTCTATACAACCCGCCCCGCCCTCCATGCCCGCGATTGCGAGCCGGATGGCTTCGAATGGCTGGTCGTCGACGATGCACAGGCCTCGGTTTTCGCCTGGCTGCGCAAGGCTCCCGATGCCAGGCCCATCGCGGTGATCTGCAACATGACGCCGCAGGTGCACGACCACTACCGCCTGCCGCTGCCGCACGACGGCGAATGGCGTGAAGTGCTCAACAGCGATGCGCAGGACTACGGCGGCAGCGGGATCGGCAATCTCGGGCAGGTCACGGCCGAAGGCGGTGCCGCCTTCGTGGTGCTGCCACCACTGGCCACGCTGATACTCGAATTCCAGGGATAAGAACGGAGAACAGGGGATGCGCGAAACTTACTCTCAGCCACTGGCCCGCGATGCGATGGCCTATGTCCTGGCTGGCGGCAGGGGCAGCCGATTGAAGGAACTGACCGACAACCGCGCCAAGCCTGCGGTCTACTTCGGCGGCAAATCACGCATCATCGACTTTGCCCTCTCCAACGCGATCAACTCGGGCATCCGCCGCATCGGCGTTGCCACGCAGTACAAGGCGCACTCGCTGATCCGCCACATGCAGCGCGCGTGGAACTTCATGCGTCCCGAACGCAACGAGAGCTTCGACATCCTGCCCGCCTCGCAGCGCGTCTCGGAAGATCACTGGTACGAAGGCACTGCCGATGCCGTGTTCCAGAACATCGACATCATCGCCTCCTATGCGCCCAAGTACATGGTCATCCTCGCTGGCGACCACATCTACAAGATGGACTACGAGCTGATGCTCCGCCAGCACGTCGACAGCGGCGCAGACGTCACCATCGGCTGTCTCGTGGTGCCGCGCATGGAAGCCACCGGCTTCGGCGTGATGGCCGTGGACAAGCACGACACGATCACCGACTTCATTGAAAAGCCTGCCGATCCTCCCGGCATTCCCGGCAACGAGGAAATGGCGCTGGCTTCGATGGGCATTTATGTCTTCGAGACGAAGTTCTTGTTCCAGATGCTGCAGGAAGACGCTGACGACCCGAACTCAAGCCGCGATTTCGGCAATGACATCATCCCCAAGATCGTGAAGAACGGCAAGGCGGTGGCACATCGCTTCACCAATTCCTGCATCCGTGCGGCCGAGGAAATCGAGGAATACTGGCGCGATGTCGGCACGATCGACGCCTATTTCGAGGCCAATCTCGATCTTACCGACACGGTGCCCAAGCTCAACATGTACGACCGCGACTGGCCGATCTGGACCGACCAGATCATCGCCGCGCCGGCCAAGTTCGTGCACGACGAAGATGGCCGTCGCGGCATGGCGATCTCCTCGCTGATCTCACAGGATTGTATCGTCTCCGGCGCCATCGCCCGGCGCAGCCTGTTGTTTACAGGGGTAAAAATGGGCTCGTTCTCTTCCTGCGAGGAAGCGGTGATCCTGCCCTATTGCAACATCGGGCGCGGCGCCCGGCTCAGCCGCGTGATTCTCGATTCCGGCGTGCGCATTCCCGAAGGCCTCGTCGTGGGTGAGGATCCGGAACTCGATGCCCGCCGCTTCCGCCGCTCCGAAAGCGGGGTTTGCCTCATCACCAAGCGGATGATCGACCGGCTGGCATGACGATCAGGGTCCTGTCCGTAGCCTCCGAGGCGGTGCCGCTGGTCAAGACCGGCGGCCTTGCCGACGTGGCAGGAGCGCTGCCTGCTGCGGTTGCGCCGCATGGCGTTGAAATGACGACGTTTCTTCCGGGCTATCCGGCAGTGATGAAGGCGCTTTCCCGCCCTCGAGCGCTGCATACCTGGGACAACCTGCTGGGCGAAAAGGCGCGGCTGGTCGGCGGCAAGATCGACGGCCACCCGTTGTTAGTCCTTGATGCACCAGCCTTTTTTCAGCGCGATGGCAACCCATACGTCGACTCTTCGGGCCGCGACTGGGCCGACAACTGGCGTCGCTTTGCCGCATTCGGTCGGGCGGCGGCGGATGTTGGTGGGTGCATGGTCAAGGGACGCGCGTTTGACCTGGTCCACGCGCATGACTGGCAGGCGGCCATGGCATTGGCATACCTGCGTTTTTCGCCGCCCGACGGTGGCAAGCGCGTGCCCTCGGTAATGACCATTCACAACATGGCGTTCCAGGGGCACTACGGCGCGGACGTTTTCCCGGCGCTCGGTTTGCCGCCCCATGCCTGGGCAATGGACGGGGTCGAATATCACGGCGGCGTCGGCTTCCTGAAGGCAGGACTCGAGGCGGCGAGCATGATCACCACGGTGAGCCCGACTTATGCGCGCGAGATCCGCACCGCCGAATTTGGCATGGGATTGGAAGGACTTATCGTCAGTCGAGCCGATCGGGTGACGGGCATCGTCAACGGCATCGACACCGTGCAATGGAATCCGGCAACCGATATCCAACTCCCGCGGGCATATGGGCAACTCTCGAAGGCAAACGGGCAACTCTCCCTGGGCAAACGGGTAGCCAACAAGCGCGCACTTGAGGCAGAATTCGGACTTGAAGCGAGCGACGGCCCTCTCTTCATCGCCGTCACCCGCCTCACCTGGCAGAAGGGCATCGACGTCCTTCTCGAGTGCATCGACCACCTCGTCGGCATCGGCGGGCGCCTCGCCCTCCTCGGTTCAGGCGACAAGGCGATGGAGAACGCCTTCCACGCCGCGGCCATGCGCCACCCCGGCAAGGTCGGTGTGCGGATCGGCTATGACGAAGGCCTTTCGCACCGCATGCAGGGTGGTGGCGATGCGATCCTCGTGCCTTCGCGCTTCGAGCCCTGCGGCCTGACGCAGCTTTATGGCCTTGCCTATGGGTGCGTGCCGGTGGTGGCGCGGACTGGGGGGCTTGCGGACACCGTGATCGACGCCAATCTGGCGGCCGTGATGGGCGGCGTGGCGACGGGGGTGCAGTTCGATGGCGTGAATTATGCGAGCCTTGCCGATGCCATCAGCCGTACTGTCACACTCTACTGGCAACGCGATACCTGGCGTGCCATGCAGCGCGCCGGAATGAAGACCGACTTCTCCTGGAACCGCTCCGGCAAGGCCTATGCGGACCTCTATGCCGCCCTCATCGCGGAGGACCAATGACCCGTACCGTACTGTCGACGCCCTACTTCGACCAGAAGCCCGGCACTTCCGGCCTGCGCAAGAAGGTGAAGGTTTTTCAGCAGCCGGGCTACGCTGAAAACTTCATCCAGGCAGTGTTCGATGTGGTCGAGCGGGAGCCGGGCAGTACATTGGTCCTCGGCGGTGACGGTCGCTTCCACAATCGCACCGTGATCCAGCAAGCGATCCGCATCGCCGCGGCCAATGGCTATGGCAAGGTGCTGGTCGGCCAAGGCGGCATCCTCTCCACCCCCGCCGCATCGAACGTGATCCGCAAGTACGGCGCCAGCGGTGGCCTGATCCTTTCGGCAAGCCACAACCCTGGCGGGCCCGACGAAGACTTCGGCATCAAGTACAACATTGCCAACGGCGGCCCTGCCCCCGAAGGCGTGACCGAGGCGATCTATGCCCGCACCCGGACCATCGACCGCTGGCTGACCGTCGATGCCCCCGATGTCGATCTCGACACGCTGGGCACGACGCAGGTTGGCAACCTCACTGTCGAGGTGATCGATTCCGTGGCCGACTATGCCGAGCTGATGGAAGAGCTGTTCGACTTCGCCGCCATCCGCGCCAATGTCAGCGCCGGTTTCACCATGGCGTTCGATGCGATGAGCGCCGTAACCGGCCCCTATGCCACTGAAATCCTAGAAGGCCGTCTGGGATTTCCCAAGGGCACGGTGCGCAATGGCGTTCCGCTGGAGGACTTTGGCGGGCATCACCCCGATCCGAACATGGTCCATGCCCACGAACTGTTCGAGACGATGTTCGGTGCTGACGCGCCCGATTTCGGCGCAGCATCGGACGGGGATGGCGACCGTAACCTGATCGTCGGGCGTCACCGCTTCGTCACGCCTTCGGACAGCCTCGCCATGCTTGCGGCGAACGCACATCTTGCACCGGGCTATGCGAGCGGCCTCAAGGGCATTGCCCGCTCGATGCCCACCAGCGCCGCGGCTGATCGCGTTGCCGAAGCGCTTGGTCTGCCTTGTTTCGAGACGCCGACCGGCTGGAAGTTCTTCGGCAACCTGCTGGATGCCGGCATGGCCACGATCTGCGGCGAAGAAAGCGCCGGGACCGGCAGCGATCACGTGCGCGAGAAGGATGGCCTGTGGGCCGTGCTGCTCTGGCTCAACATCCTTGCCGTCCGCAAGATCAGCGTCGACCAGCTTGCGCGCGAGCACTGGGCGAAGTTCGGCCGCAACTATTACGCCCGCCACGATTACGAAGCGCTGCCGACCGACAAGGCCGACGCACTGATGGCGAAACTGAAAGCTGCACTCGAAAGCCTACCGGGCCAGACTTTCGGATCGCTCGCAGTCGCCCAGGCCGACAACTTCTCCTATTTCGATCCGGTCGACGGCTCTACCAGCAGCAACCAGGGCGTGCGCGTGATGTTCGCGGGCGGCTCGCGCGTGGTCTTCCGCCTCTCCGGCACCGGTACCGAAGGGGCGACCTTGCGCGTCTACCTCGAACGCTATGAACCGGTTGGCGGCGACCTCGATCGCGAAACGCCCGACATGCTGGCCGACCTGATCGCGGCAGCCGATGCCATCGCCGGGATTGCGCGGCACACCGGACGGACTGCGCCCGACGTGGTGACGTGACGCCCGGCGTCGAGATCACGGACGGCAAGACCCGCTTCACCGTCCGCTCGCCGCATGCCGAAGCCCTGACGCTCTGCCTGTTTGACGGCGAGCCTGAACAGCGCGTGGCCATGACGCGCGTGGGCGAGAACTGGACGGCCGAACTGCCCGGCGCGTTGTGCGGCATGGGTTATGGCTACCGCGCTTCGGGAGCGTGGAATCCGGCGGCCGGCCAGTGGTTCGATCCCGCCAAGCTCCTGGTCGATCCTTACGCCATCGAACTCGACCGCCCCTTCACCTACGACGCCAGCTTATCAGTCTATGGCGTGGATACGGCGGCGATTGTGCCGAAGGCGGTGATAGGCCTCTACGAACCGGCTACCCCTGCACCGCCGCTATTCCGGCACGGAGGCCTGATTTACGAGCTCAACGTGCGCGGCTTTACCAAGCTGCACCTAGATGTGCCCGAGGCATTGCGCGGCACTGTCGCCGCGCTCGCGCATCCGGCGGTGATCGCGCACCTCAAGCGCCTGCGCATTTCCGCCGTGGAACTCATGCCGGTGGTCGCCTGGATCGATGAGCGGCATCTCCCGCCGCTCGGCCTCAGCAATGCATGGGGCTATAACCCGGTGGCGATGATGGCGCTGGACCCGCGGCTGTGCCCCGGCGGCGTTGCCGAACTGCGCAAAACCGTTGCCGCACTGCGCGCCGAAGGGATCGGCGTGATCCTCGACATCGTACTCAATCACAGCGGCGAGTCCGACGTGCTCGGGCCGGTCCTGTCGCTGCGCGGGCTGGACGACGGAGCCTATGCCAAAGCGTCTGACGGCAGACTGATCAACGACACTGGATGCGGCAACACCCTTGACTTCGGCAATCCCGCGGTGCGCCAACTGGCGCTCGATAGCCTGCGGCACTTCGTCCGCCACTGCGGCGTTGACGGCTTCCGCTTCGATCTCGCCCCGATCCTCGCAAGAAGCCCGGGCTTTGCCGCCGATGCTCCGATCTTTGCCGAGATTGCCGCCGATCCACTCCTGGCCGACCGCGTCATGATCGCCGAGCCTTGGGACGTTGGCCCCGGCGGGTACCAACTGGGGAGTTTCCCCCCGGGCTGGCTCGAATGGAACGACAGGTATCGCGATGACGTGCGCCGGTTCTGGAAAGGCGAGGCTGGCGTTGACGTGCTGGCCACGCGCGTTGCCGGTTCCTCCGATCTGTTCGGGAAAGACTGCCGCTCGGTCAACTTCCTGGCCGCGCACGACGGCTTCACGCTGGCCGACACCTTGGCCTACGAGCACCGCCACAACGACGCCAACGGCGAGGACAATCGCGACGGACACGGCGAGAACTTCAGCTGGAACAACGGCGCCGAGGGCATGACCGAAGATCCGGAAGTCCTCGCCCGGCGCTCTGCCTTTGCCCGCGCCATGCTCGGCACGCTGTTCGTTTCGACCGGAACGATCATGCTGACCGCCGGGGACGAGTTCGGCCGCAGCCAGCTCGGCAACAACAACGCCTATGCGCAGGACAATGCGATCACCTGGATCGACTGGGAAGGCCGTGACCGCGACCTCGAGAGCTTTGTCTTCGGATTGGCCGCGTGGCGCAACGAACGATCGAGCGCATTTGTGCGCTTCTCAGAAAACGGCCAATGGCGTCGGCTGGATGGGGCGCCGATGCATCCGGGAGACTGGGAATGGCCGCAGACCCGCGGATTCTCGTGGGAAGGCCCGGACTATTGCCTTCTTATAGACCGGACCGAACGCCGGTCCGGCCTGATCATCATGCCCCCAGACGGCGCAATGCGCGGTCGGGGTGAAAGGAGCCGAGCGGCACGCGCTCACCGCTTTCCAGCGTGACCGGCCTGGGCAGGAGCTGGTTCAGCAGCAGCCGACCAAACGTCCATTCACCGAGGCGGGATTCAGCATTGATGTGCCCGACCTCACCCGCGTCGGCGAAGCGGCTGCCCCACGCCTGGGCGAGCTGGCGGGCCTGCCCGATGCCCATGTAAGGATCGTTCCTGCTGGCGACGAGGATCGACGGGAACGGCAGCTCTCCATGCGGGAACGGCGCAAAACGGGTAAGCCGACGGTCGATCGGGCGCACTTCGACATCGGGCGGGGCAACGAGCAATGCGCCCAGAACCCTTCCGTCTGCAGGTTTTTCGAACTCGGCCCACCAGGCGACCGCCAAGCAGCCCAGGCTGTGAGCGACTAGCACGACCGGACGATCGGCCTTGTGCACGGCGAGGTTGATCTTGTTGACCCAGGTATTGCGATGCGGGTCGTCCCACAGGCCGAGATCAATGCGCTCGCAATCGGGCAGGTCCTGCTCCCACTGCGATTGCCAGTGGCCGGGGCCGCTGTTGCCGAGGCCGGGAACGGTAAGGACAAGCGGGTCCTGCCCCGCGAACGAGCGTTGGTGAGTCATGTGCTGTCTCCAGAAAAGGAAGGCCGGTCGACTCGGATTACGTCCCGACATCCAGCAGAGATAACTCAACTAATTCGATAGACAAGAGGCGTGCGCCGGATTGCAGGCCGTTTGCGTCAGACTGATTACGCTCCTTTGGAGCTTCGTGCGCGGCGGAAGGCTGTGGTGGTCTGCCCGGTCCGCGCCTTGAAGAAGCGGGCGAAATAGGCCGGGTCGGCAAAGCCCAAGGCATAGGCGATCTGCGCCGCACTGGCCCCCGAGAAGGCAAGATTGCGGCGAGCTTCGAGGACCAGGCGATCATGCACGATCTCGGCAGGCGGCTTTCCGACCAGCGCTCGCGTGGCGCGGGTCAAGGTTGACGTGGTCGTGCCCAATCGGGCGGCGTAGTCGGCAACGGGCAGATGCTCGCGATAGTGCCGCTCGACCAGTGCCCTGAAGCGGGCGACAAGGGGTTCGCGCCCATCGGCCGGCGCATCGAGGTTGCCTGTGCCCGCTTCGATGGCCGTGGCAAGGATAAGCGCGACCTGGGCCAGCAGTGTCGGGCCGACCTGATCCTCCTGCCCAAGGCGCTGGCCAAGATCCCCAAGCAACCATGCAAGGCGCTGGAGTATCAGCGGGTGGGCGGCGAGTGATATAGCCAAGGCACTGCCGCCAAGCGCTTCCATGCTGCCGAGCAAGCCCCTGAGACGCGGATCGTTGGCGAGGTCGGCAGCGACGGACAACACCCAGCCTTCGGCACCTGCATCAAAGCGGAAGGCGTGCACGCAGGCGGGCGGGACGATCACCAGAACCGGAGCTGCGAAGCTCTGGACAGAACGCTCCCCATGCAATTCGCTGCCGCCGTTCTCCACCACCAGCAATTGCAGCATGTGGGGATGCGCGTGGGGATCGATTGTCCAATCGTGCAAGGTGGCACGATCGCGGATGCGTTCGAGATGGACGAACTCCGGCGGCAGGGAAATCCCCTCCTCACCGTAGAGCGTGTAGCGACTGAAGCCTTCCTTCCGCATCTGCCGCAATCTCGCAGGCTGCGCGAAAAGTGCAAGTTTTTGCGCGCGCGGTGCGTCGCGCCATTTGCGCTTCGCGTGCAGCATCAATCGAGAGAGGAGACCTGTCATGGCTACCGTCATCGAGCGGCCCGCGTTTCGCTTTGACCCATATTCCCCGGCAACCGATGCCGATCCGTTCCCGGCCTACAAGACGTTGCGCGATGAACACCCTTGCTTCTGGTCCGAAGAGGCCGGGAAGTGGGTGCTTTCGCGCTATTCCGACGTGCTCAATGCGCTGCAGGACTGGCGGACCTATTCCTCGGCGCAGGGCAACCTGGTGGACGAGTTTCCGGGCCGCGCCGGATCGACGCTGGGCTCCAGCGATCCGCCGCGCCACGACCGCCTGCGGGCGCTGATCCAGTCGGCAGTGACCAAGCGCGCGCTGGAGCACATCGTCGAGCCTGCGAGGGCAGCGGCCCGCGCGCATCTGGCCGCGATTGCCGACAAGCCGGTGTTCGACCTTGTCGGAGACTATACCTCGAAGCTGACGGTGGACCTGCTGTTCTACCTGTTCGCACTGCCCGAGGAGAACGCGGACCTCGTGCGGCACAACGCCGTGCTGATGGTGCAGACCGATCCAGTGACGCGCAAGAAGGGACCGGAACACCTCGCCGCGTTCCACTGGATGGCGGACTATGCGGAAAAGCTGGTGGCGGCGCGCAAGGCCAACCCGGGCGATGACTTGCTTTCGAACTTCATCACCGCCGAGATCGACGGCGAGAAGCTGCTCGACAAGGAAGTGCAGCTGACGGTCACCACGCTGATCATGGCCGGGATCGAGAGCCTTTCGGGCTTCATGGCGATGTTCGGGTTGAACCTCGCCGATTACCCGGAGGCGCGGCGCGCGCTGGTCGCCGACCCTTCGCTGATCCCGGACGCGATCGAGGAATCGCTGCGGTTCAACACATCGGCGCAGCGCTTCAAGCGGACGCTGACACGGGACGTGGAATTGCACGGGCAGGTCATGAAGGCGGGCGATGCGGTGATCCTCGCCTATGGCTCGGCCAATCGCGACGAGCGGATGTTCGACAATCCGGACGTCTACGACATTACCCGCAAGGCGAAGCGGCACCTCGGGTTCGGCGGCGGCGTCCATGCCTGCCTAGGTTCGATGATCGGGCGGCTGGCGACGCAGATTGCCTACGAGGAACTGCTCAAGGTCGTGCCGGACTTCACCCGGGTGGATGAGAAGCTCGACTGGGTTTCATCCTCGAACTTCCGCAGTCCGAAAGCGCTGCGGCTGAAGAAGGCGGGCTAAGCTAACCCGGCGGCTCGGCAGGTGGCGGGTCATGCACGACTCGTCGCAAGGCCGGGCCGCCCCTCTTGCAGATGTGATGTACCGCATACATTTTGAGGCCCAATGGACGATAACCGGGGTCTCGCATAATGGTTCCTGATCGGCGCCAATTTTTGGGCGCCATGGTTGCAACGCTGGGTAGCATGGCGGTTTCGGGCCAGCCGGCGATGGCAGTAACACCTGTGAAAGAGCCGGAAGTCTCGCCGTTCGCCCGGCCGACGCCGCCGTTGCTGGTGCAACGCGCGATTGCCGCGCTCGATGCGCATGGCGCGCATATCCGCCATCGTGATCTCGTCGGTCTGGTCGATTTCGGCAAGGCCTCGCGCGAGGCTCGCTTCCATCTGGTCGATGTCGCAGGCGGCAAGCTCGTCTCCTCGCACCTCGTCTCGCACGGCAGCGGATCGGATCCGGCGAACAGCGGCTGGGTACAGCGGTTTTCGAACGCCTATGGCTCCAACGCCTCGAGCCCCGGCGCTTTCCTCACCGGCGTGACCTATTACGGCAAGCATGGCCGTTCGCGCCGCCTGATCGGGCTTGAGGACGCCAACAGCGCCGCGCTCGAGCGCGGTATCGTGATCCACGCGGCGAGCTATGTCAGCGAGGACATGGCCGCAACGCAAGGCCGCATCGGACGGAGCCAGGGCTGCTTCGCGTTTTCGAACAGCGACATCAACGGCGTGCTCGAGCGGCTGGGCGAAGGCCGCCTGCTCTACGCCGTCAAGTAAACGCGGCGCGCGCGGCTTCGGCCAGCGCACTGCCTTCTTCGACCAGGTCCGGACGCTCGCGCGCAGCGATCAGCACGATGGTGCGCCGGAAATCGTAATCGGCCAGCGGCACCGCGACGACGCCGTCGCGCGCGAGTGACTGCGGCGCGGTCGTCACGCCCATTCCGACCCTCACCATCTCGATGCAGCGATCGTCGTTGGACGAGCGCAGGAAGAAGGGCGGGCGCACGCCGCGCTGGGTGAACCAGCGGCTGGTCTCGCCGAGGATTTCGCAGGAGCGGCGGGCGATCATGGTTTCCGCGGCAACGTCGCTGGCGTCGAGCAAACTCGCGCCGGCAAGGGCATGTCCTTCGGGCAGGAGCAGGCGATAGCCTTCCTCCAGCAGCGGCAGCGAAGGCCTGTCCGCGTCTTCCGGCCGCATCAGCGTCAGAATGGCGTCGACCTGTCCCTCGCCCAGCTTGCGGCGCAGTTCCGCATCAGTGCCTTCGGCCATGGTCAGCGGCTGCGGTCCGGCGTGGCGGCGGGCAAGACTGGAAAGCGCAAGCGTGGCGATCGAGGGGAGGACGCCGAGCCGCAAGGGGCTGAGCGGCACGGGCGCCTCGGCAAAGGCGGCTTCGGCTGCGCGAAATTCCCGCTCGATGGCACGCGCGTGATTGACCAGCCGCGCGCCTGCTTCGGTCAGGCGGACCTGCCGCCGCTCGCGCAGGAACAGCCGCGTTCCGGCAAGGCGCTCAAGCTCGGCAATGGCGGCGGACAATGTCGGCTGCGAGATTGCCAGCCGCTCGGCCGCACGGGTAAAATTCCCGGTCTCGACCACGGCCAGGAACTGCCGGAGATGGGTGCGCTTCATCATAGGAAAAACCTATCGCAAACCCCGATGTAAATCAATTTTGAGCGATGGTTCTACGATGGTATCCTTCGCCCCGACAAGTTTGCAGAGGATGCCCAAGATGCGCGCCACGCCCGATTTCGACTTCGGCCTGACCGAAAGCGCCCTGATGATCCGCGAGGCTGCGGGTCGCTTTGCCGACGAGCAGATTGCGCCTCTCGCCGCCGAGATCGACCGCAACGACCGCTTCCCGCGCGAGCTGTGGGAGCCGATGGGTGCGCTGGGCCTGCACGGCATCACGGTCGAGGAAGAGTTCGGCGGACTGGGCCTCGGCTATCTGGATCACGTCATCGCGGTCGAGGAAGTCAGCCGGGCATCGGGCTCGGTCGGCCTGTCCTATGGCGCGCACTCGAACCTGTGCGTCAACCAGATCCGCCGCTGGGGCAATGACGAGCAGAAGGCGAAGTACCTGCCCAAGCTGATCTCCGGTGAACATGTCGGCAGCCTCGCGATGTCGGAAGCGGGCGCCGGGACGGACGTCGTTTCGATGAAGCTGCGTGCCGAACCGGTTGCAGGCGGCTTCCGCCTCAACGGCACCAAGTTCTGGATCACCAACGGCACTTATGCCGATACGCTGGTGGTCTATGCCAAGACCTCGACCGAAGCTGGCAGTCGCGGCATAACCGCATTCCTTATCGAGAAGGACATGGCCGGATTCTCGATCGGGCAGAAGATCGACAAGATGGGCCTGCGCGGCTCGCCCACGTGCGAGCTGGTGTTCGACGACTGCTTTGTGCCGGAAGAGAACGTGATGGGTCCGCTCCACGGTGGTGTCGGCGTCCTCATGAGCGGGCTCGATTACGAGCGCGTGGTGCTGGCGGGCATGCAGATCGGCATTATGCAGGCCTGTCTCGACACGGTCATCCCCTATGTGCGCGAGCGCAAGCAGTTCGGCCAACCGATCGGCACCTTCCAGCTGATGCAGGCGAAGGTCGCCGACATGTACGTCGCCATCCAGTCGGCTCGCGCTTATGTCTATGCCGTGGCCAAGGCTTGCGACGCCGGGCAGACCACGCGCTTTGACGCTGCGGGCGCGATCCTGCTCGCCAGCGAGAATGCCTTCCGCGTTTCGGGCGAAGCGGTGCAGGCGCTGGGCGGAGCGGGCTATACCAAGGACTGGCCGGTGGAACGTTACCTGCGCGACGCCAAGTTGCTGGACATTGGTGCCGGAACAAATGAAATCCGCAGGATGCTGATCGGTCGTGAGCTTATTGGAGTGCGCTGATCTGCAGACGATAACAATCTTGCGGAGAGAACCATGCGCCTGAAAGCTTTCCTTGCCTGTGCTGCCCTGCTCGGGATCGCCAACCCGGCGATGGCCCGGATGGAGAAGGCGACCGTTCACAGCGCCGCAGTCGAAGGCAATCTAGAGGGCAATTCGGCCGATCGCACGGTCTACGTGTTCCTGCCGGACAGCTATGACAAGTCCAAGGGCCGGCGCTATCCGGTCGTCTATTTCCTGCATGGGTATAATTCGACCGCAGACCAGTACGTCGAGCGCAATGACTTCGATGCCGCGCTGAAGGCCTCTGGCACGGAAGCAATCATTGTCGTGCCCGACAGCATGACCAAGTGGGGCGGTTCGATGTATTCGAACTCTCCCACGGTCGGAAACTTCGAGGACTTCATCGCCGAAGACCTGGTGGCGTGGACCGACAAGCACTTTCGCACGATCCCTTCGCGCGAGGCGCGCGGCCTTTCCGGGCATTCCATGGGCGGCTACGGCACGCTGAAGCTCGGCATGAAGCGCGCAGACGTGTTCGGCGCGCTTTACGCGATGAACCCGTGCTGCCAGATTCCGCGCCCGGCATCTTCAGCCGATCCGAAGTACGAAGGCTGGTCGGTCGATCAGGCACTGACGGCGGACTGGATGAGCCGGGGCAACTTCGCGGTGGCCACGGCCTGGTCACCCAATCCCACCAAGCCTCCGTTCTATGCCGATTTGGGCACCAGCGATGGCAAGGTGAACGATCTGGTCATCGCCAAATGGGCCGCAAATTCGCCCGTAGCGATGGCTTCACAGTACCTCCCCTCGCTGCGCCGCATGAGCGGCATCGCCATCGATACCGGCGATACCGACTTCGTGCGCGCTGACGATGAACTGATCCACGATACCCTGACCCGGTTCGGCATAGCGCACGACTGGGAAATTTATGTGGGCGACCACGGCAACCGGGTGAAGGAGCGTTTCCGCACGCATGTGCTGCCCTTCTTCTCCAAGCACCTGAAAGGCAGCACGCGTTGAGCGCACCGGTCCTCTCCAGCAACGTCGATCTGAACTCTGACCAAGCCAGAGCCCGCGCGTCGCACAACCGGGCCTTGGCTCGGGAGCTGCGTGAGCGGGTGGCAAAGGCCGCGCTGGGTGGTGACGAGCGCAGCCGAGAACGCCACGTATCGCGCGGGAAACTGCTCCCGCGCGACCGCGTTGAGCGCCTGCTCGATCCGGGCTCGCCGTTCCTCGAAATCGGCCAGCTTGCCGCCAACGGGATGTACGGAGACGAGGTGCCCGGCGCAGGCATCATCGCGGGCATTGGCCGTGTATCGGGCCGCAATTGCATGGTCTTTGCGAATGACGCGACGGTAAAGGGTGGTACCTACTTCCCGATGACGGTAAAGAAGCACCTGCGCGCGCAAGAGATTGCGCAGGAGAACCACTTGCCCTGCATCTATCTGGTCGACAGTGGCGGCGCCAACCTGCCCAACCAGGCCGAGGTCTTCCCTGACCGCGACCACTTTGGCCGGTTCTTCTACAATCAGGCGAACATGAGCGCGCGGGGCATCCCGCAGATTGCCAGCGTGATGGGGTCCTGCACCGCCGGCGGAGCCTATGTGCCGGCCATGTCCGACGAAACGGTGATCGTGCGCGAACAGGGGACGATCTTTCTTGCCGGGCCTCCGCTGGTAAAGGCTGCGACAGGCGAGGAAATCACCGCCGAAGCGCTGGGTGGCGGAGACCTCCACGCACGCAAGTCCGGTGTGGTCGATCATCTTGCCGACAATGACGAGCATGCGCTGACAATCGTGCGCGACATCGTATCGCACATTGGCCCCGCAAGAGATGCGGGCGTTGCGCGGCGTGATCCGGTGCCGCCGAAGTACGATCCGGAAGAGCTGTACTCGATCATCCCCGAGGACGTGCGCGCGCCTTACGACGTGCATGAGGTGATCGCGCGGGTCGTCGACGGTAGCGAGTTTCACGAGTTCAAGGCGCTCTATGGCACCACGTTGGTCTGCGGCTTTGCCCATATCCACGGGGCACCGGTGGCGATCCTTGCCAACAACGGCGTGCTGTTTTCGGAAAGCGCGCAGAAGGGGGCGCACTTCATCGAACTCGCCTGCCAACGCCGGATCCCGCTGCTGTTCCTGCAGAATATCTCTGGCTTCATGGTCGGCGGCAAGTACGAGGCCGAGGGCATCGCCAAGCATGGCGCCAAGCTGGTAACAGCGGTGGCGACAGCGCAGGTGCCCAAGATCACCGTGCTGATCGGCGGCAGCTTCGGCGCAGGCAACTACGGCATGTGTGGCCGAGCCTATCAGCCGCGCTTCCTGTTCACCTGGCCCAATGCGCGCATCAGCGTGATGGGTGGCGAGCAGGCGGCAAGCGTTCTGGCGACGGTGCACCGCGATGCGGACAAGTGGATGCCTGAGGAAGCCGAAGCCTTCAAGGCGCCGATCCGCCAGAAGTACGAGGACGAGGGCAATCCCTACTACGCCACGGCACGGCTGTGGGACGATGGCGTGATCGACCCGGTGCAGACGCGCGACGTGCTGGGCTTGGCACTGGAGGCTTGTCTGGAAGCGCCGATTGCGGAGGCTCCGCGCTTTGGCGTGTTCAGGATGTGATGGAGGCGAATGCAATGATCAAATCCCTCCTCATCGCCAATCGCGGCGAAATCGCCTGTCGGGTCATCCGGACTGCACGCCGCTTGGGCATTCGCACGGTAGCGGTCTATTCCGATGCGGATGCCAAGGCGCTGCATGTTCGCTCGGCAGACGAAGCCGTGCACATCGGCCCGTCGCCTGCGCGCGAGAGCTACCTTCTGGCTGAGAAGATCATCGCGGCGGCCAAGGCGACCGGAGCGGAGGCGATCCATCCCGGCTATGGCTTCCTTTCGGAGAATGCCGAGTTCGCGCAGGCGGTGCTGGATGCGGGGCTGGTCTGGGTCGGGCCGAAGCCTGCCTCGATTACGGCGATGGGCCTCAAGGATGCGGCCAAGGCGCGCATGATCGCGGCGGGCGTGCCGGTGACGCCGGGGTATCTCGGCGAGGACCAGACGCCTGAGCGCCTGCAGGCCGAGGCTGATGCCATCGGCTATCCGGTGCTGATCAAGGCCGTGGCCGGTGGCGGCGGCAAGGGCATGCGGCGGGTGGAAAGCTCTGCCGGCTTTGCCGAGGCGCTGGCCTCGTGTCGGCGTGAGGCGGCGTCCTCGTTCGGCGATGATCGCGTGCTGATCGAGAAGTACATCCTCTCGCCCCGGCACATCGAAGTGCAGGTCTTCGGCGATGCCCATGGCAATGTCGTCCACCTGTTCGAGCGCGATTGTTCACTGCAGCGGCGGCACCAGAAGGTGATCGAGGAAGCACCTGCCCCCGGCATGGACGAGACCACGCGCGAAGCGGTCTGCGCTGCCGCCGTCCGCGCGGCCAAGGCCGTGGACTACGAGGGCGCGGGCACCATCGAGTTTATCGCCGATGGCAGTGAAGGCCTGCGCGCCGACCGCATCTGGTTCATGGAAATGAACACGCGCCTGCAGGTCGAGCATCCGGTGACCGAAGAAATCACCGGCGTCGATCTGGTCGAATGGCAACTGCGTGTTGCCAGCGGCGAGCCGCTGCCCAAGCGACAGGACGAACTCTCGATAAACGGTTGGGCCATGGAAGCGCGGCTCTATGCCGAAGATGCCACCAAGGGCTTTCTGCCCAGTATCGGCCGCGTGGAGGACTTCCACTTCAATCAGTATCAGGCGCGCATTGACACCGGTGTTGAAGCCGGGGCGGAGATTTCGCCGTTCTACGACCCCATGATCGCCAAGGTGATCGTGCACCGCGAGACGCGCGCCGAGGCCATAGCGGGCCTGCGCGAGACGCTGGACGAGGGCGTGGTCGGCCCGCTGATCACCAATAGCGGGTTCCTGTGGCGCTTGCTGGGGCACGCCGCGTTCCAGGCCGGGGTGGTCGATACCGGGCTGATCGAACGCAACCTCGAAAGCCTCACCACCCGTCCGGAACCGACGTCCGAAGCGCTTGGGCTTGCGGCGATGCGGCTGGTTGGCACGCCGGGCGGCAGTCCCTGGACCAGCCAGTCAGGCTTTCGCATGAACGCCGCCGCACGGCGCGAAGTGCATCTGGCAGACCAGTTCGGACGGGCGTTCATTGTCGAAATGCCTGAGGAGCCGGCGGTCGACTACTGGCCGGGGGAACCCGTCACAAGCATCGACGAAGGTGGCGAGCGCTTCCTTGTGCAGTTTGCCAGAGCTGAAGGCGGCGCTGGGGGCGCCGCATCGGATGGCGCGATCATCGCCCCCATGCCCGGCAAAGTCATTTCGGTGGACGTCGCGCCCGGTGAGTCCGTCACCAAGGGCCAGAAGCTCATGGTGCTCGAAGCGATGAAGATGGAGCATGCCCTGACCGCGCCGTTCGATGGCGTGGTGGAGGAGCTGAACGCCGTGGCCGGGGCGCAGGTTCAGGTCGAGGCGCCGCTGGCGCAGATCAAGAAGGCGGAAGGCTGATGGCGGGCAAGTACTTCGACGAGTGGCGAATCGGCGACCGAATCGAGCACGAGATTCGCAGGACCGTGACCGAGACGGATAACCTGCTGTTTTCGACCATGACCCACAACCCGCAGCCCCTCCACATCGACGTGGAAGCGGCCAAGGAAAGCGAGTTCGGGCAGATTCTCGTGAACGGTACTTTCACTTTCGCCCTAATGGTTGGCCTGTCGGTCGGTGACACCACGCTCGGAACGCTGGTGGCCAATCTGGGCTACGACAAACTGGTGATGCCGGCGCCGGTGTTCATCGGCGACACGATGCGCGCAACCAGTGAAGTTGTTGATTTGCGGGAAAGTAAATCGCGACCGGAGGCCGGCATCACCACGTTCAGGCATGAACTCTTGAACCAGCGCGGCGAGGTCGTCTGCCGCTGCCTGCGCTCTGCGCTGCTCAAGAAACGGCCGTAATCTGCAGACCCATTTGGTCATTTTGGAGCCAATAATCGTGGTAAATATCAATTTAATTAAGAATATTTCATTTCAGTAAACCGGCTGCCCCCAACTCATGAACAAGGGCAGCCGTTTTCGGGACCGATGAAAACTGCCTGTCCAGGGACAAACTTCGGGGGCATTCACAAATGATGGACGGAAAGAAGTGGCTTCTTGCCACAGGAATTGCTGCGGGCTTGATTCTGCCGACTGCAGCCAGCGCAGGAACACGTGCGAGCCCGCCGATTGTGGTGGCGGCCTCACCCAGCAACGGAAATCCGGCGCCGGGACCGAAGAACGGCTTCCCGCCCAGCCCTGGCCTCGAGATTGCCAAGATCAAGGCCAACGAGAACGCGGCCTTCAAGCGCAAGAGCGCGGGCACCTGAATCAAATCGAAAAGTATCTTTCGGCGCCCCGTCAGTCAGTCTGGCGGGGCGCTTTTGCATCGGGGCAACGTGAAAGCCGCTCACGCAGGGCGTCCAGCACCCAGGCGCGCGCTGGGCCGATTGGACAATCTCGCCGCCACAAGGCGTGAAAGCGATAGGCCATGCCTGGTGCTTCCGGCAGGGCCAGTCGCTTGAGCTTTCCACTGGCGAGATCAGCATTGATCAAGTGGCGAGGCATGTTGCCCCAGCCAATTCCTTCACGGAGCAAGGCATGGCGCGCACCAAGGTCTCCCAACCGCCATGTGCTCGCCGCGAAAACCGAGAAGTCCCTCCCCTGCGTCAGGTTCGACCGATCGGTCAGTACCAGCTGGCGATGCTTGCGCACTTCGCCTGGCGGGATTTTGGCCATGCGGGCCAAGGGGTGATCGGGCGCTGCGACGGGAAGCAGTTCAACCTCTCCGATCGCTTCGCGCTCAAGGTCAGGCAAGGCCACAAGATCCGGCCCCGAGATGCCTAGCTCCGCGCGCCCATCCACCACCAGCGCTGCAATCGCACCCAATGTCTCCACAAAAAGCCGCATTTGCACCGTAGGAAAAAGCGCCTGAAACTCGCGAAGCACTTCCGCAATGAGATGCGTCGGGAACATCACGTCGATGGCCAAGCCGAGTTCGGCTTCGAGGCCCTGGTTGAAGTTGCGAACCCCCGCGATCAACGCATCGACATCGTCGGTTACGGCACGCGCGTGGGCCAGCATCGCTTTCCCCGCGGGCGTCAGCACCGGCTTCTTCGATCCTTCGCGATCGAACAGCGTCACGCCGAGCTGCGACTCCAGCGTGACGATGCCGTAGCTCACCACGGAGATCGCCCGCCCAAGCTTGCGCGCGGCGCCATTGAAGCTGCCCTCGTCGACCACGGCGAGGAACAGGCGCAGCTGGTCAAGGGTTGGCTGGCCGACGTCCAAGAGAAACCCTTTCAAGGAATTCGAACATTCTGATTTATCTTATCGGGATATTCCGAATGACCTGCAAGGCCTATCTACACCCCAACAGGACGGACCCCAAGCCGCCCGTTTGGAGAAATCGCCATGACCCAGACTGCCAACACGACCGCTACAAAGGCTCACATCGAACTGCGCCCCTTCGCCTCGATCGGCGCGGCGAACCACGGCTGGCTCGATGCCCACCACCACTTCTCGTTCGGCGGATACCACGATCCGGCACGCGTCCACTGGGGTGCGTTGCGCGTATGGAACGACGACCGCATCGCGCCGAAGAGCGGCTTCCCCACCCATCCGCACAGCGACATGGAAATCATCACCTACGTGACCAGGGGCGCGATCACCCATCGCGACAGCCTGGGCAACGAAGGCCGCACCGAAGCGGGCGACGTGCAGGTCATGTCGGCAGGCACGGGCATCGCCCACTCGGAATTCAATCTGGAAGACGAGGAAACCCGCCTGTTCCAGATCTGGATCATCCCCGATCGCCGGGGCCACGCGCCAAGCTGGGGTGCCCGGCCGTTCCCCAAGGATAGCCGGGAAGGCAAGTTCGTTCCCCTCGCCTCGGGCATCGCTGGTGACACCGATGTGCTGACGATCAATGCGAACGCCCGCGTTCTGGGCGCGACGGTGAAGGCCGGCGAAACGGTCCGCTACGAACTGACCGAAGACCGCCACGCCTATCTTGTTCCTGCCAAGGGCAAGATTCGCATCGGCGAAATCGAAGCCAATGCGCGTGATGGCGTTGCCATTACCGGGGTGACCGAGATCGTCATTACCGCTCTCGAGGAAGCCGAGCTGGTGCTCGTCGACGCGGCCTGACCGTGACCGAACTGTTTTCTCACATTCCCCAATTACGACTGTTGCAAAGGACCGATCCCATGACTTCCCTCGCTCTCGAGACGCGCGGCGGCTCATCCACCACTTCTGACCTGCTGGCGGCAGCCGGCCGCGTCTTTCTCGCGGCGATCTTCGTGCTGAGCGGTGTTTCCAAGCTTGCCGATCCGACTGGCACGATTGCCTACATCACCAGCGCGGGCCTGCCTGCCCCCAGCCTTGCCTATGGCGCTGCCGTGGCGGTGGAACTTGTCGGCGGCCTGCTGTTGATCGCCGGCATCCGCACCCGCATCGTTGCTTCGGCCATAGCTGCATTCAGCCTTGCCGCCGCCTTCGGCTTCCACGCCAACCTGGCTGACCAGAACCAGTTCATCCACTTTTTCAAGAACGTGGCGCTGGCCGGTGGCCTTTTGCAGGTGACCGCTTTCGGCTCGGGCCGCTTCGGCTTCGACCGCCGCTGAAACTTACCCCCGCGGGCCGGAGTGCAGTTGCGCTCCGGCCCTACCCCCTTATCTCTCTCCAACCTCTCCCAAGGAGCATTCAATGACCCGTACCGCTTCCCCCAGCGTCCTGCCGATCATCGTCGATCGTTGGAGCCCCCGCGCGTTCGACGGCTCGGCCGTGCCGCAGTCTGACCTTGACGTGATCTTCGAAGCCGCAGGTCTTGCCGCCAGCGCCTACAATTACCAGCCCTGGCGCTTTGCCTATGCCCACAAGGGCGATGCAAACTTCGACGCGTTCCTCTCGGCACTGGTGCCCTTCAACCAGAGCTGGGCCAAGGATGCGGGCGTGCTCGTTTTCGCCGTGTCTGACGAATTCATGCGCAGCGACAAGGGCAACAACCCCAACCACAGCCACAGCTTCGATACCGGTGCGGCATGGGCCAATGCGGCACTGCAGGCCCTGCACCTTGGTTATCACACCCACGGCATGACCGGCGTCGACTTTGCCAAGGCTGCCGAAGTGCTCAACCTGCCGGAAGGCTATCGCGTGGAAATGGCTTTCGTGATCGGCAAGCAGGGCGACAAGTCGCAGTTGCCCGAAATGCTCCAAGAGCGCGAAGTGGTGAGCGACCGCAAGCCGGTGAGCGAAATCGCTTTCGCCGGGCCGTTCACGGCATAAGCACAAGTGGCGCCGCCCGCGCGATTTCGCTAGGGCGGCGCCATGCTTCGTATCAATGAACTGAAACTGCCCCTCGATCACGCTGCCGAAGATCTTCCGGCGGCGATCTGCGCACGTCTGGACATCGCGCCAGCAGACCTCACGCGATACCAGATCTTCCGTCGTGGCAACGATGCCCGCAAGAAGCACGCGATCCTGCTGACTTACGTGGTCGATTGCGTCGTGGCGAACGAGGCCGAAGTGCTCGCCCGCTTTGCGGACGACCAGAACGTGAAGCCCACGCCTGACACCTCCTACAAGCTCCCGGTCATGGCCCCCGAAGGCTGGGATGGTGAGCGCCCGGTTGTCATCGGGGCGGGCCCGTGCGGATTGCTGGCTGCGCTGATCCTCGCGCAGATGGGCCTGAAGCCGATCATCATCGAGCGCGGCAAGGCGGTGCGCGAACGCACGAAGGACACTTGGGGCTTGTGGCGGCGCTCGGTGCTGGAGCCGGAATCGAACGTGCAGTTCGGCGAAGGTGGCGCTGGTACGTTTTCCGACGGCAAACTCTACAGCCGCATCAAGGACCCGCGCCATCTCGGGCGCAAGGTGCTGGTGGAGTTCGTAAAGGCCGGCGCGCCTGACGATATCCTTACCGAAGCCCACCCGCACATCGGCACCTTCCGCCTCGTCACCATGGTAATGTCGATGCGCGAGACGATCGAAAGCCTTGGCGGTGAATACCGCTTCCAGACCCGCGTGGAAGACTTCGAGATCGAGACCGGCGCCGATGGGACACGCCGGATTGCGGGCCTTCACCTGTCGGACGGCTCGTTCCTGCCCGCGCGCCACGTCATCATGGCAGTCGGCCATTCCGCGCGCGACACCTTCCAGGTACTGTACGATCGTGGCGTCCACATCGAAGCCAAGCCGTTCGCCATCGGCGTGCGTATCGAGCACCCGCAAAGCTGGATCGACACTGCGCGCTATGGACCGAGTGCGGGCAACAAGATCCTCGGCCCTGCCGCCTATTCGATCTCGCACAAGTGCAAGAACGGGCGCACGGTCTACTCCTTCTGCATGTGCCCGGGCGGGCGCGTCGTTGCCGCGACCAGCGAAGAGGGCCGCGTCGTCACCAACGGCATGAGCCAGTATTCGCGCGCCGAGTTCAATGCGAATTCGGGCATTGTCGTCGATATCGATCCGAGCAAGGATTACCCCGGCGGACCGATGGCGGGCATGGCTTTCCAGCGTCACTGGGAAAGCCTCGCCTTCGAAGCGGGTGGGCGCAACTACATGGCGCCGGGCCAGAAGCTGGGCGACTTCCTTGCCGACCGTCCTTCCACGGAGTTCGGCAGCGTTATCCCGAGCTACAAGCCCGGCGTGCACCTGACCGAACTCAAAAAGTGCCTGCCCGACTACGTGATCGAATCCATTCGTGAGGCCCTGCCCGCGTTCGGTCGCATGGTCCCGGGCTATGACCACCCTGACGTGGTGATGACCGGTGTGGAAACGCGCACGTCTTCCCCGGTGCGCATAACGCGCGGCAAGGATTGCCAGAGCCTAAACACACGCGGCCTCTACCCTGCCGGCGAAGGCGCAGGCTATGCCGGCGGCATCCTTTCGGCCGCGGTCGACGGGATCAAGGTCGCCGAGGCCCTCGCCACCGAACTCCTCGCGTGAGCGCCGCCAACTACGACGCGATCATCCTCGGCGCGGGCGCGGCGGGGCTGATGGCTGCGCTGACCGCAGGCCAACGCGGGCGGCGCGTGCTGCTTGTCGATCATGCCGACGAGCCAGGCAAGAAGATCCTGATCTCGGGCGGCGGGCGGTGCAACTTCACCAACATCCACACTGCCGCCGACCGCTACATTTCCGAAAACCCGCACTTCGCGCGATCGGCCTTGGCTCGCTACACGCCTGCAGGCTTCATCGGGATGGTCAATCGCCACGGCATCGCATGGCATGAGAAGACGCTGGGCCAATTGTTCTGCGACGGCTCAGCGCGGCAGATCGTGGACATGCTGATGGCAGAGTGCCGCGATGGCGGGGTGACGTTCGCCTTTGGCCAGAGCGTGAGCACGGTCGATCATGCCGACGGCCTGTACCGCGTGACCATCGATGGCCGTGATCATCACGCCCCTGCCCTGATCTTGGCAACAGGGGGCCTGTCCATCCCCAAGATGGGGGCGACGGGTTTCGCTTTCGAGATCGCGCGCAAGTTCGGCTTGCAGGTGGTACAGACCCGCCCCGCCCTCGTGCCCTTCACCCTGGGTGAGGACGAGGCGCTGTTCCGTTCGCTTTCGGGGGTTTCGACCGATGTCGTCACGCACTGGGGCAAGACAGCGTTTCGCGAAGCGGCGTTGTTCACGCACAAGGGCCTGTCTGGCCCTGCCATGCTGCAGATTTCCTCATACTGGCAGCACCGCACGCCAATCGCTGTCAACTTCCTGCCCGAAGAGGGCGCCGACTGGCTGGTCGAGGAAAAGCGCAATCGCCCCCGCGCGGCATTCCGCTCGGCTCTTGCCCGCCGACTGCCGGAACGGCTTGCAGAAGCGCTTGGCAGCCGGCTTGGCCTGGAGGGCGAGCTTGCTGGCATGAAAGACGCTGACTTGCGCAAGGCCCAGCAGCAACTCGCGCGCTGGCCGTTCAATCCGAACGGCACCGAAGGCTATGCCAAGGCGGAAGTCACCGCCGGCGGCGTTTCCACCCGCGCGCTGAATCAGAAAACCATGGCTGCAGCAAAAGTGCCCGGCCTTTATGCCATTGGCGAGGCCGTGGATGTCACCGGGTGGCTGGGAGGATACAACTTCCAATGGGCATGGGCCAGCGGCCGCGCTGCAGGCGAAGCTGTGTGAACACCAGGCTTCAGCCCTCGATCAGGTCGAGATAAGCCACGACATCATTGTCGGTCGCGATGAACAGTCCTTCCTGAAGTTCAAGTGGCTGCTCCGCCGCGATCCGCAGGGCTTCGCTCAGCGGCCCATAGAACAGCGTGTCGGCCGAACCGCCCTCCGGCCCGTCTCCCAGATGGTAAAGGCGAACGCTTGCGTGATCGTGAGTGGTGCGCATCCGACTGCGATGCCATGGACGCAGCACATTGTCATCCATCAGCATGCCTAACCAGATGTTGCGCCTGCCGCATTCATGGAAATTTAATCGGCCAATTCGTTGATCGGAAAGCGTTGTCAGGACAATGTGAGTGTGAGGTCAGGGCGTGTGCCGTTACTTGAGCTCGAAGCAGCGGCACAGGCAGGGGAACACCATTTCTATGTTACGATTGAAGCGAGGCGTGTCATCGCCCGACGCCAGGCATAGTGCCCGCAATCGCTTCGCCATGCTGCGGGCGATGTGCGCATGAACGCGCTGCGCCTGAAGCTGTGGGTCTCGTTGGTGTTCATGCTGTTCATCGTGGCAGTGCCGGGCGTGATTGCCAACCATGCGGTGAAAGTCATCCGTGCGCAGCAGGCAAGGTCCGAAGCCTCGTCGCAATCACTCAGCGCGTTCCAGCGGCTCGCGGTTCTAGGATACACTCTGCAGCAGGAGCGCTACACCGATCCAAGCGCGTTCGTCCAGGATCGCGAACTCTACATCGATGGCGTCCGCTCCCACGTCACCAATGCGGAGCGTTACATCAACGCCGAAATCAAGATGATCAGCGAGACACCGCTCAAGCGCAAGCAGCGCGCCTCGGAGATAGAAGAGGAAGTCAAGCAACGGGAAACCCTGAAGAAGATCGGTGCCAGCCTCGAGCGATCGTTGAAGGGCGATAAGCCGGACACGGTCTGGGAAGACCTCGTGTTCGAAGCGATCAAGATCGAGGAGCGCGAGGCGAAGGAGTACCACCGCAGCTCGATCGAGACGTTTCAGGGCGTCATCGACACGATGACGCTGACGGTGACGGTCGTGACCATTTGCGGTCTGCTCGCCGTCTTCTGGGGACAGCGCCAGCTGATCCGCCCGCTCGGAAACCTGCTGCAAGGCACGCGCGCCATGGCCGAAGGCGATTACACACAGCGCGTGCCGATTGTCGGCACGACGGAATTCCGTGCAATCGCCGAAAGCTTCAACATCATGGCCTCTCGCGTGGGCGAAAGTGCCGATACGCTGCGCAGGTCCAACGAAGAGCTCGAGCGTGCCGTTGCCCGGCGCACCAGTGAACTTGCCGCAACCAACCGTTCGCTGGAGCGATCGAACCGCCTGCGTCAGCAGTTTCTCGCCGATGCCAGCCATGAACTGCGTACGCCCCTATCCATCATGCGCAGCGAGGCGGAGATCACGCTACGCGATGCCTCGGCGCAATCGGTTGACCTGCGCGGCGCGCTGGATCGGGTGGTCCGCCTGTCAGAGCTCATGGCCGAAATGATCGAAGACATGTTGAACCTGGCGCGTGCAGAAGAGCCGATGCTGCATACCACCATCGAACCGGTCGACGCAGTGGCGGCAGTGACCGACAGCATCGCCGACTTCCACCGCGTCATTGAAGCCGACGGCGGGAAGATCGTGCTTCACGAGGGCCCCCCCAGCATCATCGTTGAAGGCGACGAAGCCCGCCTCAAGCAGGTCATCCGAATCGTCGTTGACAACGCCGTGTGCTATTCCACGCACGCTCCCAATGTCGAAGCATCGGTCAGCGTGGAAGAGGATCATGCCGTCATAACCATCACCGACCACGGCGATGGCATACCGGCCGAAGACCTGCCCTATCTTTTCCAGCGGTTCCGCAGGGGCAGCAAGCGCAGCGGCAGCGGGCAGGGTCTTGGCCTGTCGATCGCCCGTTCGATCACCGAAGCCATGGGCGGAACAATCAGCCTGACCAGCCGGGTCAATGTCGGCACGGTCGTCACCATACGCCTCCCTCTAATGTCGCCCGCATCGGCGATAGATGGTGCAAGCACATGAAACTGCTTCTCATTGAAGACGAAGTCGAACTCGCCGCAACCCTGCATCGCGGCCTCGCGCAGGAGGGCCACAAGGTCACGCTGGCAACCGACGGTGCAACTGGTCTTGAGTTGGCGACAAACCTTGCGTTTGACTTCATTCTTCTCGACGTAAATCTGCCGGACATGAGCGGATTTGATATCTGCTCGGCCCTCCGCGAAGCTGCCGTGACGACACCGATCATCATGGTCACCGCTCGCGACGACGTGGCGGACCGGATTCGCGGTCTCAAGGGGGGTGCGGATGACTACTTGCCAAAGCCCTTCGCATTCGAGGAATTGCTGGCCCGGATGGACGCGGTCAAGCGCCGGATGGAGCGGCCGCAATTCAGCCCCATCCAGCCGGACGGAAGCCTTACCGTGGGCGATCTCCACTTTGATCCCCGGACCATGACCCTCACTCGCGCCGGTTCGCCGGTCCAGTTGACCGTCAAGGAAATGGGCGTGCTGCGGCTGCTGATGGAATCCCCCGGCACGGTGATTTCACGAACCGAAATCCTGCGTGCGGTGTGGGGAATCGAGGACGATCCGCTGACCAATATCGTCGAAGTCTACCTCAGCCGCCTGCGCCGCAAGCTTCACGCGCTGGGCCCGCCCATCGTCGAAAACGTCCGCGGATTCGGCTACCGACTGACGGCCTGAAGGCGCACTGTCTGAAGTGACGATTGCTACACGGGCGCGTCACAGCGAGGCGCGCTCTCCCCGTCACCGTAGACTGCAGGCCGCCGTCACCCAACGAAAATTGGATACCCCCAAAGCCATACCCCCGCTCTTACCCCCATTTTTTTACCCCGTTTTTCAGGTTCAGGTCCTGCAAGGCACCAGCAGAGCGTGTGCTGGTTGTCCAACCTCGGTCGACTTTCTACACTTTGAACTGGCTTATCTGTGAGGATATCCACATCCGCGCATCAGCCCGCAGCATGAACACGAAATCGTTGATTCTCCCACCTCTTGTTCAAGCCAGCGTTCTAGCGTCAGTCGCGTTTCAGTCCTGACTTAAAACTGGACAGGTCGGTCCCTCTTTTGCTGGATCACGGTTGCGCGATTTCTGATGTGTCTGCCGCTCACAAGGTCCTCTAATGCGGAATTTCATCAAATCGCAGCCTCTCAGCTGGCTATCGATGGCGTGGTCGTACAACGCGCGCTCACGACTGCGTATGCGTGCGTCGTGATAAAGCGAATTGCCCTGATGTCTCGCCTGCGCGAAGTGCATTTCGGGCCAACATTCTGCCCTGCATTCGATGGCGGCCGATCGTGCATGGCAGCATCAAGATCTGAATGTCCCACGACGATTCTCCTTCGGCAAAAAACGGCCACAGGAAGACTGCGAGATCCCATTCGACAAATTCAGGCCCTGGCGGAGATCTGGCCAAGCCGCAGCAGCGACCGATTTTCATGCGCTCATCAGGAATGCGGCCCCCGGCACAATGACATCGCAGAGGACATTGCCTACAGAAGCGTCGATCGAGGAAACTGTGCCATCTTTTTCGTGAGCTGCCACAAGGTGCTTGTTCACTCTCGCGAGATGGCGTGGCGATTGGCCACCACTGGGAAAGCAAGCAACTTGGTGCAGCGCGCCTTGCATCACTCGGAAAGCCACCAATGTGTCGGCTCCGCGGTTGCTTGTCCAAATCAGCTCGTCCTCAACCAACAGATGCCCACCGAGATTGCCAGGCTTGTTCGACGGGTCAGTTCGCAGGGAGTCCATTGGTATGAAAGTGCCGTCCGTTTTTGCGAGTGCCACCAGACCGCTTGACAATTCGCCGTTGACCATGACCTCGTCTGCCAATGCCACAAGGTGTCGGGGCCCGAATCCTGGCGGTGCGCAAAACATCACGCGCTTGTCTTGCAGTTCGCCTCCACTATCCACCGAGGCTGCAAATACCCGGTCGAGGCCGAGATCAGTGAAATATAGCGTACCTCCTTTATCGGCAAAGCGTGCGCAATGTACATGCGGACCAGCTTGCCGATCGGGATCAGGTCCTTTGCCGCTGTTTTGCAGGAACCCGCTACGGTGCAACGGCGCTCCCGTCGCAGCATCGAGCACGATGGTGGCCACGGAACCGCTTTCGTAGTTTGCCACGGCAAGAAGTGAGTGGTCCGGAGAGATATCGAGAAAGCACGGCGCGGCACCGCCCGTCGAGACGCTCCCCAAGGGCACCCACCGATCGTTTTCCAGACGCCAACCGGAGACTTGCCCGGCCTCTTGTTCGCAGACGAACCAAGCAGTTTGCAGGTCAGCACACCATAAGCCGTAACTTGCATCGACGATGCGCGACTCTGCCCCTTCGATTTCGATCCTTCCGGCTTCGTCGATCGTCGCCGAGATCAGACCTTCTCCACCGTTGGCACTGTAGGTGCCGATCCAGAACCGGTGCTTCATCAAAATACCCCCGGCAGCCTTATGACTTAAACATCTGGACCTACATGCGTTTCCTGAACAAGCAGCGCTCGCTCGTGCCGAAAGCGCGCTTCGGCGCATGGCGGGAAACTGCAAGCCCGCCCCGGCTTTCCTTCGTCAGCACCCGCGAAGGAAATGCAATGCTCGCTCCACAACCACTGATCAGTGAGGATGAGCGCGAGCGCGGCTTGCAGACGATCGTCTATGAGGCGGCATTTTCCAACACGACTGCTGCTCTGACGACTGGCGTCATTCTCACCACGTTTGCCCTGCATCTTGGTGCCGACAATTTCCTGATCGGCCTGCTGGCGTCGCTACCGTTTCTGACGCAGCTTGCCCAGCTACCTGCGATTGCGCTGGTGGAACGTCTGCGCGCGCGGAAGGCCATTGCAGTGTGGTCAAGCGTGTTCGGGCGAATGATGCTTGGGACCATGGCGCTGTTGCCCTTTGCCGGAGGCCCGGCTCCATTGCTGCTGGTGGCGATGACCCTTGTGCTCTGCCTGCTAGCGGCGGTCGGAGGATGCGCCTGGAATTCATGGATGCGCGATTTCGTGCCAGACGAGCGCATGGGACGCATCTTTGCGCGGCGGACGACTTGGGCGACGATCACCACTGTGGTCGCCGGAATTGGCGCCGCGCTTTGCCTTGAGTACACGCAGGAGGGATCACACCAGCGCGACCTTGCCTTCAGCGCGCTGTATCTGGCCGGGTGCGTGGCCGGGATTGCAAGTGCCGCCATTGTCGCCCGGATTCCCGAACCGACCATGGCCCACGCCGGACCACGTACAACTCGGCTGTGGGAACTGATGCGCGAGCCGGCTTCGGATCCGAATTTCAGGAAGCTGCTCGGATTTCTGGCCAGTTGGCAATTTGCCGTCAATCTGGCGACGCCCTTCTTCACGGTCTATCTCGTTCGCCAACTGGGTTACAGCATGCCCGTCGTCATGGCGCTAGCCATCGCCAGCCAGTTGGCAAACGCGTTCGCCTTGCGGAGTTGGGGTGTCCTGTCGGACCGTTTCAGCAACAAGTCAGTACTGCTCGTCGCTGCTCCAGCCTACATTGCCTGCATCGCCGCAATGGCGGTGGCCTCGCAGATCGACCATGACGGCGCGCAGCTCGTATTCCTGATCGGACTTCACCTGTTGATGGGCAGTTCCGTTGCCGGTGTCACACTCGCCACCACGAATATCGGCCTGAAACTGTCCCCCCGCGGAATGGCATCATCCTATATCGCTTCGACGGCGGTGATTACGGCGCTGGCCGCAGGTGCAGCGCCGGTCATTGGCGGTCTGTTCGCAGACTTCTTCGCCAATCGCCGTTTCGAGCTGGTGATACGCTGGACCAACCCGGAAGGCGTCTTCGCTTTCCTGCCCTTGAAGTTGGGCAACTGGGACTTCTATTTCCTGATTTCGGGCGTGCTGGGGCTATATGCCTTGCACCGGCTCGGCCCGATCAGCGAAGCTGGCGAGATTGCGCAGCGCGACATGGTGCGCCACGTTCTGGTCCAGGCCCGCTCGTCGATCCACGCGTTCTCGACCGTCACGGGCTTTCGGGCCCTTACCGAAATGCCGGGGAGCATCGTCAGGGAGTTCAGGGTAAGGCGCAGATTTGCGCGGCGCCATGCCCTCCGCATGTTTGGCGAATGAGTATCCCTACGCTGTTTTCTGCCTGATCGGTTCCATGCGCAGCAGAGAAACGTCGCAGTGTGGCGAGCGCGTCAGCGCAAAGATGATGCCTTCGGCGATTTCCTCTGCGAAGAGCATCTCACCCTGCGCGATCGCCTCACGTTGTTCGTCGAGGGAACACTCCTGCATGTCTGTGCCGACAGAGCCCGGTTCGATGACTGTCACGCGAATGCTTTTCTCGCCAATCTCCTTGCGCAAGGTCATCGCAAAGGCATTGATGCCGGCTTTGGTGGCGGCATAGACACTTTCGCCTCTCGCCTTGATATCCGGGCTGATCGAGCTGATCAGTACCAGATGGCCCTCCTGCCGGGGAAGCATGCGGTCGAGCGCGCCCCGTGCAAAGGCCAGAGTGCCGACGAGGTTGGTCTCCACGACATAGCGCCAGTCGTCATTCTCCATCTCGTGCAGGGGCTTCGCGCCGAGCGCGGCACAGCATATCAGCGCATCGATCTCTCCGAGGCGCGCATCGGCTGCTGCGAACACCTTTTCGACATCGGCATGACAGGCGACGTCGGCATTCATGCCGGCGCCCGCATCCAAGTTCGCCAGCCGCAAGGTCTCCGCAAGCGGTTCGGCTTCGCGCTCGACGGTGAAGAGTCTTGCACTCTGGCGGGCGAGTGCAAGAAAGGTGGCCCGACCGATTCCGGTCGTTCCGCCGGTGATGAGAATGCGGCGTCCTGCCAGCGATCGCGTGAGCTCTCTGTCCATCCGGATCGAATGGCTTCGCGCGCCACTCGTTTCCGCGCCTTAACGCAGGATCGGCTTTGCGCTCGGTTCGTCGTTTTTCAAAATCGTTCCAGTAACTTGACCTGCCCAAAAGGGAAACCTTGCCGCGCCCGCAACGTTCACCCTGCAAAACCATCAAGGGACGAGCAGCATGGCAAGAGATGACGGCACCTCCCTTTTGACGCCGGAATTGATCGTGGCCGAAAAGGTCATCGCGCAGGATGGCGCACGATCGCTGGCCAGGGCCGAGCACGGTGGACTTTCTATAGAGGTCAAGTTCACGTCCGACGCGCTTTGGGTGATCTTTTGCCGTGACGGGAGTGGCGGCTTGGCCCTGCGCTTTCCGGTATTCGGGAGCGACGCCGTGGCGCGCGTTCGTCCGGCCGATGGGGCGATAGCCTCGGTGGAATGGCATGGTCCTGCCGGGCATGCCACGTTGCGTGTGACAGCCGATGCCTTTGGGCTCGAACAATTCC
The DNA here is from genome assembly GCF_058793515.1 of Novosphingobium sp. GW835-FHT14H07. Lineage (NCBI taxonomy): Bacteria > Pseudomonadati > Pseudomonadota > Alphaproteobacteria > Sphingomonadales > Sphingomonadaceae > Novosphingobium > Novosphingobium sp. GW835-FHT14H07. The sequence goes on from NZ_JBXAFX010000006.1 coordinate 186,108, forward strand.
GCGCACAGTACTGCTTCACGCCGACCGCCTCGTTGCGGATCAGCAAGTTGCCTCGAGACATCGTGGCATTTGGCGCCGATGGTCGGCCCGATCCTTCCGGCGTGACCGTCGAGGCGCAACAGCGCAAGCTCAACACGGCCCTGCTGTATTTCACGCTTGGCGAGGAGCAGTTCGGCAAGGTCCTTTACCTTCAGAACCTCACCGCGCTGAACCCCTACTTCAACGCGACCGGATCGAAGCCCGAAAATGCGGTCCAGGCTGAAATGCCGGAGATGGGTTATTCTCCGCCGCTCAATGCAGACACCGGCCATGCCGACCTGCCGGCGGGCAAGCCCATCATGCTTTACGACACGATCCTTGCCATCCGCGCCTATCCGCAATCGGAGGAAGCGGATTCCGCCTGGCAGTTCCTCGACATGATCGGCGGCATCTACCCGTTGCTGTCCCCGCCCAAGGCCGATTTCCGTCATTGGCCGTCACGCGCAGAGGCGACCGTACAGGACCTGATGCACGCACCCGAAGCGCGTATCGAACATTTTGGCCATGTCTATTTCCACCCATATACCGCCAGTGAATATCCCGACGTAATGGTCCAGCTGGCGATTGCATCTGCTCTTGACGACTGGTGCCGGTGGAAGGGCGTGAGCCACCCGCTGGTGCGCGAGATCATGGCGGGGATCGAGGGGTTCCACGACAAGGACCTGAAGACCTTGCGCCGCTACCTGCCAAATGTCGGCAAGGACAAGAACGCGAACGCCGTTGACAGCTGGTACCTCTACCACCCCATGCTCAATCTCGCCAACCTGGCCATCGCCGGCAACGAGCAGGCGCGCGAGCTTTTCCTCGATACCATCGACTACGGCATCAAGGCGGCGCGCCACTTCAGGTACAAGTGGCCGATCCTCTATGACATGCGCGACTTTTCGGTGATCCAGGACGTCGCCGAAGCCGACCAGCGCGGGCAGACCGATGTCGGCGGCATCTACGCCTGGGTCATGCTGCAGGCCTTCGAGCTGACGCTCGATCGTCGCTTCGTCGACGAGGCCATAGCCGCGATCGAGGCGGCCAGGGGCATGCGCTTCGACTTGAACTATCAGGCCAACCTCACCGCCTGGGGTGCGGCGGCCTGCGTGCGGCTGTGGCGCATCACCGACCGCAAGGACTTCCTCAAGCAGAGCTATGTCTATCTCGCCAGCTTCTTCCACAATGCGCAGATCTGGAACAGCGACATCGGCATGGCCCGGCACTGGCGAAACTTTCTCGGTGTCACGTGCCTGCAGGACGCGCCCTACATGGCCGCCTACGAGTGCTTCGACAGCTATTCGGCGTTCGAACGCTATCTCGATTATGGCGGGCCCGACCTGATACCGTCCGTGCGCCTGCTGCTTTCGGAATACTGCCGCCACGCGCTCGATCGGGCATGGTTCTACTACCCCGATGCACTGCCGGAAGAGAGTGTCGCCAAGGACGACATCCGCAACGGCTATATCCTGCGGCGCCTCAATTTTCCCTTGGAAGACCTTTATCCAGACAGCCAGCCTGCGGGTCAGGTTGGCCAGGAGATTTACGGCAGCGGCGCGGCGCTGATCTACACCACCCGCAGCTTCAGGCGGATCGAGGGCGTTCCTTTCCTGATCTGGTGCGACGTCTTTGTCCGCGCCGTCCACAAGATCGACGCGACCACCATCAGCATGCGCATCGATGGCCCGGCCGGGACCGAAGCGCGGCTCGCGCTGGTGATGGAAGATGGCAGCACGACTGACGGCATCGAACCGCGCCTGACCACATCCGACGGCCGAGCCCTGCCCTTCGAACTGCAAGACGGTCGCCTCGAAGCGCGCCTTCCCGCTGACGCTTCGCTCCTCTTCGCCTGGAAAGAGACCAAGAAATGATGAAGGCTGCGCTCAAGACCGACGAAGGCATTTTTACCATAGAGGAGGCGGAGCTTCCCGCGCTGCCGGGGCCGGACTGGGTCATGGTCCGCGTCCGCGTGGCCGGAATCTGCGGCACGGACCTGCGCCATTGGCAGAAGCACGAGCATGATCTGGCCGGCCACATCATGGGTCATGAACTTGCGGGCGACGTGGTCGAGATCGGCGGGGAAGTGACCAACGTTGCCGCCGGAGACCGCGTCGTCGTCGAGACGGTGCTTGGCTGTGGCCACTGCGAATGGTGCCGCGCCCGCCAGTACAATATCTGCCCGGACCTCTACGCCACCCGCAGCAAATACGTCTCGCGCGCCTATGGCCAGTTTCTCGTTGCCCCGGCGAGCCATGTCTATCGCCTGCCGGACCACGTGAGTTACGAACAGGCCTCACTCATCGATACCTTCTCCGTCTGCCTGCATGCACAGCATCTTTCCGGGCTGACGATAAATGACCGCGTGGCGATCGTCGGCGCGGGACCGATCGGTCTCGGCCAGCTCATGCTGGCCAAGGCATCCGGCGCCGACGTGCTGATCATCGACACGGTCTACCACTCGCTGGAGCTTGCCCGCGAACTGGGAGCCGACGTCATCGTCAATTCCACGCGCGACGATCCGGTGGCAGCGATGAAGGCCATGACCCATGGCCGGGGCGCGGACATCGTGTTCGAATGTGCCGGAGGTGAATCCATGCCGCAGACCCTTCCTCTGGCCACGGAACTGGCGCGACGCGGAGGCAAGGTCGTCATCATCGGCGGCTTCGATCCGGGTGTGCAGGAAATGCCGCTCGAATGGCAGCGCATCCAGATGAGCGAGATCCAGCTTATCCCCAGCGCCAGCTTTGCCTGGTGGCACCTCGACAAGGAACAGGGGCAGGTGCTCGAACTGCTCGGCAAGGGCAAGCTCGACGCTTCGCGCCTAATTACCCACCGCTACCCGCTCGATCGCATCAACGAAGCCTTCCACTGCGCCAACGACAAGGCGCGGACCGGCGCGGTGTTCATAGCGGTGGAGATGTAGCTGCTCAGCCCAGGGCAATGTCGAGGAAGCACATTACCACAAGACCGCAGGCAAAGGCTGAAACCGGTCGGCGGAACCAATCGATGTGCAGTCTCGCCGACGCAGCGTTCCGCGCAATGTCTGGCATGATCTGCCCGCAGACAATCAGGAGCATGGCGCCGGCAGCAAGCGCAAGGCCCCAAGGCAGCAGGTCCTGCGCAACCGTGACCAAAACAGCCGCAGCCGTCCCGGCGATTGGTTCCACCGCACCGGAGAGAGCGCCCCCTACAAAGGCATGCCCGCGCGACATGCCAGCCGCGACAAGCGCGCAAGCCACCGCAAGTCCCTCGGGAAGGTTCTGCGTGCCGATAGCAACTGCGGTCGACAGGCCGCGAACAGTGTCTCCTTCTGAATATGCCATGCCGACGGCCGCGCCTTCCGGGATATTGTGAAGCGTGATGGCCAGGACGAGCAGCCAGACGGACTTTGGCCCCGCCAGACCGGCGGTTGCTCGATCGCTACTGCGCGCATCTTCGCAATTGAAGACCGCTTCGGGTACCGGCAGAACCGCCCCGAGCAGCGCCATGAAAAGTGCTCCACCAAGCGTGGCCGACAGGACGAGAAGCAGGGCAGACGTCGGCGAAAAGCCCTGCTCCTGCGCCGCCGCGATACCGGGCAGGATCAGCGAGAACACGGACGCCGCCAGCATGATGCCCCCCGCAAAGGGGAGGAGCGCCAACTGGCCACGATCCGACAAGCGTCGCATTCCCAGAACCGGCAATGCCCCGACAGCCGTGGCCAGGCCTGTGCCAAGGCTGGCCATCATTCCGGAAACAATGGCGGGCTCAGGCATCACGTACGAGGCCTAATGACTGGCCGTCTTACCCGAACTTCGCAGCGCCAGATATCGCTGCACAACCAGAGGCAACGTCTCATCAAGGAAGGTGACCATGGCCTGCTCCTCACGAAGGGTTTTCTCAAGCAGTGGCAGGGCTGTGGTAAAACCGCCCTGCTCGGCCATGACGATAAGCGCCTTGTAGCTCGCAACCTCGAAAGCCTCGAAAGCGGCATTGGCAAAGCAGTTCTTGAGAATTTCATCGGGCGCCAGCGCATGCATCATCGCAGCGACATTGCCGCCCAGCTTCATGGTTACGTCCTTGAAGGCGCTCGCACTTTCCCCGAGTCCATCGAGGATCGTCTCCAGCCTCTCGATCTGACGCTCGGTCTCGCCACGATGGCTCCGCAGCCGCACTTCCACATCGGCATAATGGGCCAGCCGCTCGATCTGTCGATCGAGCAAGCTCAAGGCTTCTTCCTCCAGAGCGTGGGCATTGCGCAGCCCGAGGACGAACGTGTGGCGGATGGCTTCTTGCTGTCCGGTCACGTCAGTTTCCGATCCTCGGAGCGGCAACGGGAAGTTCGGCGGCCATGGACCGGGCTTCGGCCATGTCTGAAGCTCCACCAAGATCAGCATCCTGCACGCGCCCTGCACCGGGGCCCGCGCCAAGTTCGGTACCGGTTGCAGGGTCGGCGTTCGGATCGGACTGCAGGCGCTGCTGCATCTGCGCGGCGATCTGCTTGTCTGTCTCGCTCAGGCCGACGGTCGCCTGCCCATGCGAACCGTCAAGCGGCAGAGAGGGGGCAACATCGTCCAGTCGATCCCATTGCGGCCCGCTGTTCCACGGCCCACTGGCATCGCCTTCGCCCTGCGAGGTATTGACATAGAGGCTGGCGTATTCGGCCAAGCCCGGCAGCTTGCCCGGCGGGAAGTTGTCGCGGATGGAGTAGAGCGCTTTCTCGAAGCTTTTCTGGTGGGCAATCTCGCGCGTCATCAGGAAGCCAAGCGCATCCTTGATGCCTGGATCGTCGGTAATGTTGATCAACCGCTCATAGATGATCTTTGCGCGGCTTTCGGCAGCGATGTTCGAGCGCAAGTCGCAGGTCGGATCACCGCGGCTGTCTATGTAGGCCGCTGTCCAGGGCACGCCCGAACTGTTGGTCAGCGATGGCCCGCCGCCGTAAAGCAGCGACTGCGTGTGGCTGTCGCCACCAGCGTTGATCGCCATGTACATGTCGGCCTCTTCCAGAGCGGCTTCGCTGAGCTGGCCTTTGACGCCCTTGTTGAGCATGGCCACGATCGAGCCGATCACTTCGAGATGGCTCAATTCCTCGGTTGCAATGTCGAGCAGCATGTCCTTCCGGCCGGGGTCGTCCTCGGCCAACCCTTGCGTGAAGTAACGCATCGCTGCCGCCAGTTCGCCATCAGGTCCGCCGAACTGCTCGAGAAGAAGCGACGCGAGCGCCGGATTGGGCTCGGCCACGCGGACGGTATATTGCAGGCGCTTGTTGTGCATGAACATGGTTGGCTCCCCGCTGCGGAATGCAGCCAGTGTCACACGCCAAGCATCGCGGCGGCTCGCCGTTCCGAGGCCCTCCCATGAGATAAATCTGCCGCAACGAAATCCTTCAGAACGGTTAGACGGCACGGTAAGCCGCTGGATGGGATCGTCGGAGCCTGGGGAACATAAGTTTCACCTACAAACATGACACAAGCACCGGGAACGAAGCGTCGCGCCAGATGCTCACAGACCTTCGTTTCACGACCAAGGTGGCAGATCTGCTCCTCGTGATCTGCGGTCGACCTCGCGCTCTTTGAAACAAACGGAATGCGCTGCAGACGAGCGCCAACGCCCACTCACTAAGACAGAATGGATCCAGGACAGCGAAGCGGTGCAGAGTGGTCATAGTCGGAGAAGGCTTTGGTCTGTCCCTCGGCTTGCAAGCGCAACCGCGCCGGAAGGGCACGTCCGCTGCGACGGTAGGGTCTTGGTTATCCTTGACCGACCAGATCCAACGTCCTCTGGTCTCTTGCACCCTTGAACCAGCGTTCAAGCGCAGACGAGAAGAGACTCTCTTCCGGAGCGGCAAGAGCAAAGAGCGTTAAGGACGAGCGCAGCTGCATCGCGTCAACGCTGCAGAAAACGCCAACCGCGTCTGGGGTCTGCAGGTCCTGAAGTGCAGAAACGCATTCGCGAATGCGCGGACCTAGCACAGCATGGGCGAGATAGGCGCGTGCTTCGCTCAGCGATCCAATTGCATAGCGCTGTGCCTGTCGCGCGACGATCAGGGTGAGAAAGCGCGACAATCAAGATGAGAATACGGTGTGTCGGGATCGGCGGAGGGCG
>NZ_JBXAFX010000007.1:0-188899 GCF_058793515.1 Novosphingobium sp. GW835-FHT14H07
CCCCCCGGCCACTCGCAACCGGTCCCGCGCCCCATCCCTTGCGTGCCACAACGGCACCGCACCGGTCGCGCGATCTGCAAGCTTCCCACCGGCGTCACCGGTCCGCATTCGCCAGCGGATGATGCTCTTTGTTGGAGAGAAGAAGGGTTTCTCGCAGAGGCGCGGAGCGAGCAGAGATCGCGGAAAAGAGTACGGCTTGCGCCCGGGCTGTCATGCATAAAGACGGGAAGACGCAAAGGGATTGCGCGCGCCGCAGGCCTTCAGTGCCGATCGCACGAAATGCCAGCATTGTGAGGCGGCTTTGCCACATGGCGCGCCATCTTCGCGTCTTTGCGTCGTTGGGTCAGATACCTCTTTCTTCTCTGCGATCTCTGCTCCCTCTGTGCCTTTGCGAGATACAAGCGCGTAACCTTCTCCGCGCCTCCGCGCGAAACACCCTTCCCAAGCAGGCGTGGGTGCAGAAGCTTTGCCACAACAAAAAAGGGAGCGGTTCGCACCGCTCCCTCTTGTCTTCAGCCCTCGGGCTAAGTCCTTAGTTCGGACCCTTTTCGAAAGTGGCGAAGTTCTCGTTGCCGACGAAGCCGAACTTCGTGACCTTGGCGTCCGTGATGATCTTCATCAGCCGGTTCGCGATCTCGTAGCTGGCGAATTCCTCGGGCTGGAACTGCAGTTCCGGCTCGGGGTTGATCCCCTTCGTCGAGGCGATGATCGAGACCAGCTGGCCTTCGCTTACCGAAGCACCATTCCAGAGGATCTGGTTGGTCGCGGTCAGCACCAGCTTGTTCTTGATCGGATCGATCGTGACGTTGTTGGGGATGTTCGTCGGCTGCGGGAGGTCGATGTTCACCGCATGCGTGGCCACCGGGATGGTGATGATGAACATGATGAGGAGAACGAGCATGACGTCGATCAACGGCGTCGTGTTCATTTCCATCATCGGCGAGCCATCATCCTTGCCGCCGCTCATTGCCATGGTTGGTACTCCTGTTCGCTCTCTGGACCTGTCGAGGGTCCGGGCTTAGCCCGGATCGACCGGCGTCGAGATGAAGCCGACTTTGGGATAGCCAGCGGACTGGACGTTGTAGATGGCCCCTGCGATGCACTTCCACGGCACGTTCACGTCGCCACGGATATGCACTTCGGGGATCTTCTCGGGGTCCATGTTGGCGGCGCCGCCTTCACGCTTCACGATCGCATCGAGGCGATTGAAAGCCTGCTGGTACAGCTCCTGGTTGTCCACCGGGGTGATGTTGTTGAAATAGACGCGGCACTGGCCGGTGCGCGAAGAACCCTCGTAACCGGGTTCCTTCGGGCTACGGCCTGCGGCGTCCGTCGAGACGACCGACAGCATCAGGTTCTCGACCTTGTCCTGCGATTCCTCGCTGACAAGCACGGGGACTTTGAGCTTCTCGATCGACTGGATCGCGACGGGCACCGCGATGAGGAAGATGATCAGCAGCACCAGCATCACGTCCACGAGCGGCGTGGTGTTGATGTCCGACATCGGGCGTTCTTCTCCGCCAGCGCCGCCTACAGACATTGCCATGGGTTACATCCTATCCGTTTTGAGCCGCGAGAGGGGCCGGAGCGATCCGGAGAAAGACTCCGGCCTGGGACCCGCGTTCCGGAAAGGGGCCGGCGACATGCCGCCGACCCGGTTCTTTGCTTACTTCTTGACCGGAGCGGCCGGGGTGGCCGGAGCAGCCGGAAGAGCAGGCTTCACAGCGCCCTTCGAGTTGATGTTCGCCAGGATGTCGGTCGAGAAGCCCGAGAGCAGCTCTGCGATCTTCTTGTTGCGAGCCTGCAGCCAGTTGTAGGCAAGCACGGCCGGAACGGCGACGAGCAGACCCAGCGCGGTCATGATCAGAGCTTCACCGACCGGACCTGCGACCTTGTCGATCGAGGCCGAACCGGCGAGGCCGATGTTGATCAGCGCGTTGTAGATGCCGACCACGGTACCGAACAGACCGATGAACGGAGCGGTAGCACCGACGGTGGCGAGGAACGGAAGGCCGCCGGCGAGGCGAGCGTTCACGAACGCTTCCGAGCGGGCGAGCGAACCGTGCAGCCAGTCATGGGCTTCCATGGCGTCGGTCATCTTGCCGTGCTGGTCTTCGGCGGCGATGCCGTCGTCGACGATCTGGCGCCATGCCGAGTTCTTTTCGAGCTTCGCAGCGCCTTCACGCAGCGAGGGAGCGCGCCAGAACGTGCCGATGTTCTTGTACTGGCCGATGATCTTGTTCTGCTCCATGAGCTTGGTGAACAGGATGTAGAACGAACCGAACGACATGATCGCGAGGATCACGAGGGTGGCGATGCCGATCCAGTTCGGCTGACCGTTCGGGAACAGGGCTTCCTTGATGCCGAAGGACTTCTGCGGCGCTGCGGCGCCAGCGGCGGCAGCAAGAGCGTAGATGAACATTGCGAGTCTTCCTCTTCAATTCAAATCAAAGTGCGTGAGTGCCGGTCGGACCAGGCTCTCGTGTCAGTTCCGCGGTGCGGATCAATCCTTCGGGATGACCCAGCGGATCGAGTTCGAATACGAGCCCGTGGTCGGCTGGCCTTCACCGTCGGTCGCGGGCGTGAAACGCGCGCGGCGGCGGACGTTGGCGCAGGTCGCCTCGTCAAGATCCGGGCTGCCTGAAGATCTGGTGATCTGGCAGTCCGTCACCTTGCCGTCGGTACCGACCGTGACACGGAAACCCGTGGTGCCTTCACGCTCTTCGCGAAGCGCACGCGAGGGGTAGTCGTTCGACGTCGCCCAGTTGCCGGGATTGCCCTTTGGCGCAGCGCCCTTGGGCTGGAAGCGCGGCGGGGGCGGAGCGGCCGGCGGTGCAGGAAGCGCAACCGGCGCCGGCGGAGCCGGAATCGGAGGAGCTTCATTGACCGTCTGAACCTGCGGCGCCGGCGCGTTGAAGCTGATCGGCGGCGGAGGCGCGACGATCGGCGGCGGCGGCGTGTTCTCCTTCGGAGGCGGCGGCGGCGGCGGCTCCTCCGGCGGCTTCTCTTCCTCGATGTTGACCGCCGAGGTCACCTCTTTGACCTTCTTGAACGCCTCTTGAGCCAGGCCCGTAACGAGCGCGTAGCCAACGGCGACATGAAGAATCGCAACGACGATGAGCGCGGTGATCTTGTTACCGCTCATCTGTTGGTCAGCGTATGCCATTCAGCTCCAATACTCCTGATCGCCCACCCGGGCCCGGAGCACGCGCATGACGGCCCTGACCAAGGTGGTGCCCGCGCGCAGGATCACCGTCCTGCCCGAAGGCCAATCCAGCAAATTTCAATCCACCCTGCCGGCAACCCGGTCCGCCGACATCAAACCAGGGGGTTTGGCGGCGGCAAGCGTCGGGCTGCTTGTTTTGGATTGCCCGAACCGGCGCATCTTTAACGGCGAAGCCAAAGGCGCGCAAATGCTTTATCCGTTAACTCGTGATTCATGGTTGCACTGCCTGAAATCAGCCAGAAACGAAGCGCGGATTCCGCCGGAGACCCTGTTATGCCTAGGTTTGTATCGAATGCTGCGCTCCCTGCCGCTGCCTTCGCAATGCTCTTTTCAGGATTCGCAGCCACCTCGGCCAGCGCTCAGCAATCAGCGATTCGGCGTGATGACGGCGCTGTCACCGCCGAGGCGGCGCCTTCTCTTACCTACGCCGACCTTGCCTCGCTGGCCGACGCTGCCGAGACCGTGCTGCGCGTGCAGGTGCGCAAGGCATCGCGGCTCAAGCCCGAACAGGCTCCCGGCGTAGCCCCGGGAATGGCCCGCGTGCTGATCGAAGCCCGCACCCAGACCGTGCTGACTGGCCCCGCCATGGGCGAGACCGTGCGCTATCTGGCCGATGTTCCGCTCGATGCCCGGGGGAAAGTCCCGAAGCTTTCGAAGGCGGTCATGCTGCTGTTTGCACGGACCGTGCCCGGTCGCGCCGGAGAGATCAGCCTTGTCGATGCGGGCGCGCAGTTGCCCTGGTCGGGCGAAACCGAGATGCGGACGCGCGCGATTCTCACCGAAATGCTTTCGCCCGACGCGCCGCCGCGGATCAAGGGCGTGCGCGAGGTCCTCCATGTTCCCGGCAATCTTGTCGGCGAAGGCGAGACGCAGGTGTTCCTGCAAACCCAGAACAATGCGCCCGTGTCACTCTCTGTCGTCCGCCGCCCGGGCATGGAGCGGACCTGGGGCGTCAGCCTGTCCGAGATCGTCGACCAGGCAGCCCGCCCGCCCGCCCGCGACACGCTTACGTGGTATCGCCTTGCCTGCAGCCTGCCTGCGCAGATGCCGCCGGGCGCGAGTCTCTCCGGCAGCGCTGCGCACGTCCGCGCCGCAGCCGACGATTACGCCTTCGTTATTGCCCAGCTTGGCGAGTGCAGCCGCAACCGGCCCGCAGTGGAGCGCTGATCAAAGCGAGGTTGCCCGCCTCGCTCATGTCTCCTAAGGCCCGCCGCGCAGAATCTGTTATTGGCATAATTTGCTGATGGCATCTGTCAGTTTCAGCGGACGGGAATGACATGAGCGAACCTTTGCGCATCGCGCTGGCCGGGCTGGGCACGGTCGGCGGCGGGGTAATCCGGTTGATCGAGGCCAATGCGGACCTCATCGCAAGGCGTGCGGGTCGTCCGATCGTCATTACCACCGTCAGCGCGCGCAATCGCCAAAAGGACCGGGGCTTCGACGTCTCGCGCTATGCCTGGGAAGACGACATGGTCATCCTGGGCGAGCGGCCCGACGTCGACGTGGTGGTCGAGCTGGTCGGCGGTGCCGATGGTCCGGCGCTCGCGCTGGCTCGCACCACGTTCGAAGCAGGCAAGGCGCTGGTCACCGCCAACAAGGCCATGATCGCGCACCACGGCGTGGAACTGGCGACGAAGGCCGAGGCGGCGAAAGTCGCTCTCAAGTTCGAGGCGGCAGTCGCCGGTGGCATCCCGGTCATCAAGGGCCTGAAGGAAGGCGTTGCCGCCAACGAGATCGCGCGGGTCTACGGCATCCTCAACGGCACCTGCAATTACATCCTCTCGACCATGGAGGACACCGGCCGCGACTTTGCCGACGTCCTCGCCGAGGCGCAGGCCAAGGGCTATGCGGAGGCCGATCCGACCTTCGACATCGACGGCATCGACGCTGCCCACAAGCTCTCGATCCTCTCCTCGATCGCGTTCGGCACCGCGGTAGACTTCGCGCCGGTTGCAGCGACCGGCATTCGCCGCGTGCTGGCGGCCGATATCGCGCAGGCCGATGCGCTCGGCTACTATATCCGCCTGATCGGCATGGCCGAGACGGAGGTCGACGCCGCCGGCAACCGCCGCCTGTTCCAGCGCGTGCACCCGCATCTCGTCCACCGCGACCACCCGCTTGCCCATGTCGATGGTGCCACGAATGCCGTCGTCGCGGAGGGCAACTTCGTCGGCCGCCTGCTGTTTCAGGGCGCGGGTGCCGGTGATGGCCCTACGGCCAGTGCGGTCGTGGCCGACCTTATCGACATTGCCCGCGGCGATATCGGTGCGCCGTTCTCGATTCCCGTGGCCGAACTCGATCATGCGGCTCCCGCAGACGTGGGCCACCGTACCGGCAAGGCCTATATCCGCTTCAACGTCGCGGACCGCCCCGGTGTTCTGGCCGAGATCACTGCGGCGATGCGCGATGCGGGCGTATCCATCGAAAGCCTGATCCAGAAGGGCGGGGCCGACAACGCGCCGGTCATGGTCTCGCTGGTCACGCACGAAGGGCCGGAAAGCGCGATCACCGAAGCGCTGCGCCTGCTTGATGGCTCACCGGTTCTGGCAGAGCCGCCGCTGGTCATGCATATCCTCGGCGAATAACGACCGCCGGCGTCAGGGCGCGGGGATTTCGCCCTTGGCAATCCGGTCCGCGTCCGAGCCCGGCGGTGGCGGCGGCAGCGCCTTGATGTCGAACATGTAGATCTCGTGGGGCTTGCCACCGAGGCCGATGCAGCCCCGGCTGCAATCGCGCAGGCCGGAGACGTTCGGCGCGCGGGGCAGGCCGTCGTCGGTCGACTTCGCGCCGTCGGTTTCGTCACGAAGCGGCACGCGCTCGCGGTCGCTCGCTTCCTTGCCGCCGCAGACCACGATGGTTCCGTCAGACCTCTGCATCGGCCTGCACCGCTGGGTCTGGGAAGTGGTCAGCAGGTTTCGCGCAACTTCCGCGTCGTTGGTCGCCGCACCAGGTACGACCGGCCCCTGCTTCGCCGGAGTTGCCGCGGGCGCCTGATCCTGCGCAGACGCGGGACAAGCGCCAAAAAGAAGCGCAAGGCCTGCCAGAACTGCCACTCTCTGTCTCGACAAGACCCTTACCTCACGTCTAGTGCCAGGTCACACCAGCGTCATCTGTGCCACGCATTGCCTTTTGCGAGACATAGTGATGTTTGCGCATACGTTTGCACAGCTTGTGCGCCGCGTCGAGCCGGGTCTGCCGGGGAAATGCTGCACATCGGCTGAACCATGACAATACTCGTGCTAGATTCGTCACCACCCGACCAAGCTGGAGCCATCGTGACCGAAATGACCAAAAATCCCGCCGCTTCGCAGGTTCTTGACCGCGTCCTCGTGCTCGAAATGGTCCGGGTGACCGAGGCCGCGGCGATCGGCGCCTCCCGCCTGATCGGCCGTGGAGACGAGAAGGCCGCCGATGCTGCGGCAGTGGAAGCCATGCGGGCTGCCTTCAACGAACTCTACATGGACGGCACCGTGGTGATCGGCGAAGGCGAGCGCGACGAGGCGCCAATGCTCTATATCGGCGAAAAGGTCGGCGCGGCGCCAGGCAAGGGCCCGAAGATCGACATCGCTCTCGATCCGCTCGAAGGCACGACCATCACCGCCAAGGATGGCCCCAACGCACTTGCCGTGCTGGCCGTGGCTGAAGAAGGCGGCCTGCTCAACGCACCGGACGTCTACATGGACAAGCTGGCCTGTGGCCCCGGCTATCCCGACGGGATCATCGACCTCGACAAGTCGCCCACCGAGAACGTGAAGGCCGTGGCAGCGGCCAAGGGCGTCGCTCCCGGCGACATCAACGTCTGCGTGCTGGATCGTCCGCGCCATTCTGCCCTGATTGCTGAGCTGCGCTCGCTGGGTTGCGGCATCAAGCTGATCCCCGATGGTGACGTGGCGGGCGTGATCGCGGTGACCAACGAGGAAACCGGAGTCGACATGTACATGGGCACTGGCGGCGCTCCGGAAGGCGTGCTTGCCGCAGCGGCGCTGCGCTGCGTCGGTGGGCAGTTCAAGGGCCGCCTGCTGTTCCGCAACGAGGACGAGAAGGCCCGCGCCCGCAAGTGGGGCATCGAGGACCTGAACAAGCAGTATGACCTGATCGAGCTGGCCAAGGGTGACTGCATCTTTGCCGCCACCGGCGTGACCGATGGTTCGCTGCTTGCAGGCGTCAAGGTGCACAAGAGCGGCGTGATGACCACCGAAAGCGTGGTGATGCGCGCCTCATCCGGCACCGTGCGCTGGGTCAAGGGCGAGCACCGCAAGGGCCGCTGACCGCTGGTCACGGGTTGACTGCAAGGCCGGATGCCATGGGCGTCCGGCCTTGCTGCCTTTTCAGGTACCGAAGCGCAGGATCCTGGGTGACGCCACATCCTCTTCAAGTGCTGAAGAGCGCCGCAAGACCTGCGGGTTGGGCACCTCTGTCGGCCGGTTTTCGATATCGCGCGTGCGGAAGGTCGAGACCAGATCGGTCAGCCGCTCCGCCTCGGAGGACAGGCTGCGGGTTGCCGCCGAGGATTCCTCCACCATTGCCGCGTTCGCCTGCGTCATCCGGTCCATGGCGGCCACTTCCACGTTGACCTGCTCAAGGCTTTCCGCCTGTCGCGCCGCGGCCTGCGCGATCTGCGTGACCAAAGCATCGACTGCTGCGATCTGATCGACGATGCCGGTCAGGCGTGAGCCGGTTTCGCCAACCAGTCGGACACCCTCCTCCACCTGGCTCGTGCTGTTCTCGATCAGAGTCTTGATGTTCTGCGCGGCTTCGGCAGAGCGCTGGGCAAGGGCACGGACTTCGGTTGCGACAACGGCAAAGCCCTTGCCGGATTCGCCCGCGCGTGCGGCCTCGACACCAGCATTGAGGGCCAGCAGGTTGGTCTGGAACGCGATTCCATCGATGACCGAGATGATATTGCTGATCTCCTGCGCCGATGCTTCGATCGCGGCCATCGCGGCAATGGCCTGCTGCACCACTTCGCCGCCACTGCTGGCCTCGCCATGGGCCGAGCTGATCGCAACATTGACATCCTTTGCCCCCGATGCGGTTTCCCGCACGCTGCCGGTCACGCTTTGCATGGCCGATGCGGTCTGGGCGAGGCTCGATGCCTGCTGCTCGTTGCGCCGCGCCAGATCGTCGCTGGCATCGCGGATCTCGGCGATCGAATTGAGCACACTCGCTGCGCCCACACGTACGGTGCGCATTGCCGATGCAAGGGCATCGACGGCGATGTTGTAGTTCGTCCGCAGCTCCTCGTAGGCTTCGGGGAAGCGCTGGTCGATGCGATGTTCGAGATTCTGGCGCGCCATGCAGTCAAGGCCTGCCGATAGCGCCGCAACGACTGCCTGCTGCTCCTCCTGCGCCTTGGCCCGGGCCATGCCGTTCTCCCGGAAAACACCAATGGCGCGTGCCATCACGCCGATCTCGTCATTCCGCTCCGCCCCCGAAGCTTCGGTGCGATAATCGCCTTCGGCCATGCGCTGCATCGTCCCGGCAGTCTCGACCAACGGCGCAACGACGCGCTGCCGGATCATCCTGGCGGCAAACAGCACGATAGCGAGAACAGCGCAGGCAATCGCCGCGAACGCTGCGATCAGGATGAACACGAGGCGATTGGCATTTTCCATCAGCGCGGCGCGATAGGCGGTGGACCGCTCAACGAGATGCTCGACCGCGTCGTGCTGTTTCAGGTAGGCAGGGGCAAGTTCCTCCTGCTGGACTCGCAGCATCGTCGCGGTATCCCCGGATTCGAGAGCCGGAAGAAATCGCTGGTCGATGGCCTGCCAGAATGCATCGGCAGTGCCGATGGTGGCCTGCACTTCGTTGCGCAGTTCATCAGGCACAGGCGCCGTGGCCCAATAGGCCTTGCGCTGTTCGAACAGCGCGCGCTCTTCGGCGAGTTCCGCCTTTGCGTGAACGGCGTGCGCGGGGTCGGTCAGCGACCATGTGGCGTGAAGATAGGGTTCGACGACGAACGCCGGCGGCGGCAGGATGTCTGCCAGGAGTTCGTCCTGCAACAGGTTCTGCTTGTGGAGCGGTCCGCCGAACCGAATATAGCTGACCGCCACGCCCACGATCAGGATCGCCGCGAGTATCAATGCGACGACCAGTTTGGCGCCACGTGAAGTCTGCTCACTGAGCATGCCGTGTCCCTTGAGATTGGTATACATGGCATGAGGCAACGAAGTTAGATTGGCGTTTCAGGAGCGTAGGAAGTTCTACTGCCGTAGAAGCCCGGCGCCCCTGTCAAGCAGACGTAAAAAGGCCCCGCCGGATCGCTCCGGCGAGGCCTTCAAACTGTCCCTGACGGATCGACGAAGCCTTACGCCTCGTCGCCCTCGATCAGGTAATCGCCGGCATCGGCGTCGGTGCCGTGGGTCTCGCCCTCGACCGCCGCCAGCGGATCGTCACCGATTGCGGCTTCCGGCCCCTGCGCCAGCTCGGCTGCATGCTCTTCGGCTGCCGTCGCCGGAGCGATCAGCGATTCCTGGAGCTTGCGGTAGGAGGCACGCAGCGCGGCATCGCGCGAGGAGGCGGCGACGCGCAGGCGGTTCATGCCCGCACCGGTACCGGCGGGGATGAGACGACCGACGATCACGTTCTCCTTGAGACCGATCAGCGAGTCCTTCTTGCCTTCCACGGCCGCCTGCGTGAGCACGCGGGTGGTTTCCTGGAACGACGCGGCCGAGATGAACGAGCGCGTCTGCAGCGAGGCCTTGGTGATGCCCAGCAGCACCGGCTTGCCTTCGGCGGGCTGCATGCCCTCTTCCAGCTTGGCGTTGGTTTCGAGCATCTCCTCGAGGTCGACCTGTTCGCCCGGCAGCAGGGTGGTGTCGCCACCGTTGGTGATCTCGACCTTCTGCAGCATCTGGCGAACGATCACCTCGATGTGCTTGTCGTTGATCTTCACGCCCTGCAAGCGATAGACTTCCTGGATTTCCGCGACGAGGTATTCGGCCAGAGCCTCGACACCCATCACTTCCAGAATGTCGTGCGGATCGGGCGAGCCCGAGATCAGGTTGTCGCCCTTCTTGACGTAGTCGCCTTCCTGCACGTCGATCACGCGGCTCTTCGGCACGAGGTACTCGACCGGTTCACCCTCTTCCGGGATGATCGCGATCTTGCGCTTGGCCTTGTAGTCACGCACGAACTCGATGCGCCCTGCGATCTTGGCAATGATCGAATTGTCCTTCGGCTTGCGGGCCTCGAACAGTTCGGCAACGCGCGGCAGACCGCCGGTGATGTCGCGGGTCTTGGCGGCTTCGCGCGATGCACGGGCGAGGATGTCGCCCGCTTCGACGCGCTGGCCGTCTTCGACCGAGAGCGTGGTGCCCGGAGCCATCAGGTAGCGTGCAGCTTCGCCCGAATCGTCGTCGAGCAGGGTCAGGCGAGGACGCAGGTCCTCCTTCTTGCCCCGGCCGGCGGCACGGTTCTCGGTGACGACGCGGCTCGACATGCCGGTGGCTTCGTCGGTCTGCTCGGTCAGGGTCTTGCCGTCGACAAGGTCCTGATAGCGCACGATACCCGGCTTTTCGGTGATCACCGGCAGGGTGAACGGGTCCCACTCGGCCAGGCGATCGCCCTGCGAGATGATGGCGCCGTTCTCGTGCAGCAGGTGGGTACCGTAAGGCACGCGGTGGATCGCGCGCTCACGGCCCTCGGTGTCCATGACCACGATTTCGCCGTTGCGAGCCAGCGACAGACGACGGCCGCGCTTGTCGGTGATCGTCGGAATGTCGCGGTAGACCACGGTACCATCCGAGATCGCCTCGAGGTGCGACTGCTCGTTGACCTGCGCCGCGCCACCGATGTGGAAGGTACGCATGGTCAGCTGGGTGCCCGGCTCACCGATCGACTGCGCGGCGATGACGCCGACAGCTTCACCAATGTTGACCGGCGTCCCGCGCGCAAGGTCACGGCCATAGCACGTGCCGCACACGCCCTGCTGGGCTTCGCAGACCAGCGGCGAGCGGATCTTGGCCGACTGCACGCCGGCAGCTTCGATCTTCGCGATCGCGGCTTCGTCGAGCAGTTCGCCCTTCTGCGCGATGACCTCGCCCGACTTCGCCTCGATCAGGTCTTCGGCAAGGGTACGGCCAAGGATGCGCTCGCCCAGCGAGGCAATCGTCGAACCGCCCTGGACGATCGCGCGCATTTCCAGCGCACGCTCGGTGCCGCAGTCTTCCTCGATCACGACGCAGTCCTGCGACACGTCGACCAGACGACGGGTCAGGTAACCCGAGTTCGCGGTCTTCAGCGCGGTGTCCGCGAGGCCCTTACGAGCACCGTGGGTCGAGTTGAAGTATTCAAGAACGGTCAGACCTTCCTTGAAGTTCGAAATGATCGGGGTTTCGATGATCTCGCCCGAGGGCTTGGCCATCAGGCCGCGCATGCCCGCAAGCTGCTTCATCTGCGCCGGGGAGCCACGAGCGCCCGAGTGCGACATCATGTAGATCGCGTTGATCGGCTTCTGACGGCCGGTCGCCTCGTCGACAGGCGAGCTCTTGAGCTCTTCCATCATGGCATTCGCAACCTGGTCGCCGCAACGGCTCCAGGCGTCGATCACCTTGTTGTACTTTTCCTGCTGGGTGATCAGGCCGTCCTGGTACTGCTGCTCGTAGTCGGCAACCAGTTCCTTGGTCTCGGCAACCAGCGCATCCTTGCTGTCGGGGATGATCATGTCATCCTTGCCGAACGAGATGCCCGCCTTGAACGCGTTGCGGAAGCCCAGCGCCATGATGGCGTCGGCGAACAGCACCGTGTCCTTCTGGCCGGTGTGGCGATAGACCTGGTCGATCACGTCGCCGATTTCCTTCTTGGTCAGAAGGCGGTTGACGATCTCGAACGGAACCTTGTGGCTCTTGGGCAGGCATTCGCCGATCAGCATGCGGCCCGGCGTCGTTTCGAAACGCTTGAGGTACTGCTTGCCGTTCTCGTCGGTCTGCGGAACGCGGGCGATGATCTTCGAGTGCAGCGTGACGGCCTTGGCCTCCAGCGCCTGGTGCACTTCGGCCATGTCGGCCAGCATCATGCCTTCGCCCGGCTCGCCGGCGCGGTCCATCGACAGATAGTAGATGCCCAGCACCATGTCCTGCGAAGGCACGATGATCGGCTTGCCGTTGGCGGGCGAGAGGATGTTGTTGGTCGACATCATCAGCACGCGCGCTTCGAGCTGGGCTTCCAGCGAAAGCGGTACGTGGACGGCCATCTGGTCACCGTCGAAGTCGGCGTTGAAGGCCGAGCAGACGAGCGGGTGCAGCTGGATTGCCTTGCCTTCGATCAGGACCGGCTCGAACGCCTGGATGCCGAGACGGTGCAGCGTCGGCGCACGGTTCAGCATGACCGGGTGTTCGCGGATCACCTCGTCAAGGATGTCCCAGACTTCCTTGCGCTCCTTCTCGACCCACTTCTTGGCCTGCTTCAGGGTCATCGACAGACCCTTCGCATCAAGACGCGCGTAGATGAACGGCTTGAACAGTTCGAGCGCCATCTTCTTCGGAAGGCCGCACTGGTGCAGCTTGAGTTCCGGGCCGGTCACGATGACCGAACGGCCCGAATAGTCGACGCGCTTGCCGAGCAGGTTCTGGCGGAAGCGGCCCTGCTTGCCCTTGAGCATGTCGGACAGCGACTTCAGCGGACGCTTGTTGGCGCCGGTGATCACGCGGCCACGGCGACCATTGTCGAACAGCGCGTCAACGGCTTCCTGCAGCATGCGCTTTTCGTTGCGGACGATGATGTCCGGCGCGCGCAGCTCGATCAGGCGCTTGAGGCGGTTGTTGCGGTTGATGACGCGGCGATAGAGGTCGTTGAGGTCCGAGGTCGCGAAGCGGCCACCGTCCAATGGCACCAGCGGGCGCAGTTCGGGCGGAATGACCGGCACGACATCGAGGATCATCCATTCGGGGCGATTCCCTGAATCGATGAAGGATTCCACGACCTTGAGGCGCTTGATGATCTTCTTGGGCTTGAGCTCGGACTTGGTCGTCCGCAGCTCTTCCATCAGATCGTCGCGCTCCTGCTCGAGATCGAGGTTCATCAGCATGTGCTTGACGGCCTCGGCACCGATGCCGGCCGAGAAGGCGTCTTCGCCATACTCGTCCTGCGCGTCGAGCAGTTCGTCCTCGGTCAGCAGCTGGTACTTCTCGAGCGGGGTCAGGCCCGACTCGATGACGACGTAGCTTTCGAAGTAGAGGATTCGCTCAAGCTGCTTGAGCTGCATGTCGAGCAGCAGGCCGATGCGCGAGGGCAGCGACTTGAGGAACCAGATGTGCGCGACCGGCGCGGCCAGTTCGATATGGCCCATGCGCTCGCGGCGCACCTTGGTGACGGTGACTTCGACGCCGCACTTTTCGCAGACGACGCCCTTGTACTTCATGCGCTTGTACTTGCCGCAGAGGCACTCGTAGTCCTTCACGGGGCCGAAGATGCGCGCGCAGAACAGGCCGTCACGCTCGGGCTTGAACGTGCGGTAGTTGATGGTTTCCGGCTTCTTGATCTCGCCGAAGGACCAGCTGCGAATGCGCTCAGGCGACGCCAGACCGATCTGGATCTGGTCGAAGGTCTCGGGCTTGGCGAGCTGGTTGGTGAATTTGGTCAGGTCGTTCATTTGGTGCCGTTCCCTTGCCCTGTGAAAGGGCGTTGGACGTGAATTCTGGTGCGAAGGGGTGGGCGGCGGCAGAACCGCCGCCCGTGTTCCTTACTCCGCCGCCTCGGCGAGGCCGTCGTCATCCGTGTCATCGAGCGACGACAGTTCGACGTTGAGGCCCAGCGAGCGCATTTCCTTGACGAGCACGTTGAAGCTTTCGGGAATGCCGGCCTCGAAGGTGTCGTCGCCCTTGACGATCGCTTCGTAGACCTTGGTGCGGCCGACCACGTCGTCCGACTTCACCGTGAGCATTTCCTGCAGCGTGTAGGCCGCGCCGTAAGCCTGAAGCGCCCAGACCTCCATTTCGCCGAAGCGCTGACCACCGAACTGCGCCTTGCCACCCAGCGGCTGCTGGGTAACGAGCGAGTACGGCCCGATCGAACGTGCGTGGATCTTGTCGTCGACCAGGTGGTGAAGCTTGAGCACGTACTTCATGCCCACCGTCACCTTGCGGTCGAAGGCATCGCCGGTGCGACCGTCGAACAGCGTGACCTGACCCGATTCATCGAGCCCGGCCAGACGCAGCATGTCGGTCACGTCCTTTTCCACCGCGCCGTCGAACACCGGCGAGCCCATCGGCACGCCGTTGCGGACAGCTTGGGCAAAGTCGATGATCTGCGCGTCGTTGCGGGCGTCGATCTCGTCGGCATAGTTGTCGCCGTAGATCTCCTTGAGCAGCTCGCGCACCGCTTCCGGCGGCTGGCCGGCCTCGGGGTTCGGGTTGGCCTCGCGCCATGCGTCAAGAGCCGCGCCAATGCGCTTGCCAAGGCCGCGGGCGGCCCAGCCAAGGTGCGTTTCGAAGATCTGCCCGACGTTCATGCGCGAAGGCACGCCCAGCGGGTTGAGCACGAAGTCGACAGGCGTACCGTCCTCGAGGAAGGGCATGTCTTCCTGCGGCAGGATGCGGCTGATGATGCCCTTGTTGCCGTGACGGCCGGCCATCTTGTCGCCCGGCTGCAGCTTGCGCTTCACGGCAACGAAGACCTTGACCATCTTGAGCACGCCGGGGGCGAGTTCATCGCCACGCTCGAGCTTTTCCTTGCGGTCCTCGAACTTCTCCTGGATCGCCTTCACCGCAGTGTCGTACTGCGCCTTGACCGCCTCCAGCTGCTGCTGGCGTGCATCGTCGGCAACGGCGAACTTCCACCATTCGTGACGCTCGACATCGGCGAGAACCTGCTCGTCGATGACTTCGCCCTTCTTGATGCCCTTGGGCGCTGCAGCCGAGACCTGGCCGAGCAGCATGTCGCGCAGGCGGTTGAAGGTGGCGCGGTTGAGGATCGCGCGCTCGTCCTCGCGGTCCTTGGCGAGGCGTTCGATTTCCTCGTTCTGGATGGCGCGGGTACGGTCGTCGATCTCGATGCCGTGACGGTTGAAGACGCGAACGTCGACGATCGTTCCGGCAACGCCGGGCGGGAGGCGAAGCGAGGTGTCGCGCACGTCGCTGGCCTTTTCACCGAAGATCGCGCGGAGCAGCTTCTCTTCCGGCGTCATCGGCGATTCACCCTTCGGGGTGATCTTGCCGACGAGGATGTCACCGGGGTGAACTTCCGCACCGATGTAGACGATGCCCGCCTCGTCGAGGTTGCGCAGGGCTTCCTCGCCGACGTTCGGGATGTCGCGGGTGATGTCCTCAGGCCCGAGCTTGGTGTCGCGGGCCATGACTTCGAACTCCTCGATATGGATCGAGGTGAAGACGTCTTCCTTGACGATGCGTTCGCTGATCAGGATCGAGTCTTCGTAGTTGTAGCCGTTCCAGGGCATGAACGCGACGAGCACGTTGCGGCCCAGCGCCAGTTCACCGAACTCTGTCGACGGACCGTCGGCGATGATGTCGCCCTTCTCGATCAGGTCGCCCACCTTCACCAGCGGACGCTGGTTGATGCAGGTCGACTGGTTCGAGCGCTCGAACTTCTGCAGGCGATAGATGTCGACGCCCGACTGGCCGGGTTCGATATCGCCCGAGGCGCGGATCACGATACGGGTTGCGTCGACCTGGTCGACCACGCCCGAACGCAGGGCCGAGATCGCAGCGCCCGAATCGCGCGCCACGGTCTCTTCCATGCCGGTGCCGACAAACGGCGCATCGGCCTTGATCAGCGGCACGGCCTGGCGCTGCATGTTCGAGCCCATGAGCGCGCGGTTGGCGTCGTCGTTTTCCAGGAACGGAATGAGCGAGGCGGCAACCGAGACGAGCTGCTTGGGGCTGACGTCCATCAGCGTGATCTGGTCACGCGGGCTCATCACGAATTCGCCGTTCTGGCGGGCCGAGACGAGTTCCTCGACGAACGATCCGTCAGCATTCAGCTCGGCCGAGGCCTGCGCCACGGTGTGCTTCTGCTCTTCCATCGCCGAGAGATAGATGACGTCCTTGGTCACCTTGCCGTCGACGACCTTGCGGTACGGCGTTTCGATGAAGCCGTACTTGTTGACGCGCGCGAACGTGCTCAGCGAGTTGATCAGACCGATGTTCGGGCCTTCCGGCGTTTCGATCGGGCAGATGCGGCCATAGTGGGTCGGGTGAACGTCGCGGACTTCGAAGCCGGCGCGCTCGCGGGTAAGACCGCCCGGCCCAAGTGCCGAAACGCGGCGCTTGTGGGTGACTTCCGAAAGCGGGTTGGTCTGGTCCATGAACTGCGAGAGCTGCGAGGAACCGAAGAACTCGCGCACGGCGGCCACGGCGGGCTTGGCGTTGATCAGGTCGTTCGGCATGACGGTCGACACGTCGACCGAGGACATGCGCTCCTTCACGGCGCGCTCCATGCGCAGCAGGCCGACGCGGTACTGGTTCTCCAGCAGCTCGCCCACCGAACGCACGCGACGGTTGCCGAGGTTGTCGATGTCGTCGACTTCGCCCTTGCCGTCCTTGAGGTTCACCAGTTCCTTGACCACGGCGAGGATGTCGTCCGTGCGCAGGGTGGTGACGCTGTCATCGCACTCGAGGCCGAGGCGCATGTTCAGCTTGACGCGACCCACGGCCGAGAGGTCGTAGCGGTCGGCATCGAAGAACAGGCCATCGAACAGCGCTTCGGCGGTTTCGCGCGTCGGCGGCTCGCCCGGGCGCATGACGCGGTAGATATCTGCCAGCGCGTGGTCGCGATCCGGAGCCTTGTCGGCCTTAAGGGTATTGCGGATCCAGGGACCGGTCGAGACGTGATCGATGTCGAGCAGTTCGAGCGTGTCGATCCCGGCCTTGTCGAGCAGATCGAGGTTTTCCGGCGAGACTTCGTCACCGGCTTCGATCCAGATGCGGCCCGTGGCTTCGTCGATCAGGTCACGCGCGGCATAGCGGCCGAAGATTTCCTCGGTCGGGATCAGCAGCTCTTCAAGACCGTCCTTGGCCGCCTTGTTGGCAGCGCGGGGGGAGATCTTCTGGCCCGCCGGGAAGATCACTTCGCCGGACTTGGCATCGACGATGTCGAACATCGGCTTCGATCCGCGCCACTGTTCGAGCACGAAGGGCACCTTCCAGCCGCCCTCGGCACGTGCCCAGTTCACGGTGTCGTAGAAGTGGTGGAGGATCTGCTCGTCGTCCAGGCCCAGCGCATGAAGCAGCGCGGTGACCGGCAGCTTGCGCTTGCGGTCGATACGGACGTTGACGATGTCCTTGGCGTCGAATTCGAAGTCGAGCCACGAACCACGGTAGGGGATCACGCGGGCCGCGAAGAGGTACTTGCCCGAGGAGTGGGTCTTGCCGCGGTCATGGTCGAACAGCACGCCGGGCGAACGGTGCATCTGCGACACGATCACGCGCTCGGTGCCGTTGATGAAGAACGTCCCGTTCTCGGTCATGAGCGGGATGTCGCCCATGTAGACGTCCTGCTCCTTGATATCGATGAGCGACTTGGTCTCGGTCTCGGCATCGACCTCGAAGGTGGCAAGCTTGAGCGTGACCTTCATCGGCGCAGCATAGGTGATGCCGCGCTGGCGGCATTCGTTCACGTCGTACTTCGGCGCTTCGAGGACGTAACCGTCACGCTCCTTGATATCGAGGCTGGCGGTGCCGGCGAAATCCTGGATCGGGAAGACCGAACGCAGCGTCTTCTCGAGGCCCGAGACATAGCCGATCGACGGATCGGAGCGGAGGAACTGCTCGTACGATTCGCGCTGGACCTCGATGAGGTTCGGCATCTGCACGACTTCGTGGATGTCCCCGAAGATCTTGCGGATGCGCTTCTTCACACCGGGACGACTGGCTGTCTTTGAAACCATAAAGGTTGCGAGCCTCTTTCAACAAATGGCCGGAAAACCGGCGGAAATTCTGCCACGCGCGGGCGATGGGCCACCAAACGGCGAAAGGCCGCACAGCGCACGGCGCTCCGTTCAACGGAAGCCATGGCCCGCAGCCTCTTGCGTCAGATGGATTGCCCTGCGCCTCCTTCCCGAGCCACCCCCTGCGCATGGGACGGCCTTGCTCGAAGCGCTGGACAGGGGCGGCATATAGGCAATGCCGATCGTTAAGTCAAAGGGCGCAAAGGCATTTCGGGGGCCACGGGAGGCACCGCCAAGTAATTCCGTTAAACGATGAACGTCAGTTCAGAAACTGTGAAACATTGTTGCGGAGAACCAAAGTGGCGACACCTCACGGGCAATAACCGCTCGTTTCGTCGCCAATACGGAACCTATTGCGCGGTTCGTCGCGTTTTCACTTCATGACCAAGATCAACGCCATATCGCCCCGCAACACCATGGCGATTTCAGCCATGCTGCTGCTTACTGCCGGAACTGCCCATGCGCAGGACGTTACTATTCCTGTAACTGATGCACCTGTGGCAGCGGCCCCTGTCGTGACTCCCGCGCTGGCAGCTCCGACCATCGTGATCCCGACTGCAACGCCGGAGCCTGTTCCTGAGCCCGCGACCGCATCGACGCCAGTGGCCGCGCCGATCGCGCAGCCCCGACCGGCTGCGCGTCCCGCGCCGCGTTCAGTGGCGCGTGAGTCGGCGCCTGCACCTGCGCCAGCAGCTGCAACGGAATCGACGCCAACGCCGGTCGCAGCCCCCGTCCCGGCCCCCATCCCCGCTGTTGCATCGTCTTCAGTTTCAGAGCCAACGACAGCAGCCCCCGTTGCGGCAGACGTCGCCACGGACAGTGCAGCACCGGACTGGGCACTGCCGGTCGGCGCTGCAGCAACCCTGCTCGTGCTGGGTGGCGTGGGCCTTGCCGTCAGCCGCCGCCGTCGCGTCTATGCGGAAGACGTGGATTTCGTGCCCCCGGTTGCAACCCGGCCCAGTCTGAGGCCGCAGCCCGAACGCCGCGTCGCGCCGCCAATGCCGCCCGAGCGACCCTCGACCCCGACATACGCCATGTCGGCTGCAAGCACCCGCACCGCGAGCGAGCGCGAAGCCCTGATCGAACGCATCGTTGCGTCTCCGCCAGACGATGCCAACCCGTTCCAGTCGCGCAAGGGGCGCCGCCGCCGCGCACGGATCATGGTGCAATCGATGGCCGCGCGCAGCGAGGTGCCCACCTCAACACGTGCCGAGCAGGTGGTGCCCGAGGTTCGCACGGATTACGCGCAGGCCTGAACCCTTCCAAAACCCTTCAAGGACAAATGAGCCTCGTCCGCTGGACGGGGCTTTTTGCATGGCAAACGCGCGGTAACGTCGCAAAACGATAAGCGATATATCGTTTTTCAATATTATTGATTGACGATAAGGCGAACCGATATTATTGAATATCGATATTGACCTTATCGGAGAACGATCATGTCCCGCCTGCTTCCCCAGACCGCCGCCGCGATCCTCTCGCTGCTGCTGGCTGCCACGCTGTGGCTGCCGACGGTGGATGCCGGCTCTGCCCCGTTCGCGGTCGCCGATGGTCCGGTCATGGCGACCTACCAGCTCCCGCTCGCCGCCTGACCGCCCACTCAACAGGAGGGAATCCAATGTCCACACTCCGCACCGACCCGCTTCTGGGATTGGCCAAGGCTTTGCTCACGTTCATGCTGATCGTAATCGTGATTGGCATGGTGGGTCTCGGTATAGGTTTTGCAGCCACGGTCGGCCTGCACGGGATGGTTGCCGAAAAGCTCGCCAAGGCCGGTGCTGCAGAATCGACTTATTGGCTCATCCTGCTGATGTTCCCGCTGCTCGCCGCAATGCTGGCTTCGATGCATCGTTTCGTCGAAAAGCTCCGTGCCATCGTCACAACGGTCGAGGACGGCGATCCGTTCACCCCCGGCAACGCAGAGCGTCTGCGCGCGATGGCGTGGCTGTCGGTCATCATCCAGCTGCTTTCCATACCCGTCGGGATCGTCGGCGTGATGCTTGAGCAGGCCAGCGCGGATGCAGCGTCGGTCAATGTCGATGCCGATTTCTCGATCAACGGCCTGCTGCTCGCGCTTGTCCTGTTCATCCTCGCCCGGGTGTTCCGCACCGGCGCGCAGATGCGCGAAGACCTGGAAGGGACCGTGTGATGCCGATCAATGTCAAACTTGACGACCTGCTCCACGCCCGCCGCATGACGCTGACCGAACTGGCCGAACGCATCGACCTGACACTCGCCAACGTCTCGATCCTCAAGACCGGCAAGGCCAAGGCCATCCGCTTCTCGACGCTGGAAGCGATCTGCCGGGAACTTGACTGCCAGCCCGGCGACGTTCTGGGCTATGAACCGGAAGGCGGCGATAGCCCCGAAGCTTGACTTCACAGCGCGAATCCGCCAGAGGCCCGCCCGACCGGTGGGCCTCTTTGGCCTTGCCGATCATCCGTCCGAGACAGTTGGTGTGCAGGATCTGCCTGCACTTAATCTCCAGCCTAGACGGGGAAAAGAGTTTCAAGGCCCCTCGCTCCTGCAAGGATCGTGGCGCCCCTCGCGCTTTACGGCGCACCTCCTTCCCTTGTCACGGACTCGCCGGTGGTCTTCGGGCCATCGACAAACGTAGCCGACTGTCCGGGTCTCCCGGCTCAGTCACATGTGAAGGAGTATGGCATGGATCGTTCGCAGAAAGCCGATTCGGTCGCCTTCCTTAACGGCGTCTTCAGCGAGGCCGGCGCGGTGGTCATCACCCGCAACCTCGGCATGACGGTGGCCCAGTCCACCGCCCTGCGCACGAAGATCCGCGAAGCGGGCGCGACCTACAAGGTTGCGAAGAACAGTCTTGCCAAGCTTGCCGTCGCAGGCACCGATTACGAAGGTCTGGGTGATTTCTTCACCGGTCCGACCGCAATCGCCGCCTCTGTCGATCCGGTTGCTGCCGCCAAGGCAGTGGTCGAGTTCGCCAAGACCACCGACAAGATCGAAATCGTCGGTGGTGCAATGGGTTCGCAGGTTCTCAACGAAGCCGGGGTCAAGGCGCTCGCCTCCATGCCCAGCCTCGACGAGCTGCGCGGCACGCTTATCGGCCTCATCCAGGCTCCGGCCACGAAGATCGCCCAGCTCACGACTGCTCCGGCAGCCAAGCTGGCCCGCGTCTTCGGCGCCTACGCCAAGGAAGCCGCATAAGACCGTTCGTTCGATTTACGCTCGCCGCGCCACTCGGGCGCGTGGGCACCACAAGATCAGGAGTGAAATACCATGGCCGATATCGCCAAGCTCGTTGAAGAACTTTCGAAGCTGACCGTCCTCGAAGCCGCTGACCTCGCCAAGGCTCTCGAAGAAGCATGGGGCGTTTCCGCCGCTGCTGCTGTTGCCGTTGCTGCTGCTCCGGCTGGCGCTGCTGCTGAAGCCGCTGAAGAGAAGACCGAATTCGACGTCATCCTCACCGGCGACGGTGGCAAGAAGATCCAGGTCATCAAGGAAGTCCGCGCGATCACCAACCTGGGCCTGACCGAAGCCAAGGCGCTGGTCGAAGGCGCTCCGAAGGCGATCAAGGAAGGCGTGTCGAAGGCTGAAGCCGAAGACATCAAGAAGAAGATCGAGGAAGCCGGCGGCACCGTCGAAGTCAAGTAATCTTCTTCCGGTTTTCCGGACAAGTTACAGGGAAAGGCGGGGCATTCAGCTCCGCCTTTTTCGTTTGTGGTCAGTCCGTTGCGACGGGGACCCGCACGCAGACCAACAGCCCACCACTTTCCGCGCGTGCGAACTTGATAGCGCCACCAAAGCGCTCAAGCAGACGATGTGCAGTGGGAATGCCAAGCCCGAAACCTGCCGTGTCGCGCGCCCGCGCGTCGTCGATGCGGTAGAACGGCGCAAGAATCCGTTCGAACTGGTCTTCGGAAATTCCCGGCCCATCATCGGCGATCAATACATGCCAGCGGCCTTGCGCATCCGGTTCGACGCAGACCTTTGCCTTGCCGCCATAATGCACGGCATTTTCGATCAGCGGGTGCAGGGCCATCAGCAAGGGCTCGCGCCAGGTGCAGATCATGGCCCCTGGCGTAACCTCGACCTCGGCCTTCCCTTCAAAGCTGCCCATGACAAGGTCCGTCACTGCGAGGCCGAGGTCCATCATGACCGCTTCAGGCGCAAGGTGCTGAGCCCTGAGGTAGCGCTGGAGAGACATCAGCATGGCTTCCATTTCGCTCGTGGCATCACGGACAAGGCCTGCGATCTCGGCGTCGTCGATCAGGTCGGCGGCTATGGTCACGCGCGAGAGGGGCGTGCGCAGATCATGGCTGATGGCCTCGAACGATCGCGCCTGATCCTCGAGCATCGCCGCGATGCGCTCCTGCATGGCATTCATCGACCGGGCGAGACTGCGCAGGTCGTCGGGGCCGCTTTCGCGCACCGGCACGACCTGCCCCTTGCCGATCGCGTCGGCGGCGTCGGTCAGTTCGCGCAAGGGCCGGGTGATGATGCGCAGCGACCACAGCGACAGGGCAAAGCCGACTACGGCCGTGATCAGCGTCAATACCGTGGCGCGCAGGGCAATCGGCCAGCCCGAGGTCACGTCGCGCGAACGGAAGTTGAGCCAATGCCCGTCTCGAAGCCGCATCGCTCCGACGAGATTGCCGTAGCCCAAGCGCGACGGCTCAAGTCCGAGCATGATCTGCTGCCCGGCCAGGGTGGGCTCCCAGCGCAGAATGTGCCCCCGGATCTCGCTGACAGCTTCGTCCTCGCGACCGACCAGCGCCTGTGGTGAGTTGGACAGCGCGACTTCCAGGTGGCTCGTGCTCATGATCGTGCCGAGTGCGTCCGGATGCAGTTCGTGCACGCGGTTGCTGACCACGAGCAGTTCGGCAACGCGCCGAGCGTGATCCTCGCGCAGCGTCTCCTTGTCGATGACATCGTAGAAGGCGAGGCTCGCCACGGCCTGGACGGCGGCCATGACCAGCAGAAGCGTCGCTGCGCGCACCGCCAGTCGCGACAGATTCGGTCCATGCGGCGGATGCGCATCGACAAGCGCGCGAAGGCGACCGATGCCGCCTTGCGCCCGCGCCGCCGGTTTGCGTGCCATGCGCAGCCGGTCTGCCCATTGGCCGAACCCTTCCATCGGCAGAACGCTGTCACTGACCGGGGAGTGGGTCAACCATTGCCGCCACGCGGACATGATTTGTGACATCAAGCCGCATGAAATCCACATATATCATGGATTTGTGACGGCGCTTGGCTCATGGCGGAGTTCCTGCCCACGGCCCTTGGACCGCGTGGCGCCATGGCCTGCCGCGACTCGGTCACACAGCGCTTTCCTTCCGGGCCCCCCGGCCCTACACCGCGCGTCCCATGTTTGAACGGCCGCCTCACAGATGGATCGACGAACTGCGGGCGATGCTGCGGCTCGCCGCGCCGCTTGTCGGTGCCAACCTCCTGCAGATGGCAGTCTTCGCGGTCGATGTCGTGTTCGTGGCGCGGCTCGGGCCGGAAGCGCTGGCAGCCTCGTCGCTGTCGGTTTCGCTGTTCGGTCTGCTGGTATGGAGCCTGACGGGCCTCGTCGGTGCCGCATCGCCATTGATCGCGGCGGAACTCGGGCGAAGGCGGCACGCAGTTCGCGAAGTGCGCCGCACGGTGCGCATGGCTGCTTGGGCTGGCCTGCTTGCCTCCCTCGTCGCGATCGGTGTGTGCATGCTCGGCGGGCCCCTGATGCGCATCACCGGGCAGGACCCTGGCGTGATCGCGCGCGCCGTTCCCTTCCTGCAGGTGCTGATGTGGGCCGCGATTCCCGCAGTCCTTGCAGCGCTTCTCCGCACCGTCGTGGCAACGCTCGGCAGGCCCGGCATCGGCACCGCGATCACCGGCATGGCGGTGGCGATCAATGCTCTGGGAAACTGGCTCTTCGTCTTCGGCCACATGGGGGCGCCCGAACTGGGCCTGCTTGGTTCCGCGATCTCCAGCGTGTTGACCAGCGTGGCAATGCTGCTGGCGTTCGTCGTCGTGATACGCTTCGATCGAAGGCTCCACCGCTATCGCCTGCTTGGCCGGTGGTGGAAGCCCGAATGGACGCGGTTCGCGGATGTTCTGAAGATCGGCCTGCCGATCTGCGGCACGATCATCGCCGAGGCCGGCATGTTCAACGGCGCGGCCTTCCTGATGGGCAGAATCGGCGAAGTCGAGCTGGCCGCACATACGCTGGCCCTGCAATTCGCGGCAATCGCCTTTCAGGTACCGTTTGGCGTCGGCCAGGCGGCGACGATCCGCGTCGGCCTCGCTTATGGCGCGGGCGACAACCCGGCCATCGCCCTAGCTGGCCGGGTGGCGACTCAACTCGGCATTGGCTTCATGGCCCTGTCGGCCGCCGTCATGCTGCTGTTCCCGCTTCAGCTCCTGCAGCTCTACATTGACCCTGCTGCCCCACAGAACGCGACGGTCGTGGCGCTGGCACTGCAGTACATGATGGTTGCAGCTGCATTCCAGCTGTTCGATGGCGCACAGGCAGTCGGCGCCAGCCAGCTGCGGGGATTGCAGGACACCCGCGTGCCAATGCTCATCGCAATCTTCGGCTACTGGGTGCCAGGCGTGGGCACGGCGCTGGGCTTGGGTCTGTTTACCGGCTTTGGTGGCTTGGGCGTGTGGTTCGGCCTGCTTGTCGGGCTGATCTTCGTTGCCGGACTGATGCACTGGCGCTGGGCAAACCGCGCGAAGCTGGGGCTCCTGCCGGCCTGAAGGTGCGCTTCGCCGATTTGTTCATCTGCGTGAAAAGAATCTGCGCCACACCCATTGACGCCCCTTCCACCGGCACCCATATGCCGCCCGCTGGCACTCTCGCCTTGAGAGTGCCAAGGCTCATTTTTTAACTTGGAAGAGGGAGCAACCCATGACTTTCCGTCCGCTGCACGATCGCGTGCTCGTACGCCGCGTCGAAGCCGAGGAAAAGACTGCCGGCGGGATCATCATCCCCGACAGCGCCAAGGAAAAGCCCGCTGAGGGCGAGATCGTCGCCACCGGCACCGGCGCTCGCGCCGAAAACGGCACGATCACCCCGCTCGACGTCAAGGTCGGCGACCGCGTCCTGTTCGGCAAGTGGTCCGGCACCGAAGTCAAGGTTTCGGGCGAAGACCTGCTGATCATGAAGGAATCGGACATCCTGGGCGTGATCGGCTGAGCCGAACCCCGGATTTCCTGAATCAACTCAAAGACATTCAAAGGAACGAGAAATGGCTGCCAAGGACGTACGCTTTTCGCGCGACGCTCGTGAACGCATTCTGCGCGGCGTCGACATCCTCGCCGACGCGGTGAAGGTCACGCTGGGCCCCAAGGGCCGCAACGTCGTGATCGACAAGAGCTTCGGCGCGCCCCGCATCACCAAGGACGGTGTTTCGGTGGCCAAGGAAATCGAACTCAAGGACAAGTTCGAGAACATGGGCGCCCAGATGCTGCGCGAAGTGGCCTCGAAGGCCAATGACGCAGCCGGTGACGGCACCACCACCGCGACCGTTCTCGCCCAGGCGATCGTTCGCGAAGGCATGACCGCGGTTGCTGCGGGCATGAACCCGATGGACCTCAAGCGCGGCATCGACATCGCCGTCGGCAAGGTCGTCGAGAACCTCAAGGCGCGTTCGACCCCGGTCGCAGGCTCGGCCGAAATCGCCCAGGTCGGCATCATCTCGGCCAACGGTGACACCGAAGTCGGCCAGAAGATCGCCGAGGCCATGGAAAAGGTCGGCAAGGAAGGCGTGATCACCGTGGAAGAGGCCAAGGGCCTCGAATTCGAACTCGATGTCGTCGAAGGCATGCAGTTCGACCGCGGCTACCTCTCGCCCTACTTCATCACCAACCCGGAAAAGATGACGGTCGAGCTCGAGAACCCGTACATCCTGATCCACGAGAAGAAGCTCTCGTCGCTCCAGGCGATGCTGCCGATCCTCGAAGCGGTTGTGCAGTCGGGCCGCCCGCTGCTGATCATCGCCGAAGACATCGAAGGCGAAGCGCTGGCGACCCTCGTCGTCAACAAGCTGCGCGGTGGCCTCAAGATCGCCGCCGTCAAGGCTCCGGGCTTCGGTGACCGTCGCAAGGCCATGCTGGGCGACATCGCCACGCTGACCGCCGGCGAAATGATCTCCGAAGACCTCGGCATCAAGCTGGAGAGCGTCACGCTCGCCATGCTCGGCCAGGCCAAGAAGGTCACCATCGACAAGGACAACACCACGATCGTCGACGGTGCCGGTTCGGCCGACGAGATCAAGGCCCGCGTCGAGCAGATCCGTGCGCAGATCGAAGTCACCACTTCGGACTACGACCGTGAGAAGCTGCAGGAGCGTCTGGCCAAGCTTGCTGGCGGCGTTGCCGTCATCAAGGTCGGCGGTGCGACCGAAGTCGAAGTGAAGGAGCGCAAGGACCGCGTCGACGACGCTCTCCACGCCACCCGCGCTGCGGTTGAGGAAGGCATCGTTTCGGGCGGCGGCACGGCCCTGCTCTATGCGACCAAGGCTCTCGACGGCCTCAAGGGCGCCAACGACGACCAGACCAAGGGCATCGACATCGTGCGCCGCGCGATCCAGGCCCCGATCCGTCAGATCGCTGCAAACGCGGGTCACGACGGTGCTGTCGTCGCCGGCAACCTGCTGCGCGAGAACGACGAGAACCAGGGCTTCAACGCCGCGACCGACACCTATGAGAACCTCAAGGCTGCCGGCGTGATCGACCCGACCAAGGTCGTGCGCACTGCCCTGCAGGACGCTGCCTCGGTCTCGGGCCTGCTGATCACCACCGAAGCGGCGATCAGCGAGAAGCCGGACGACAAGCCCGCGATGCCGCCGATGGGCGGTGGCATGGGCGGCATGGGCGGCATGGACTTCTAAGTCCACGCCTGTTCAAGCTGACACGAATTGGGCCGGAAGGAGCAATCCTTCCGGCCTTTTTCGTATTCCCACTCCTTTTGGCAGGACGCGGGAACAAGCTGCGATGAACTGCGTTTGGCATGCGATGGACTGCGCCCAATCCTGCTCGCCTGAATCGACCCATCCGTGAAAGACGGCGTCGCCGTAGCGGATCCGTCTTTCCGCGCGCCCGATGTCGGCCATGAGATCTATCGCATCCTGTTCGAGAACATGGACGATGGCTTTTGCGTCATCAAGTTCCTCGACGGGCCCCACGGCCCCCTCAGTGACTATGTCCACGTCCTCGCCAACCCTGCTTACGAGCGGCACACCGGAATTCCGAACGTGGTCGGACAGCACTTGCGCGACATGGTGCCTGACGAGGCCGATGACTGGATCGCCTTCTACGGCAAGGTGCTGCACACGGGCGAGCCAATCCGGTTCCGCAACGAATTGGTCGCAACCAACCGCCACCTCGAGGTTTCGTCGTTCCGCATCGGCACGTTCGAGGATCGGCTGGTCGCGGTCCTGTTCAAGGACGTGACCGAGAGGGTCCGGGCCGAAGGCGCCTTGCACCAGCTCAATGAAACGCTCGAACAGCGGATTGCCGATGCGCTCGCGCAGCGTGAGCAGGCCGAGAACGCCCTTCGCCAGGCGCAGAAAATGGAAGCGGTGGGCCAGTTGACCGGTGGCCTCGCGCACGATTTCAACAACCTCCTGGCAGGTATAACCGGCGCGTTCGAGCTGGTAGGCCGGCGCGTGAACCAAGGCCGCAGTGACGAGGTGCCACGCTATGTCGAAGCAGGGCTTGGCGCCGCACAACGCGCTGCAGCACTGACCCACAGGTTGCTTGCGTTTTCCCGTCGCCAGACCCTGTCGCCGCGGGCAACGCATGCCAATCGCCTCATCGAAGACTTCATCGAACTCGTCCGGCGCACCATGGGGCCGCAGATCGCCGTGCAGACTGATCTCGATCCTGCACTCTGGCTCGCGCTGGTAGACGCCAACCAGCTCGAGAACGCACTGCTCAATCTGTGCATCAATGCCCGCGACGCGATGCCGGACGGCGGCACGCTTGCCATTTCGACGCTCAATCTCGCGCTGGACGAGGACGATGCGCGAAGCCGCGGTCTTCCATCCGGTGACTACATGACGATCACCGTGTCCGACTCCGGCGTGGGCATTGCCGACGAAGATCTCGACCGCGTGTTCGAACCCTTCTTCACGACCAAGCCCACGGGCAAGGGAACAGGCCTGGGCCTGTCAATGGTCTACGGCTTTGCACGCCAGAGCAACGGCATTGTCCGGATCCGTTCGACGCAGGGCGTGGGCACGCAAGTGCGGATCTACCTGCCGAGGCACGATGCTGCGCTCGAAGATGTCGTGGAGCACGCAGACATCCGTGGCCTCGATACGCCGCCCGATGCCACCGTGCTGGTCGTGGACGACGAACCTACCGTGCGCATGATGATGCTCGACGCGCTGGCCATGATCGGCATGCGCTGCATCGAAGCTGCCGATGGCGCAGCGGCGCTCGCCGTGCTTGATCGCTACCCCGATATCGATCTGCTTGTCACCGACGTGGGCCTGCCAGGCGGACTCAACGGCCGACAGGTTGCCGACGAGGCGCGCCGCCGCTTGCCGGATCTCGGCGTGCTGTTCGTGACAGGTTACGCCGACAGCGTAGTGCTGCAGAACGATGCCCGTCTGGAGGATCGAACCGCGGTCCTGACCAAGCCCTTCCCGATCGAGGAACTCCAGCGACAGGCCGCGCGCCTGCTCGCCGGCAATCTAGCCGATCCCTCTGCGGTGCCGTTTCCCGCAGTCAGCTCTCTATGACCCGCTCGTAAAGGTCGACAGCCGCTTCGTCCTCGAAGATATGTTCGTCATAACGAACGAAGCCAAGACGCTCGGCCAGTCGCACGGACGAATGGTTCTCAGGCTCGATCATGCAAGCGATGCGGCGCGGCTTGTGAGTGCGGTCGAACCAGTCCAGCGCCGCCTCCATGCCTTCTCTTGCATAGCCACGGCCCCAGAAGGGCCGCGCCACGATCCACCCTGCCTCGACCACGTCATCAAGCCCCTTGCCGAAGCCGCGCAGTGAATGGAACAGGCCCATTTGCCCGACGAAGGCATTGCTGCCCTTCTCGTGCACGAGAAACATGCCGTAACCGTACAGTTGCCATGAGCCAGCGCCGCGCAGGGCACGCGAAAACATGTCTGTGGTAGGGTCTTCCGGCCGAGGCCCGAGGAAGCGATGTACTTCGGGATCGGCGACAAGATCGCGCAGAAGAAGATAATCGTCGCGACCCGGCACTCTGAGGATCAGCCGATCCGTCTCCAACTGCGGCAGCGCGTTCACAACATTACGTCCATCGCATGCAACACGAGGCCAACGAGTCCGCCGACCAGGGTGCCGTTGATGCGGATGAACTGCAGGTCCCGGCCGACCGCCCCTTCAATGCGATCAGTCACGGTGCGGGCGTCCCACCGCTTCACGGTTTCGGACACGAGCCGCACGATCTGCGCGCCGTAGCGCGTCGACACGCCGACCAGCGTCCGCCGGGCAAAGCGATTGACCACCTTCTGCAGTCGAACATCGCGCTGCAGCGCATTGCCAAGCTCGGCAAGGCTTGCCCCCAACTGGCCGCCCAGCGCGCCGCGCGGGTTGCGGACGACCTGCAGGAGGCGCATCCTGCCACGTTCCCACAATCCGTCCAGCCACCGGCCGAATGCCGGATTGGCCAGCACCTCGTGCTTCATCCGTTCGACCTTCGCGCGCATATCGGCGTCGTTCACCAGATCGTCGGCAAGCGTTGCCAGACCTTCCTCGATCTTGCGGCGCAACGGGTGGTCGGGGACGACCAGCGTTTCGGCCAGAAGCTTGTAAAGGCCATCGAGGATGGCATTCGCCAGCTTTTCATCAAGGCCTGTCCAGCGCAGGATCGTGTTGGCGCGCTCGTGAATGGTTGACTGGATGAGAGGCTCGTTTGCCTCGATCGTCTCTGCAGCCTTGCGGATCAGGCTTTCGATGACCGGCATGTGCCGCCCATCGGCGATTGCCGCGCCCAGCAGCTGGCCCAGCAATGGCGCCAGTTCCAGCTTCTCCAGCTGCGTCCGCAATGCGCCTTTGGCAAGACCGCCAAGTTCATCGGGATCGAGCGATTCCAGCACATCGGCCAGCAACCCTGCCGCGCCATCGCGCAAGCGGCTTTCCCCCGTCCGCGGATCGGACAGAAACGCACCGGCGGCGGCGGCGGCGTTGACCGCCCCCATGCGGCGCGCGACAACCTGCGGCGTCAGGAAATTGGCCTGCAGGAACGATGCCATCGTATCGGCAATGCGGTCCTTGTTTTCGGGTATGATCGCCGTGTGCGGGATTGGCAGACCAAGCGGATGCCGGAACAGCGCGGTTACCGCAAACCAGTCCGCCAGGCCACCAACCATCGCCGCTTCGGCAAAGGCTCGGATAAAGCCGATTGCCGGATGCAGTCCCTCATACCGTCGGGTGGCAACATAGATCAGCGCCATCGCCACCAGCAGGCAGGTGGCGACGATACGCATCCGCCGGGCACGATCAACCACCATTGGCATTGCGCGCCCTCTACCTATGCGGACGGGTCCGCTGGGGTTCGAAGGCGCTGCTTCGACGGGCTGTTGCGATCTGGCGGTCACTCCGCCGGAAATGCCTCGTGCTGCGGTTCGTTCCGCGTGGCTGGTACAATCGGCTTGGCAACGGGCCTTGGTGCCGGCTCATGCCCGAGAACCTTGCGGGCGAGCCATGGCCCGACGCGCTTCTCGAGACCGTCGGCAAGGCTGAAGCCCGCCGGCACGATCAGCAGGGTCAAGGCCGTGGACAGCGTGAGCCCGCCGATCACCACGACGCCCATCGGAGCACGCCATCCACCATCGCCACCGACCGAAACCGCGGTCGGGATCATGCCGGCAACCATGGCCACGGTGGTCATGATGATCGGCTGCGCACGCTTGTGCCCGGCTTCGGTAATGGCCTCGAGCTTGGCCTTCCCGGTGGCCATCTCCTCGATTGCGAAGTCGATCAGCAGGATCGAGTTCTTCGCCACGATGCCGAACAGCATGAGAATGCCGATGAACACGGGCAGAGACAGCGCCTGCCCCATCAGGCCGATCGCCAGCAAGCCGCCGAGCGGGGCGAGGAACAGCGACCCCATGTTCACCAGCGGCGAGATGAAGCGGTGGTAGAGCAGCACCAGTACCGAGAACACCAGCAAGATGCCCGAAGCGACGGCGATGACGAAATTGTACATCAGCTCGGCCTGGAACTTGTCTTCGCCTGCCGCAGTGTTGGAAACGCCCTGCGGCAGATTTCGCATTACGGGCAGCTTCGCGATGGCGTTCATTGCATCGCCCTTGACCACGCCCGGAGGCAAGTCCGCACCGACAAAGACGCGGCGGCTCTGGTTGTAGCGCTGGATCTGCGTCGGGCCCGAACCGAATTCGATCTCGGCCACGCGCGACAGCGGAACCGATCCACCCGAAGCGGTCGGAACCGGCAGGTTCTCCAGCGTCGAAAGGTCCCGGCGCGAGGCTTCCGGCAACTTCACACGGATCGGAACCTGACGATCGGACAGCGAGAACTTGGCGCTGTTCTGGTCGATTTCGCCCTGAGTCGCGATGCGGATCACCTGGCTCAGCGTCTGCGTTGTCACGCCGAGGCTCGCCGCAAGATCAAGCCTTGGCTTGATGATCACTTCAGGCCGGCGCAAGTCGGCACTGATGCGCGGGGCCACGACGAGCGGCAGCGTGCTCATCTGATCGACCAGCGTCTGTGCGGTCTTCTGCAGCAATTCTGGATCGGACCCGGCCAGCATGATGCTGATCGGTCGGCCCGAACCGCCACCGGGACCGCTCGGCCCCTGGGCCTGGAAGTTCGCCCGGATGTCCGAGATGGACTGCAATTGCGGGGTCAGTTCGCGTTCGAAGACCAGACTGGTCCGTTCGCGGTCGGGCCGGAGGTTGACATAGATGTTGCCGCGCCCCTCCCGCACCGAGGCCAGCTGCGATTCCACCTCGGGCTGCTTGGCGAGCAGGTCGACGACCTCGCCCACCTTTCGCTCGGTCTGCTGCAAGGTCGTGCCCGGCACCATTTCGATGGTGACCGTGCTCGAATCGCTGTCGGCGTCGGGGAAGAACTGTGCCGGGATCGACATGAACATGACGATGGTCAGCACGAAGGCACCGGCCCCGATGCCCATCATCCACAACCGGTGGTCGCGCAAGCGCGCGCGGAAGCGGCGGCGCGGATGCTCGGCGCGGTAGGCCCTCGCCTTCGAGGTATCGAGCGACCAGCCCAGCACCTTCATGTACTTGTCCATCCACGGCCCGCTGCCATGCTCCGCCTCGCCGTGCGCCTGCAGGAAATAGGCCGCGATCATCGGGGTGATCATGCGCGCGACCAGCAGCGAGAACAGGACCGAGATGACCACGGTCAGGCCGAAGTTCTTGAAGAACTGGCCGGATACGCCGGGCATGAGCGCCACGGGAAAGAACACGGCTACGATGGAGAACGTCGTCGCCACAACCGCGAGACCGATTTCGTCGGCGGCGTCGATCGCCGCCTGATAGGCGGTCTTGCCCATTCGCATGTGTCTGACGATATTCTCGATCTCGACGATCGCGTCATCGACCAGTACGCCCGCGACAAGCCCCAGCGCCAGAAGCGACATCTGGTTGAGCGTGAAGCCCATCAGGTCAAGGACCCAGAACGTGGGGATCGAAGACAGGGGAATGGCCAGCGCCGACACGATCGTCGCGCGCCAGTCCCTCAGGAACAGGAACACCACGACCACCGCCAGGACAGCGCCTTCGACCATCGCGTTCATCGACGAACGGTACTGATCCTTGGTCTGGATGACCGAGGTAAACAGGAGCTCGAAGTGGATCTTGCCGCCCTGCTCCTGCTTGATCTTCTCCATTTCCTTGAGCGCACCGTCATAGACGGACACGTCGGACTCCGCGCGCGCACGCGAAAACGAGAAGGTCACGACAGGCTTGCCGTTGAACTTCGCGATCGAGGTCAGTTCGCTGTAGGAATCGCTGACATCGGCAACGTCGGCCAAACGCACCGTGCGATTGCCGCTGAGGCTGATCTCGGTCTGCGACAGTTCGTACGCGGTCTTCGCATTGCCGAGGACACGAACCGACTGGCGCGAGCCGGCCACTTCGGTCTTGCCGCCTGCCGCGTTGATGTTGACTTGGCGCAGCGCTGCATTGACCTGGCTTGCAGTGACGCCGAGGCTTGTCATCTTCATCGGATCGAGCGTGACGGCAATCTCGCGATTGACCCCGCCCGAACGGCTGACCTCGGCCATGCCGGGCACGGTCAGCAGGCGCTTGGCGATCGTATCGTCAATGAACCACGAGAGCTGCTCGATGGTCATGTCGTCCGCCGCGACCGCGAAGTAGGCAATCGGGTTGGATGAGGTCTCGACCTTGAACACCTGCGGCTCGAGGATGCCCTCGGGCAGGTCGGAACGGATCTGGTCGACCTTGTTCTTGACCTCGTTGACCGCGGCGTTGATGTCCTGGCCGATCTTGAACTGGACCTGCGTCTGGCTGCTGCCTTCGGAGGCAGTCGACGTCAGCGTGTCGACACCGGCGATCGATCGCACGGCCGATTCGACACGCTGCGTGATCTGGTTCTCGATCTCCGTCGGCGCAGCGCCGGGCTGGCTGATCTGCACGATGACGACCGGAAATTCGATGTCCGGGTTGTCCTGGACCTTCATCTGCATGAACGAGACGAGGCCAGCGAGCGTGAGCCCGAGGAACAGGACGATGGGTACGACCGGGTTGCGGATGCACCAGGCCGAGATGTTCTGGAAGTTCATCGCCAGCCCTTATTTCTGAACGACCGGCCGGACCTTGTCCCCCGGATTGAGGAAGCCGCCGGCCCGCAGCACCACCC
Source organism: Novosphingobium sp. GW835-FHT14H07 (assembly GCF_058793515.1). Classification (NCBI taxonomy): domain Bacteria; kingdom Pseudomonadati; phylum Pseudomonadota; class Alphaproteobacteria; order Sphingomonadales; family Sphingomonadaceae; genus Novosphingobium; species Novosphingobium sp. GW835-FHT14H07. The sequence goes on from NZ_JBXAFX010000007.1 coordinate 33,942, forward strand.
GCTCGCGGCCCGAAAGTCCCTCGACGACGGCGATGCCCTTCGCACTGACCTGACCGGTCTTCACCGGGCGGCGAACCGCCTTGTCATCCTGGTCGATGACGAAGACGTAGGACCCCTTATCGTCGCTGAGGATGGCCGATTCCGGCAGAAGCGGCGCGTTCGTTGTCCCGGAAACCAGCGTTGCGGTGGCAAAGCCGCCGGGGCGCAGGACTTTGTCGTAGGCAAGGGCAATGCGCGCGATCCCTTCGCGACTGGTCTGGTCGATCGTCGGCGAGAGTTGCCAGACCTGACCCGAGAACTTGCGGTCGGTGCCGACAGGCGTGACTTCCGCGCTCGCGCCCACCGCAAGACGCGCAAGGTCGGATTCCGAAAGGCGGGCCTGCATTTCCATCTGCCCGTCACGCGCCATGGAAAAGAGAACGCCAGAACCCGGGGTAACGATCTGGCCCGGTTCGGCCGCGCGTGTCAGCACAAGACCCGCCGCCGGCGCGACGATGTTCAGACGCGCAGCGCGGGCACCGAGTTCGCCAAGGCTGGCCCTTGCCACGCGCACCCGTGCATTGGCAGCGTCGCGGGTGGCGGTGAGCCGGTCGATGTCTGCCTTGGAGATAAAGCCGCGCTCCACCAGCTTGAGCGCACGATCGAGGTTGGCCTGCGCCAGCCGCGCATCGGCGGCGGCCACTTCGACATTGGCGGCCTGGCTCGCGATCTGCTGGCCCTGGACCGACCGGTCGATCACAGCGAGAACCTGGCCTGCACGGACCCAGTCGCCCGCATCCACCAGCACCTGCACGATCTGCCCGCCTTCCCCGGCAACCCCGACCGGCATCTCGCGCCTCGCGGCAATCGTGCCGCTGGCCGTGATGGTTCCAGCGATGGTGGTGGTACCGGGCACCACGACGGTCACGACCTGCGCCTGCGATTCCTGCGCATCGGCAGCGGCATTGCCATCGCCCCGGTGCATGAGAAACCACGCTGCTGCCAGAACCGCCAGAACCGCTGCACCGATGATCCAGATGCGTCGGGACGACAGCCGACCATCGCCCTCTCCGTCAAAAGCGGGCGAGACGGTATTGTCGGCGTTGATCGTCGTTTCGTAGTTCATGTTCGTCAATGCCTTCGTCCCGCGGCGGGGCGAGGGCAGGCCCCTTGAAATTCGAGTAGGTGTGTTACATTCATAACGCACTTGCCGCAAGCATGCGGCACCGCCGTATGGCAGGTCATTGCATTGCAATAGCTACCCTTCCGACGAGGCGCAATTCCGTCTCGACGAAGGACTTATGCCGAAATGGACACCGTGTCTTTCTTGCACCTGTAACTTTTTGTAACCCGCCGGATACCTTTGCAGTGCAAGCGAACAACGGAACAGATGCCCCAAAGAACAACGGCCGCCTCCCGAAGGAAGCGGCCGCCGCGGATGGAGCTGGTTGTTGCGATCAATACTTGAGCTGTCGCTCGTACAGATCGCGATAATGCTGGATACGGGTCACGCGCAGGCCCTGCATGCCCGAGCGGTCGACCGCGCGCTGCCACGAGGCGAACTCCTCGAGCGTGAGGTTGTAGCGCTCGCAGACCTCGTCGATGGTCAGGAGCCCGCCGTTCACTGCCGCTACGACTTCCGCCTTGCGCCGGACCACCCAGCGCGTGGTGTTGGCAGGCGGCAGACTGTCGAGCGTTAGGGGTTCGCCGAGCGGGCCGATGACTTGTGCCGGACGGATTTTCTGGTTCTCGATCATGTCAGTCTCGTGCTTCGGCGCGGCCTTGCCGCGTCACGGTCATATCGGCGGCGAATGTGCTCAGTCCTGCTTTGCCATTCGCTGAAGACTTAGGGTTAACGACCCGTTCATGCGGTGGATTGCCCCATACGTTCGACGCAATGAAGGCGGCGGTGAGTCTGTGGAAACTGCCACCTTCCTCGGCGAGCCCATCTTCGCCTTCCGCACACATCGATCGGCGCAGATCCTGCGTTGCGGCGATGCGGGCGCACAGCCCGTGCCACGACAGCGGACGCAACCCGGACCCGGCTGTCGAAACCGTATCGCCGCCGAAAAACGCCGCATGATCGTTCAAACTCATATCCATCGCCGTGCTTCTAGGCGCGAGATGGCTAAGGTCCGGTAAAGGGGCCGTTTAATTGTTGTTTATCTTGTGACGGTCCGAATCCGTGTTCCTGCCGCACGCTTTGCGCTGGGGCGCCAAACCGACTATGGCGCGCACCATGCTCGAAACGGCAACACTTCCAGACCTCTTCGACCTGCCCCAACCGGTCAAGGCGCGGCGCATCGTCGTTGCCATGTCCGGTGGCGTCGACAGTTCGGTCGTTGCGGGAATCGCTGCGGCAAGCGGGGCTGAAGTGATCGGCGTTACCCTGCAACTTTACGATTATGGCGCGGCGACCGGGCGCAAGGGCGCATGCTGCGCCGGTGACGACATTCGCGATGCACGTGCCGTGGCCGACCGCCTGGGCATCGCCCATTACGTCTTCGACCACGAATCCAGCTTCCGCGAGGAAGTCGTCGAGCGCTTTGCCGATGATTATCTCAACGGTCGGACTCCGATTCCCTGCGTTCGCTGCAACATGGGACCGAAGTTTACCGATCTTCTGGCGATGGCCCGCGAATTGGGTGCCGATTGCCTGGCGACCGGTCACTACGTGCGCCGCGTGGTCGGTGCCAATGGCCCCGAACTCCACCGTGCGTTCGATCCGGCGCGCGACCAGTCCTACTTTCTCTATGGCACGACCGAGGCGCAGCTCGATTTCCTGCGTTTCCCGCTGGGCGGCCTGCCGAAGACCGAAACGCGCCGCATCGCCGAGGACATGGGCCTCGTCGTCGCCGCCAAGCCCGACAGCCAGGACATCTGCTTCGTGCCGGATGGCGACTATGCGAAGATCGTGCGGTCGGTCCGGCCCGAAGGCGACGCGCCCGGCGAGATCGTCCATGCTGCCAGTGGCGAAGTGCTCGGGCACCATCGCGGCATCATCCACTATACCGTGGGCCAGCGGCGGGGCCTCGAGATCGGCGGACAGCCCGAACCGCTCTACGTGATCGGTCTCGATGCGCCGCAGCGCCGCGTGCTGGTGGGGCCGCGTCCGATGCTGGCAGTCAGCCGCGCGAAGATTACGGAAACCAACCGCATCGGCCCGCTCCCGGCGGGACCGCTGACGGCAAAGGTGCGCTCGCTGGCAAAGCCCGTACCGGTCGAACTGGAAGGTCCGTTCGGCGAAGGCGCCAGCGCAACGATCCGCTTCATGCAGCCCGAATACGGCGTCGCTCCGGGGCAGGCCGCAGTGCTCTATGCGGGCGAGCGGGTGGTCGGCGGCGGCTGGATCGATTCGACCGAGCGTTGGGACGCCTGAAGCTTCAATTCTTGCGCCCTATTTCTTCCACGGCTCAAGCACGCAGCCCGGCCCCTTGCGATAGGTTGCGGTCTGGCTGAACAGCAGGGCGAAGCGTGCTGTCACGCTCTTGGCCTCGGCATCCTCGCTCAGGGACACCAGTTCCATTCCCGGCTCGAAATCCTTGCGGCAATCCGACAGTTCGCGCCCGCCAACGAAGCGGCACGAACACGCCACGCGCGCGCCATAGCTTGCCCCGGTCGTCGCATAGCCGCGAATTGCGGTCCAGAACGTCGCCAGCACCGCAAGCAGCAAGGCCAGTGCGATCAGCAGCGCGCGCCAGCGCCAGCTGCGTCTGGGCGCGATCGTCAATGACGGAGCTGTGGGGGAACTTTGGTTGCCGGTTGCCATGACTGCCGATTCTGGTCGAAAGGACTGGCCCGATGGCCCGTCGCTCGCTCTCCCTTATCCTGACCCTTGCGCTGCTGCCAGCCGTGGCTGGCTGTTCGCGGGGGACGAATGAGGCCGAAGGGCCGCCGCCCGTCTCGGAAGAAGCCATGAAGGCGGTGGTCAAGGACCCCGGCACCGGTCGCGAAAAGCTGGCCCGCGCGGTCGACGCCCTGTTCGCGCCCGGGATGGGCGAGACGCGCGCTGTCATCGTGATGAAGAACGGTCGCATCGTCGCCGAGCGTTATGCCGAGGGCTATCACGAGAATACCCGCTTCGTCAGCTGGTCGATGGCCAAGTCGGTCACCGGCGTGATGATCGGGATGCTCGTGTCCGATGGGCGCCTGCGGCTGGACGAGACCGCGCCGGTCCCGGCGTGGCAGCGCCCCGGCGATCCGCGCGGCGAGATCACGCTTCGCCAGTTGCTGCAGATGCGGTCGGGCCTGCGCCATTCCGAAGCGATCGATCCGGTCTACGAATCCGACGAAGTGCGCATGCTGTTCCTCGACGGTCGCGACGACATGGCGCGCTATGCCGAGGACCAGCCACTCGAAGCGGAGCCCGGCCGCAAGTTCGAATACTCTTCGGCGACCAGCGTGATCCTCGCCGATCTCGCAGCGCGCGTGCTCTCGCCCGCGCCGAACCCGGAGAATCGCCGTCAGGCCGTGGCCGATTACCTGCGCACCCGCCTGTTCGAACCGGCTGGCATGAAATCGATGCTGCCCGAATTCGACGCCGCGGGCACGCTGATCGGCGGTTCGCTGATCCACGGCACCGCGCGCGACTGGGCGAAGTTCGGCGAGTTCCTGCGCAACAAGGGCTCGGTCAAGGGCGCGCAGATCATCCCGCGGCAGTGGATCGAGTTCATGGTCACGCCCTCGCCACGAGAGGCGCAGTACGGCGCGCAGATCTGGCTCAACCGTACTCCGACGAACGGCGAGTCTTCGCTGTTTCCCGATCGCGGCCCGAAGGACCTGTTCGCCTGCATCGGCCATCTCGGCCAGTACGTGATCGTCAGCCCGAGCCGCGGGCTAACTGTGGTGCGCCTCGGCAAGACGCCGGACGAACAGCTGGCCCCGCTGGTGGACGGCCTGGCGGACGTTGTGGCGCTCTACCGCTGAGGCTTCACGGCAGGCGGAACAGCCCCTCGACCACGGTCACGCAATCGCCGCCCAGCAACACGCGATCACCTTCGAGGCGGCAGACGAAGTCCGCGCCGCGTGCCGAGGCCTGATGCGCCGAGAATGTCGCGCGCCCGAGCTTGCTTGCCCAGTACGGCGTGAGCGCAGCGTGGGCCGATCCGGTGGCGGCATCCTCGTCAATCCCGCCACCCGGCACGAACACGCGGCTGACGATGTCTGCGCCCGAGGCATGTCCGCTGCCCGCGGCGGTGGCGATGAACTGCGTGTCGCCGAACCGTAGCAGGGCCTTGAAATCCGGCGCGAGTGCGAGGACTTCGTCAGCCGTGGCGTAATGAAAGATGTTGTAGCCATCGCCCTGCCAGACGTCGATCGGCTTGCCCGGCCCGAGCAGAGGCACCGCATCGTCGAAAGCACCGGGAGCCGTGGGCACGGCCGGAAGCGAAAGCACGTAGCGATCGCCATCGCGCGCAACCTCGAGCACGCCGGCCTTGCGCGTCGAGAACGTGACACGGCCCCGCATCGGGTCCTGCGCCAGCACGACGTGCCCAGATGCCAGCGTGGCGTGGCCACACATCGCCACTTCGACAGCAGGGGTGAACCAGCGGAGCTCGAAATCGGCCATGCCGGTTTGATCGGGCACGAGGAAGGCGGTTTCGGCGAACATGTTCTCCGCGCCGATCGCCTGAAGCGTTGCATCGTCAGGCCAGGCATCGAGCATCATCACCGCCGCCTGATTGCCACCCAGGGCGCGGGCGGTGAAAGCATCGACGTGGAAGTAGGGAACTCGGGAATCGGTCACGCGGCTGTCCTCAAGCGTTCGGCGCACCCTGTGCGAGGATGGCCGGGCTGGTGCCATCGGGACCGGGGCTGAGCAGGTTCTCGGCGCCCATCATGTCCTCGTCGACCAGCCCTTCGGGGTCTGGGTGGATGAGGATCTCGACGCCGGGGAACTCCGCCATCAGCTTGTCCTCGATCTCGTCCATAACACGGTGCGCCTCGGTCACGGTCATGCGTCCGTCGACCCAGACGTGGAACTGGACGAAATCGCGGTTGCCGCTGGTGCGGGTGCGCAAGTCGTGCAGGCCCTTGAGCTCAGGGTGCTGGGCGACGACTTCGAGAAAACGCTCGCGCTTCTCGAGCGGCCATTCGTGGTCCATCAGCTGATCGACGGCTTCCTGCGATGCGCCCCACGCGCCCCACGCCAGCCATAGCGCGATGCCGAATGCGAACACCGCGTCGGCACCCTTGATGCCTACATAAGTGTCGAGCACCAGCGCGGCGATGACCGCGAGGTTGAGGAACAGGTCGGACTTGTAGTGCACATTGTCGGTGCTGATCGCCAGGCTGCCGGTCTGCCGGATGACGTGGCGCTGGTAGGCCAGCAGTGCCAGGGTCGCACCGAGCGCGATGGTCGAGACAACGACGCCCGACTCCGCCTCGGCCACTTGCGCCTGCCCGAGGAACTGCCCGACCGCACGGAAGGCAAGGCCGATGGCCGAGATCGAGATCAGGACGACCTGGAACATCGCCGCCAGCGCTTCGGCCTTGCCATGCCCGAAGCGGTGGTTGTGGTCGTCAGGCTGCGAGGCGACCCACACGCCGAGCAAGGTGGCAAGGCTCGCCACCAGATCGAGCGCGGTATCGGCAAGGCTGCCGAGCATGGCAGTCGACCCGGTCGAGAGCACTGCCCACGCCTTCATGCCGACGAGAAGCACCGCCACCGAAATGCTGGCAAGCGCAGCCTTGCGGTTGAGGTCGGCGTGAGTGTCGGCGCGGGTCATGTCCATGGCGGGTGCCTTAGGGGTAAAGCAGGGTGCTGGTCCAGCCGCCTGCTCCGTCGGCCACGAAGCGGCGACGTTCGTGCAGGCGGTAATCGCGGTCTTGCCAGAACTCGATTGCGACAGGGGTTACGCGGTAGCCCGACCAGTGCGCCGGGCGCGGCACGTTGCCATCGGGATAGCGCTGCCGCAACGCATCGACCCGGTCGAGGTAGACCTGACGGTCCGGCAGCGGGCGCGACTGGTCCGATGCGGCCGAGCCAAGGCGCGATTCGGGATGGCGGCTGGCGAAATAGGCATCGGCCTCGGCAGCCGTGACTTCGGCAATCGAACCCTCGATGCGGATCTGGCGGCGCAGCGACTTCCAGTGGAACAGCAGCGCGACGTGGGGATTTGCCGCCAGTTCGCCGCCCTTGCGACTGTGGAAGTTGGTGTAGAACACGAAGCCGTCCGGGCCGTGGCCCTTGAGCAGCACCATGCGCACCGAGGGATGGCCGTCGGGCGTAGATGTCGCCAGCGCCATGGCGTTGGGATCGTTGGGCTCGCTGGCCTGCGCCTGAGCATACCACGATTCGAAGATCGCGAGCGGATCGGCATGGGGGATCGCGTCGGAAGTCTGTTCAGGTTGCACTGGAATTTCCTGAAAGGGGTTTACGGGGTTTACACAGTCCAGAGAAAGCTTTCCGGCGGGGTTTTCTGAACGGCCGGGCTCCCTGCCTTCATGAGGTGTCTGGCATGGCGGGAGCGGTTTTCCATGACCGGGATCAATTGCATGGAGACCGGCCTACTCTTCTGCTGCGATGTAGGAAAGGCAACCTTGCGGGCAACGCTTGCAAATCCTAGCTAGAGTGCCATGGCCGATCCGTATTCCACCCTGGGGGTTCCGCGCAACGCAAGCGAGAAGGACATCAAGTCCGCCTATCGCAAGCTGGCCAAGGAACTGCACCCGGATACCAACAAGGACAACCCCAAGGCAGCGGAGCGCTTTTCCGAAGTGACCCGCGCCTATGACCTGCTGTCCGACAAGGACAAGCGGGCCAAGTTCGATCGTGGCGAGATCGACGCAGAAGGCAATCCGACCGGCCCGTTCGGCGGTGGCTTCGGCGGAGGCGGCGGCTTTCGCGGGCACCAGGGCGGTTTCCGCCATGACGGCGGCTTCGAAGGCGGCTTCGGCGGCGCCGAGGGAGTCGATATCGGGGACATCTTCGAAGGACTGTTCGGCGGTCGCGGCGGAATGGGCGGCATGGGTGGAATGGGTGGAATGGGTGGTGGGGCGCGCCGCGGTCCTCCGCCCAAGGGCGCCAATGTGAACTACCGCCTGCAGGTCTCGTTCGTCGATGCAGCGACGCGCGCCAGCCAGCGCATCACCCTGTCGGACGGCAAGACCATCGACCTGAAGCTGCCTGCAGGGCTCGAGAGCGGCCAGCAGATGCGGCTGGGTGGCAAGGGCGAACCCGGCCCCGGCGGCAACGGCGACGCCATCGTCACTATCGAGATCGGCAGCCACCCCTTCTACGAGCGCGACGGCGACAACATCCGGCTCGACCTGCCGATCAGCCTTGCCGAGGCGCTGAACGGAGCAAAGGTCAAGGTGCCGACAGTCGATGGCGCCGTCATGCTGACCGTGGCTCCGGGCAGTTCGAGCGGCAAGACGCTGCGCCTCAAGGGCAAGGGCTTCACCCGCAAGGATGGCACCCGCGGCGACCAGCTGGTGACGCTGCAGATCGACATTCCTGCCGATGACGGGGACCTGAAAGCACGTCTCGAGGGTTGGGCGGACATGCGCAACCTTCGTGACAAGCTTGGTGTCTGAGTGAACGCTCCCGGCCAGACCCCGCCGGGGCCCCGCCCGCTTGTCGACATGCCGGATCTTTCGCCCGAAGCACGGCGGCGCGAAGCGCTGCGCTGGCGCTCCGGACTTGCCGAGGCGCGCGAAAGGCTAGGCCCAGGGAGCAGGGCCTGGGAAGTGATCAAGCGCGTGTGGACCGGCGTCTTCAATGACGGGTCGATCCATGCCGGCAATCTTGCCTACATGATCGTCATCGCGCTGTTCCCGTTCTTCATTACCGGGGCCGCGCTGTTCTCGTTTATCGGCGAGGCGAGCCAGCGCGCGGCCGCAATCGATACGGTGCTCATCGCCCTGCCTCCGGTCGTTGCGACGACCATCGAACCGGTTGCCCGCAGCGTGATCGAAGCGCGTACCGGCTGGCTCCTGTGGATCGGCGGACTCTTCGGCCTGTGGACAGTGGGCAGTCTGGTCGAGACGATCCGGGACATCCTGCGCCGCGCCTATGGCACGCGCTGGGAACATGCCTTCTGGCGATACCGGCTGGCATCGACCGGAATCACGCTGGCGTCGGTCGTCCTCATTCTCTTCGCCATTTTCGCACAGGTCGTGATCGGCGCTGCGCAGGAAGTCATCGAGGCATGGTTGCCGCAATTCGCGGATATCCTCGGCAGCCTGGCCCTTTCGCGCTTCATTCCCGCCGTGGTTCTTTATGGCGCGCTGTGGCTGCTGTTCATTTCGCTGACCCCCGGCGCCTATCGCGGGCGCGGCTATCCGAAATGGCCGGGGGCGCTGTTCGTGACGATCTGGTGGATTGTAGTGACGACGCTGCTGCCCACCGCCTTGCGGACGTTCTTTTCGTACGATCTCACCTACGGAAGTCTCGCCGGGGTGATGATCGCCCTTTTCTTTTTCTGGCTGGTGGGCTTAGGGATGGTGGTGGGGGCCGAACTCAACGCCGCACTTGCCGAAACACCGGAAGAGCGCGACATGCTGGGCCAGGCTGACAATCGCGCACGCGCATCGCGCACGAGCGCCGGGAACGAGACAAGAAGCGAGAACACTGACGCATGACTGGACTTATGCAAGGCAAGCGCGGCCTGATCATGGGCCTCGCCAATGACAAGTCGCTCGCCTGGGGCATTGCCAAGCAGCTTCACGAACACGGCGCGGAACTGGCCTTTTCCTACCAGGGCGAAGCGCTGGAGAAGCGCGTGCGCCCGCTGGCCGCGAGCCTTGGCAGCGATTTCCTGATCGAATGCGACGTGTCCGACATGGCCGCGCTCGACCAGACGTTCGAAACACTGAAGGCGAAGTGGCCGACGATCGACTTCATCGTCCACGCCATCGGCTATTCCGACAAGAACCAGCTGCGTGGAAAGTTTTACGACACCACGCTCGACAACTTCCTGATGACCATGAACATCTCGGCCTACAGCCTCGTGGCGGTGACCAAGCGGGCCATGGAGATGATGCCGAACGGCGGGTCGATCCTGACGCTGACCTATTACGGCGCGGAAAAGGTCGTGCCGCACTACAACGTGATGGGCGTGGCCAAGGCGGCGCTGGAAACCAGCGTGAAGTACCTCGCCAACGACTGCGGGCCTTCGGGCGTGCGCGTGAATGCGATTTCGGCAGGCCCGATCAAGACGCTGGCCGCCAGCGGCATCGGCGATTTCCGCTACATCCTCAAGTGGAACGAGCTGAACAGCCCGCTGCGCCGCAACGTGACCATCGAGGACGTGGGCGGTGCGGGTCTCTACCTGCTGTCCGACCTGTCATCGGGCGTGACTGGCGAGACGCATCACGTTGATGCCGGTTATCACACCGTCGGCATGAAGCAGGAAGACGCGCCGGATATTGCTTTGGGTTGATGTACCGGCTGTCGCCGGTGCCCACCCCCTACCCCCCCGCCTGCGGGAGGTGAGAACAACGCAGCACGATAACACGCCCTCCCGCAAGCGGGAGGGCCGCGAGACTTACGTCAGCGCAGCTGGCGTTAGTTGCAGCTGGGTGGGCTGTTACGGCTGCGCGGGTGCGGAAGTGGCCGGAGCCTGCTCGCCGGCTTGCTCCCGTTCGCGCTTCAGCCTTGCTTCGTATTCCTTTTCGATCTGCTCGACGCGGGCCTGTTCGGCGGCGGCATCGGCGTCGATGGTCTCGAGCCGCTTGGCACGCTCTTCCTCGATCAGCTTGCCGAACTGGACGTCGGAGCTGTTCTTCTTCTCGGCATAGGCGCGGTCGATCAGGCGGGCAAGGCAGCCGGTGGCGCCGCCAGCGCCCACGGCCGAACACGAGTTGGTGCCGAAGTTGCCGACAGTCTCATAGGCGCGGACCTTCTGGCTCCACGCCTGGTTGACCGTGGCATTGGGGTTGTCGCGCAGCGCCTTGGGAATGCGGAAGCGTTCTTCCTCTTCCTTGCGCGCGCAGACGGTGATCGTGCTGCCTTCGGAATTGGGGCACGGATCGTCGCCATAGACGATCAGCTGGTTCACCTTCTCGCCCGAGGGATCGACCAGCGGCTGGTCCGCCTGGGCAAGCGCCGGAGCGGCAAAGGCGCTGGACAGCAGCAGGGCGGCAGGAATCAGGCGCTTCATCATGGGTCTCCGGTCAGGCTTGCCCCGATATAGGGCGCGCTGCCTGTGAATGGTAGATGAAGGCGCGCAGTTCCCTGCGCTGGATCAAATCCGCTTGGAAAGCGCGATGGCGGCGCGGCAGCCGAGGCGGATGGCGTGGAACAGCACGGGATAGGCAGGCGCCTTTTCTGCGCCAGCCGCCAGCGCTGCATCGCGATGCTCGCGCTCGTCATCGCGGAATTCGCGGATCATCGCGGCGAGTTCCGGGTCCTCGTCGCCCAGTTCCTCGAGCTGTTCGGTGTAGTGCCGGTCAATCTCGGTCTCGATCGCGGCGGTGCAGGCCATGGCGGCTTCGGGGCCGATCAGGGCGGTTGCGGCGCCGAGAGCAAAGCCTGCTGCCGACCATACCGGCTGGAGCGCAGTCGGTCGCACGCCGCGCTGGGCGATCAGGGCATCGAACTTCGCGCGGTGCCCGGCTTCCTGCTCGGCCATAGCGGCGATTTCCGCCGAATGCGGGGCGCGGTTGCCCATGACGGCAAGCTGGCCTGCGTAGATCCGCGTTGCGCCGAATTCGCCGGCCTGATCGACGCGCAGCATTTCGGCGAATTTGGTCATCTCACGCTCCCTTGCGGCTTTTGCCGAGCAGCGCGAAGACAAGGATCGCGCCTGCGGCCGAGATCAGGAAGTTGAACCCGGCGAGGCTGATTCCGAACATGGACCAAGGTGCCACGTCACAGCGCACGACCGGGGCATTCATGATCGCATCCAGAGGATTGCCGCCGCCCGCGACGGTGGAACAGGCGGTGACGCCTTCCCACCAGCCGTATTCGACACCGGCATGGAATCCGCCGATCAGGCCGGAAATGCCGATGGCCGTGGCGGCGAGCGTCACCGCAAGATCGCCGGAGCCCTTCCCCTTCATCGTCAGCGCCAGGAGCGCCAGCACGATGGCGGCGATGTGCGGGTAGCGCTGCCACCAGCACATCTGGCACGGGTAGAGCCCGAACACGTATTGCGAGATCAGCGCCCCGCCCATCAGCGCGGCGGGCACGATCAGGGCAAGCGCGTAGGCGGCGTTGCGGGACGGCTGCGAGGTCATGCCGCGCGCTCTATTAGCGCTTCATCTTTGCTGCAAGCGCCGCGCTCGGCTGGGTCCGATTGAGGGTCTGCACGGCGTAGTACAGCTGGAAATCCTTGATGTCCTTTGCCTTCAGTTCCTCGGGCGTCATCTTGAAGCGCGGGTCCTCGATCTTGTCCTTCTCGAGGTCCTTGTCCTCAAGCTTGATCTCGTTGATCAGGTGGCCGCGCAGGTCGCTCTCGCGGTAGGAGCGCAGCTGGCGCTTGCGCAGGTCGGGGTCGGAGATCTGCGGCACGGTAATGTCCGGATCGATGCCGCCTTCCTGCACGCTGCGGCCCGAAGGCGTGTAATAGCGCGCAGTGGTGAGCTTGACCGCAGTATCGCGCGTGAGCGGGATCAGCGTCTGCACGCTGCCCTTGCCGAAGCTGCGCTGGCCCATCACCACGGCGCGGTGCTGGTCCTGCAGGGCCCCTGCAACGATTTCCGATGCCGAAGCCGAGCCTTCGTCGATCAGCACGATCATCGGAACGCCCTTGGCGATATCGCCCTTGGTGTCGATCTCCGCCGGATAGACCTCGGTATCGCGGGCGTAGCGGCCACGCTGCGAGACAATCGTGCCCTTGTCGAGGAACAGGTCCGACAGGGCGACGGCCTCATCCAGCAAGCCGCCGGGATTGCCGCGCAAGTCGAGCACCAGGCCGGTGACCTTGCCGCCGGTCTTCACCTTGGCTTCGTTCCAGGCGCGCTGCACCGAGGCGCCGACATCGGCGCTGAAGCTGGACACCGAAATGACGGCGACACTGCCCTTCATCGCGAGTTCGACTGGCTTGAGTTCGATGATCTTGCGCGTGATCGTGACGTCAAATGGTTCGTCGCGACCGGGGCGGAAGACGCTGAGCTTGATCTGCGTGCCCGGCACCCCGCGCATCTGATCGACCGCTTCGTCGAGCGAGCCGCCGTAGATCAGCTTGCCATCGAGATGGGTGATGAAATCGCCCGCCTTGATGCCGGCAAGGTCTGCCGGGCTGCCCTTGGTCGGCGCGATGACCTTGACCGCGCCATCATCCATCGTCACCGACAGGCCGAGCCCACCGTAGGAGCCTTCGGTCTGCGTGCGCAGGTTCTCGAAGTCGCGGGCATCGAGGTAGGCGCTGTGCGGATCGAGCGTGGCAAGCATGCCGTCGATCGCGCCCTTGAGCAGCTTGTCGTCATCGACCGGCTCGACATAGCTCGACTTGATCCGTTCGTAGACGGCCATCAGCTTGCCGAATTCGGGCCCGGACTTGGCGTCGACAGCGGCAAGGCCGGTGGTCGCCACCGGGATCAGCGCCACGGCGGTTACGAGCGCAGTGGCGCGCAGCAGGGGGGCGAACTTCATGTGCCCAAAGGCCTTTCGCGAAGAGGCAGACATTGTGGAGGTTCTATAACCCCCGCTGAATTAACACCAGATGAGGTTTTGGGACAGGGCGAGCCCGGTTCGTCGACAAACGGCGGATTCAATCCGACCAGCGTCGTCAGCTGCGCAGATCGAGCGGATTGACCGGCGTGCCATCGCGGCGGAGTTCCACCGTGAGGACCGGACGCCCCGGCCCGGCGACTCCCAGAGGCGAGCCTTGCACGACCTTGTCGCCGACGCGCGCGGCCACGCGGCCGAGATTGGTGACGAGCGTGGTCCAGCCGCCGGAATGTTCGACGATGACGATGGTGCCATAGCCGCGATAGGGCCCGGCAAAGGCAACGCGGCCATCGGCAGGGGAAATGACTTGCGCACCGCCAGCAGGCGCGAGCGCGACCCCGGTGGTCAGGCCCGTGGGCGATTGCGCGCCGAAGCCCGAGACCAGACGGCCCGAGACCGGCATGATCCAGGCGAGCTTCGGCGTGGAGGTGGCCAGCAGCGGCGGGGGCGCGTCCAGAACCTTGAGCACCTCGCCCGGACGCGCTGGCGGCAGCACCGGGCCGGGCAGAGCGGCAAGCTGCTGGCGCAAGGCACCGTCGGCCTCGAGCCTGCCCATCAGGCCGGACAGGTCGCGTGTCTGTTCGGCCAAGGCCAGCGCGCGATCGGATTCCTGCGCGGCAACGCCCTGCGCCGCGCGCGATGCGAGCCGCTGGCGACTTTCGAGGGCGGCAAGTTCGGTGCGGCGGGCGCCGAGGGACTTTTCGCCTTCGCGCAACTGCTGCGCAGCAAGGCGCGCTTCGTCCTGCAGCTTGCGACCGCGCACGATTTCGGCACGCAGCGAAGCGGTGCGTCTCTGCACTTCGGGGAGCATGGTCTCCATCACCGCGCGCAGGTGGATGGTGTCACGCACCGAATCGGCGCGGACGAGACTGAAGGCAAGCGGGCGGCGGGCCATCATCTGCAGTGCCGCTGTCAGCCGCACGACCGGTTCCTGCCGCTCGGCCATGCGACTGCGCAAGGTTTCGCGCTGACGGTCAATCAGCACGATCTTCGCCTGCGCCAGCTGGATCTCTGCCTCGGACTGCTGGATGCGCGCAGCGACAGCGGCGGCTTCGCGCGCAGTGCGGTCTGCCTCGGCGGTCGCCTTTTGTGCGGCCTGTTCGAGCTGTTCGGCGCGGCTGCGCGATTGCGCCAGTGCCTGCCCGGCGCGACGCAGCACATCTCCCGCCTCACCGGCATCGGCATAGGGCGTGGCCTGCTGTGCCGTTACCTGCCAGCCGAGGGCCCCAATGAGGAGTAAGCAAGCAAAAACAAAGGCAAGGCGTGACGTCATGGCGCCACTATCCTTCGCGGTGGTAAGGATGGCCAGCGAGAATGCTGGTGGCGCGCCAGAGCTGTTCTGCCAGCATGGCGCGGGCCATCATGTGCGGCCAGGTGGCCTTGCCGAACGCGATCAGCAGGTCGGCGGAATCGCGCAAGGGGTCGTCGTGACCGTCAGCCGCGCCGATCAGGAACCGCGTTTCGCGCACGCCGTCATCACGCCAGCGGCCAAGGATCGCGGCGAACTCGCTCGAGGTCAGCTGCCTGCCCCGTTCATCGAGCGCGACCGTGCGTGATGGCGTCTGCGATGGCGAAGGGACAGTGCCGCCCCGGTCGGGCAGTTCGGTGACCTTCCAGCCCCACGAGATCCGCTTGGCATAACGCTCGACGAGCTCAGCCTCGGGCGAACGACCGATCTTTCCGCGGGCGATGACGTGGAGCAGCATGGGACCGGTCTAGCCGGGAATGGGCTGCGTGAGAATCCCCAGAACCAAAACAAGAGCGGCACCAGACCGCTTCCCCGGCCCGATCATCTTACCAGGTAGGCTCTGAGTGGTCGGGCCGGGGGAGTGGGCTGGTGCCGCAAGCCCTTGGCGGATGCCAAGGGCGCACGTCACGAATCACGCCGCGCCGGCGTCTCCGAAGGCCCACATGCGTTCGAGGTTGTAGAACGTGCGCACCTCCGGGCGGAAGAGGTGGACGACCACGTCGCCCGCATCGATCAGCACCCAGTCCGCCGCCGGAAGACCCTCGATCCGCACGTGGCCGAAACCTCCGTGCTTGATCCGCTCGGCCAGCTTCTGCGCCATCGCCGCGACCTGACGGGTCGAGCGGCCCGAAGCGATCACCATATAATCGGCAACGGAGCTCTTGCCCTCGAGCGGGATGGAAACCACCTCCTGCGCCTGATCGTCGTCAAGCGACTGCAGCACGAGATCGTGCAGCGCGGCGGGGGTGTAGGGTGTCTTCGGAGCGGTGCCGGCATTGGCCGACAGCGGTTGTACGCTGGTCATGATGCGCGAAATGGCCTCCGTGGCTCAAGAGTCAAGGGATAACGGTTGGAACGCGCAAGAGTTTCTATGTCCCGCACCATGGCGGAACATGGATCAAGGTGTTGCGCGGTCAGGATTTTCCTCGCTTGATAAGGCCCGGAGAGACCGGGCGATGCGTTACGGCATCGCGCATGGCCGCTGGTGCGTAGCGGCGGGACCAATCCGGATCGTGGGCGCGAATCGCGCTGGCAGACCGATGGTCAGGATCGAAGCGAAGAATGGTCAGCGCCGGAGCGCTCCGCATTGCGCCGGAGACGAACTGTCCGGGCCGCTGGCGCCAGCGGCGCAGCCAGGCCATGGCAGGACTTGCCAAGGCAGCCGAATCATAACCCGGACGCGCAATCACCGCAATCGGCATCTCGCGCGCGATCTGCCGCCAGTGCTTCCACTTATGAAACTGCGCGAGATTGTCCGCTCCCATCAGCCACACGAAACGGCGTCTGGGATAGCGGCGCTTGATGGCACGCAGGGTGTCGACGGTGAAACGGGTGCCGAGTTCCCGCTCGATCGCGGTGGCGCGGATCGGGGCATTCCGGCTCTGCCGGCGGGCCGAGGCCAGCCGCGCTTCGAGCGGAGCCATGCCGTGGGCCGGCTTGAGCACATTGCCGGGAGAGACCAGCCACCACACCTCGTCAAGCCCCAGCGCCTGAACCGCAAAGAGCGTGACGCGGCGGTGGCCGCCGTGGGCGGGGTTGAAGCTGCCGCCGAACAGGCCGGTCAGGGGCGCAGCGGGATTCCTCAGGGTCTCACTTGTCCCGAGCCACGGACCAGCCACTTGTAGGTGGTGAGGCCTTCGAGCGCGACCGGGCCGCGTGCATGGAGGCGGCCGGTGGCGATGCCGATTTCTGCGCCGAGGCCGAATTCGCCACCATCGGCAAACTGGCTGGAGGCATTGTGCATCACGATGGCGCTGTCGACTTCGGTCAGGAAGCGGTCGGCCACGGCCTGATCCTCGGTGACGATGGCATCGGTATGGCCCGAGGCGTGGGCAGCGACATGTGCCAGCGCTTCGTCGAGGCCGTCGACCACGGCCACCGACAGGATCGCATCGAGATATTCGGTATCCCAGTCGTTGGCGGCGACGGGCACGATGCGCGGATCAATGGCGCGGGCGCGGGCATCGCCGCGCAGCTCGCATCCGGCGTCGAGCAGCGGTTCGACAAGGCCGTGCGGATCGGGATAGGTCGCATCGATCAGCAGGGTTTCCATCGCCCCGCAGATGCCGGTGCGGCGCATCTTGGCGTTGAGCACGATAGCCTTGGCCATCGCCGGATCGGCAGCGGCATGAACAAACGTGTGGTTGATGCCATCAAGGTGGGCAAGGACCGGCACGCGGGCATCGGCCTGCACACGGGCAACGAGGCTCTTGCCACCGCGCGGCACGATCATGTCGATCAGGCCAGCGGCGGCAAGCATCGCACCGACGGCGGCACGGTCCTGCGTGGGCATGAGCTGGACAGCATCGGCGGGCACGCCGCCTTCGACCAGCCCGGCGACCAGCGCCTTGTGGATCGCGCGGTTGGAGTGGACCGCTTCCGATCCGCCACGCAGGATCGTGGCGTTGCCGGAGCGGACGCAGAGCGCGGCGGCGTCGGCGGTCACGTTCGGGCGGCTTTCATAGATAATGCCGATCACGCCGACGGGAATGCGCACACGTTGCAGCACCATGCCGTTGGGGCGCGCGGCTTCTGAAATGACTTCGCCGACAGGATCGGCGAGGCTTGCTACCTGTTCCACCGCATCGGCGATGCCAGCAAGACGTTCGGGCGTGAGCTTCAGGCGATCGAGCATCGCGCTGGTGAGGCCATTCGCTGCGCCGTTGGCCATGTCCTGCTCGTTGGCGGCGAGGATTTCAGTCTCGGCGGCGCGCAAGGCAGAGGCGGCAAGCTTGAGCGCACGCTCCTTGGCTGGCGAATCCATGCGTGCCAACAGGCGCTGCGCCGTGCGGGCGGTGCGGGCGAGGCCTTCGACCAGATCGGTCACGGATTCGGGCTGCTGTGCGGGCTGGCTGGACATGGGGCAGCGCACTAGCACCGGGATTGCCGCGTGTCATCCGGATGGAAGCGAGAAGGGCGAGTCGAAGCCTTTCAAGGCGCGAATTGTGCGCCTGCTTACACCACTGCAAACGATTCATCGGGGGACTCACACGACTCGGCGCGTCTGGCCCGATTCGGATTCGCCAGCCGGGAACCCGATGGCTAGTCCGCGCCGCGACGGGATCTGAATTAACCAAACCAAGCAGAAAAACGACGGGGGTCGCCTGCCTGTGCCATCGATAAAGCCTGCCCGCTTTGCGGCTGCGCCAGCTGTGGCCAATGCGGTTGCACGCGTTCGCAGCTGGTTTCCCGAGCGCGAGTTCTTCATGCGCTCGCAGGGTCAGGTCCGCTTCATCCGCATCTCCTCGCGCCTGCAGATGACAATAGCCGGTGGCATCGCTGCGGCCGTATTGCTGTGGCTGGTGGTCATGGCGGTGACGTTGTTCTCGCAGTTCACCGCCGCGCGCGATCATGCCGCGCTGCTGGAACGCGAAGCGGCGGTGGCATCGGCAGAAAGCCGGGTGGCGAAGTATCGCGGCGGGCTGGAAGGTGTGGCGGACGACCTCGATCGCCGTCAGGACTTCATCGAGAAGGCAATCGAAGGCACGATCGGCGAACTGCCCAGGGACCTGCCGCAAGGCACGGTGTCCGACAGCAGCGGCGAAGCGCAGAAGACCGTGCGCAAGATCTCGATGGAATTGCCCGAGGCAAAGCGCCTCGCCGAAATCGAAGCGCGCCAGCTGGCCTTCATCGAGCGACTGACGCGTTATGCCGATGCGCGTTCGGCGCAGGCTGAAACCGCGATCCGCCGTGTCGGGCTGAACCCGGCGATGCTGCGCGCTGCCTCGCGCGAAGGGCAGGGCGGCCCGCTGATCCGTCTTTTCACCGAAAACGACCAGTCGGTCGACCCGCGCTTTGCCCGCCTTGGCGCCAGCCTCGAACGCATGGCCGCACTGGAAAAGGGGCTACGGCGCATCCCCAACACGCTGCCGGCCAGCCTCGAGTTCATCTCGAGCGGGTTCGGCTATCGCTCCGACCCGTTCACCGGCGGCGCGGCGTTTCATGCCGGGCTGGATTTCCGCGGGCCCGTGGGCGCGCCGATCTATGCGGCGGCGGCGGGCACGGTCAGCTTCGTCGGGCAGAAGCAGGGCTATGGCAACGTCGTCGAGGTCAGCCACGGCAACGGGCTGATGACCCGCTACGCCCACATGTCGCGCACGGTCGCGCGCATTGGCCAGAAGGTCGACGCTGGTGCGGAAATCGGCAAGATCGGCAACACCGGGCGCTCGACCGGCCCCCATCTCCACTTCGAAGTGCGGATCAACGACCGTCCGGTCAACCCGCGCCCCTTCCTTGAGGCAAACAGGCATGTTCAGGAAATCCGCGCCGGAAGCGCCGCGCACAACATCGGGGAGTAACACGACCATGGCCGCTACATTCTCCGTGCTTGGTGCCGATCTCGCTGTGAAGGGTGATCTTTCGGCGACTGCTGACCTGCACATCGACGGCAGCGTAGAAGGTGACATCACTTGCGCCGCGCTCGTGCAGGGCGAGAAGAGCACTGTCACCGGCGCGATCAAGGCGCGGTCGGCGCGGCTTTCGGGCACGGTCCATGGCTCGATCGAAGCGGGAGAACTGGTGATCCTCAAGACCGCCCGCATCCACGGCGATGTCAGCTATGATGCGCTGACGATCGAACAGGGCGCGCAGGTCGACGGCAGGTTCGCCCATCGGGTTCACGCTGGGGAGGAGCCGTCTCTGACGCTCGTCAGCTAAGGTTCCCAAACAAAAACTTGCCGATTCGCCATTCCCGGCTTACATCGGCGAGGTTCAAGGCCGCTCCGCGAGGGGCGGCCCTTATTGTATCCGCGTTTTGCGGGACCGCTTTTTTTCGGGAGATTGTCCGTGAGCAACCAGCCCACGTATCCGCTGATGCCGCACGCCACTGCGTCCTGGCTCGTCGACAACACCGCGCTGACCTTCGAGCAGATCGCCGAGTTCTGCGGCCTTCACATCCTTGAAGTGCAGGCCATGGCCGACGACCTGGCCGGGCAGAAGTACACCGGGCGCGATCCGATCCATTCGGGCGAATTGAACCAGGCCGAGATCGACAAGGGCCAGGCCAATCCCGAATACAAGCTGAAGATGCAGCGTGCCCCGCTGGCCGTCAGCCGCACCAAGGGCCCGCGCTATACCCCGGTTTCGAAGCGTCAGGACAAGCCCGATGGCATCGCCTGGATCCTGCGCAACCATCCCGAAGTTTCCGACGCGCAGATCGGCAAGCTGATCGGCACGACGCGCACGACAATCGCCGCGATCCGCGATCGCAGCCACTGGAACATCGGCAACATCAACCCGAAGGACCCGGTCACGCTGGGCCTGTGTTCGCAGCGCGAACTCGATTCGCTGGTCGCCAAGGCCGCGAAGAAGGCTGGCATCGAGGACAACGGCGAAGCCGCGCTGCGCCTTGGCACCGACCGTGAAGCGCTGATCGAGGAACTGCGCGCCGAGCGTCAGGCCTCGGCCAAGGCCGCATCGGAAGCCGCGCAGGAAGCCGAAGCGGCAGCATGGCTTGCCGCGCGCCGCGCCGAGGGCATTTCCGACAGCTGAGGTCCGGCTGGAGCCGACACGAAAAGGGGCCGCCCTTGCGAAGGGGCGGCCTTTTTGTTGGCTGTCGCCAATGCCCACCCCCAGCCCCTCCCGCCGGCGGGAGGGGAGTCAGGGCTGTGCTTTATCCCCCCTCCCGCCGGCGGGAGGGGTTGGGGGTGGGCATCGCACGCAGTGCGATTTCCCGCGCGCTCAGACCGCCAGCACGATCTTGCCGATGTGGCTGCCCTGTTCCATGCGGGCGTGGGCGGCCGAAGCCTCGGCCAGGGGAAAGGTCCGGTCCATGATCGGGCGCAGTTCGCCGGTGGCGACGAGCGGCCAGACCGTCTCGCGGATTTCGGACGCAAGCGCCGCCTTGAAGGCCTTTGAACGCGGGCGCAGCGTCGAGCCCGTAAGCGTGAGCCGGCGGCGCATGACTTCGGCCATGTTGAGTTCCGCCTTCACCCCGCCCTGCACCGCTATTGTCACATGGCGGCCATCATCGGCCAGGCACTTGAGATTGCGCGCCACGTAATCACCCGCAACCATATCGAGCACCATGTCGACCCCGCGGCCTTCCGTGATGCGCTTGACCTCTTCCACGAAGTCGCTGGCCTTGTAGTCGATCGCATGGGCCGCGCCGATCTCGAGCGCCTGGTGGCACTTCTCTGGGCCGCCCGCAGTGACGATTACCGTTACGTCGAACAGCTTGCCGAGCAGGACCGCCATCGAACCGATGCCACTGGTGCCGCCGTGAACGAGGATTGTCTCGCCCGGTGCCGCCATGCCGCGTTCGAACACGTTGTGCCAGACGGTGAACAGGGTTTCCGGGATCGCGGCAGCCTCTGCCATGGAAAGGCCGGTCGGCACCTGGAGGCACTGCGCAGCCTCGGCGATGCAGTACTCTGCGTAGCCGCCGCCTGCCACGAGGGCGCAGACCATCGTGCCGGTGAAAGGCCAGGTCACCCCTTCGCCCATCGCAACGACCTGCCCCGACACTTCGAGGCCCGGCAGGGGCGAGGCGTCGGGGGGCGGGGGATAGAAGCCCTGACGCTGGATGACATCGGGGCGATTCACGCCCGCAAAGGCCACCTTGACCAGCACCTGCCCCGGTCCCGGCACCGGAACCGGGACGCTTTCCGGTCGCAGGACTTCAGGCCCGCCGGGCGCGTCCCAGCCAATTGCCGTCATTGTTGCAGGAATGCCGCTCATCCGCCGCTGTTGCCCCTGTGAATACCAATTTGCCTCTGGCTAGCCATGCAAGGCGTTGACAGCAAGGCATTGCAATGCCCAAACTGCCCGGAATGGACCATGATGAGCGCCCTCGCCCGAAAGGGGACCTGGCCAGCCAGCTGGCAACCGAAGTGCTCGACCCCTATTCGCACGATGAACTGAACGAGCGCATTCGCCTGCTCGAACTCGAGATCATGCGCACCGTCGCCCATCGCGACAAGGCGAGCGCCCATCGCGCTGCGGCAGAAGCGCTGTTTCGAACGCCGCCCGGCTCAGGCGAAGCAGGATGAATTCGCGCGCCCTTCCCTTTGCCGAAGGGCGTTACCATATCTCGCGATATACGGGTGTCTTTCAGACATCTGTTCTCACCCTCACACGTGGTTTAGCCCGGGTTAATAACGCGTGTGCACTCTCCATGTCGGAGAACCCACCGGCGCAAGCCAGAAAGTAGCCGCAACATGCCCAGTTTCGCCCAGAGTCTCGAGAAAACGCTGCACACCGCGCTCGCCAACGCGTCCGAGCGCAGCCACGAGTACGCGACTCTCGAGCATCTCCTGCTGGCCCTGATCGATGATCCGGACGCGGCGCAGGTCATGCAGGCTTGCGGCGTGGACCTTGGGGATCTTGGCGACGTGGTGCGCCAGTACCTCGATCAGGAATACCAGTCGCTCAAGACCCAGGAAAAGGCCGATCCGCAGCCGACCGCCGGGTTCCAGCGGGTGATCCAGCGCGCCATTCTTCACGTGCAGTCCTCGGGCAAGGACACCGTGACGGGCGCCAACGTGCTGGTCGCACTGTTCTCCGAGCGCGATTCCTACGCTGTCTATTTCCTGCAGCAGCAGGACATGAGCCGCCTTGATGCGGTCAGCTTCATCAGCCACGGCATTGGCAAGGGCGGCCGCCAGGTCGAAGGCCGCACGCCCAAGGGCGCCGAGGAGGAGGCTCCGAAGCAGCAGGAAGAGAAGGCCGACACCAAGGGCCAGAAGAAGGAAACCGCGCTCGACCAGTTCTGCGTCAACCTCAACGAGAAGGCGCTGAACGGCAAGGTCGATCCGCTGATCGGGCGCGGCCCGGAAGTGGACCGTACCATCCAGATCCTGTGCCGCCGCTCCAAGAACAACCCGCTTTACGTGGGCGATCCGGGCGTGGGCAAGACGGCGATTGCCGAGGGCCTCGCGCGCAAGATCGTCGAAGGCGAAGTGCCCGAAGTGCTGTCCGAAGCGGTGATCTACTCGCTCGACATGGGCAGCCTGCTCGCGGGCACGCGCTATCGCGGCGACTTCGAGGAACGCCTCAAGCAGGTCGTCTCGGAACTCGAGAAGATGCCTCACGCGGTGCTGTTCATCGACGAGATCCACACCGTGATCGGCGCTGGCGCCACCAGCGGCGGGGCGATGGACGCCTCGAACCTCCTGAAACCTGCGCTTTCGGGCGGGACGATCCGTTGCATCGGCTCGACCACGTACAAGGAGTTCCGCAACCACTTCGAGAAGGACCGTGCCCTGCTGCGCCGGTTCCAGAAGATCGACGTGAACGAGCCGACCGTCGAGGACACCATCAAGATCCTTCGGGGCCTCCGCACCGCGTTCGAGGAGCACCACAAGGTCAAGTACACGCCGGACGCGATCAAGACCGCGGTCGAGCTTTCGGCGCGATACATCAATGACCGCAAGCTGCCCGACAAGGCGATCGACGTGATCGACGAGGTGGGCGCGATGCAGATGCTGGTGCCGCCGAACAAGCGCAAGAAGACGATCACCGCCCGCGAGATCGAGCAGGTCATCGCGACGATGGCGCGCATCCCGCCCAAGTCGGTCAGCAGCGACGACAAGAAGGTGCTCGAACATCTCGAGCGCGATCTCAAGCGTCTGGTCTTCGGGCAGGACAAGGCGATCGAGGTGCTGTCCTCGGCCATGAAGCTGAGCCGCGCCGGCCTGCGCGATGCGGACAAGCCGATCGGCTCGTTCCTGTTCTCGGGTCCCACTGGCGTGGGCAAGACCGAAGTTGCCCGCAGCCTCGCCCAGATCATGGGCATTCCGCTGCAGCGCTTCGACATGTCGGAATACATGGAGCGGCATTCGGTTTCGCGCCTGATCGGCGCGCCTCCGGGCTATGTCGGCTTCGATCAGGGCGGATTGCTCACCGATGCGATCGACCAGCAGCCGCACTGCGTCCTGCTGCTCGACGAAATCGAGAAGGCCCACCCCGACCTGTTCAACATCCTGCTGCAGGTGATGGACAATGGCCGCCTGACCGACCACCACGGCAAGACGGTGGACTTCCGCAATGTGGTCCTGATCATGACCACCAATGCGGGCGCTTCGGACATGGCGCGGCAGGGCATCGGCTTTGGCGACGTGTCGAAGGCCGACGCCGGTGACGAGGCGGTGAAGAAGATGTTCACGCCTGAATTCCGCAACCGTCTCGATGCGATCGTGCCGTTCGGTTACCTGCCGCCCGAAGTCGTCAGCCGCGTGGTCGACAAGTTCGTGCTGCAGCTCGAACTGCAGCTGGCCGAACAGAACGTCCACATCCAGTTCGATGCCGACGCGCGCAGCTGGCTGGCGAAGAAGGGCTACGACAAGCTCTACGGCGCAAGGCCCATGGCCCGCCTGATCCAGGAGAAGGTCAAGAAGCCGCTCGCCGAGGAACTGCTGTTCGGCAAGCTGGCCAATGGCGGCGAAGTCCACGTCAGCCTGAAGGAGGACGCGCTGTCCTTCGAACTGACGCCAGCCGCGCCAAAGCTGGTCAAGAAGAAGGCCAGGAAGGGCAAGGCGGGAAGCGCGGCGACCGAAGAGCCGAGTGCCGACGAAGCCGAATAGGCTCCAGAGCTGTGCACGAGCAGAGGGGCGGCATCGTGAGGTGCCGCCCCTTCTCGATCATCCTTTATGGCGCCCGAGGCGGCGCGGGATGAGGGGCGTCCCATTCGGCGCGGCTCACCATGCCATCGCCATTCCTGTCGATCATCGAAAATCGGGCGTTGTTGAAGGCCATCCATTCGGACAGGGTCAGCTTGCCGTCACCATCGGCATCGGCGACGGCCAGCAGGTCCCGCGGAGTCAGCCCGTCGATCTCGGCCAGCATGGCAGAGCCCGCGCGGAGTTGGTCGACGTCGAGATTGCCGTTCTGTTTCAGGTCCATCATCTCGAACAGGGTCTGCGCCCCTTGTGCATACTCCGCGCTGGATATCGCCCCATCGCGCGCGGCATCGAGCCGGTCGAAGCTGGCGAGCGGATTGGCCGAGGGCGGCACCGCTGTAACCGGCGGCTCGGCCCCGGCAATCGCCGGGATCGACGCTGTCGGCGAGACATCCGGTCCGGTTTCCTTCTCCTTTCCGTCGCACCCTGCCAAGAGCACAGCGGCGCATAGTGGTGCGAGGAGCAATGTGCTTTTGCGGAGCATGGCCAGTCTCCCGGATCGTCTGTTTGAGGGCGGGCGAAAGCTAACCCGGTGACCTGAACCTCCCCTGTCCCGCGCGCGCAATCCTGTGGCGATGGTTCATCTGGAACGAATCCCGTGAGCCCGCCATTGTTCCGGCATGGCAGCGGCATTTTCGTGGATCAGGGCAGAGCCGATGGGCATCCACGTCGCTCCAGCGGATGTGTGGATCGATCCGGCACGGCCAGTCGATACCGCCCTGGTCACGCATGGGCATGCCGATCATGCACGGGGTGGTCACGGGCGGACAGTGGCGACGCCCGAAACGCTGGCGATCATGCAGCTGCGCTATGGTGTCGAAGCGGATAGCGCGGTCCGGGCGGCGCCTGTTGCCTATGGCGAGACGATCAGCCTTCCCGGAGGGGTGCGCGCAACTTTCGTGCCGGCGGGACATGTCCTTGGCTCTGCGCAGATCCTGCTCGAGCACGCCGGCGAGCGGGTGATCGTGACCGGCGACTACAAGCGCCGTGCCGATCCCACCTGTCCGCCCTTCGAAGTGACGCCCTGCGACGTGTTCATCACCGAAGCCACGTTCGGACTGCCGGTGTTCCGCCATCCGCCGATTGCCGAGGAAATGGCCAAGCTGCTCAGTGCCCGCGAGAACGATCAGGGGCGCTGCGTGCTTGTCGGCGCCTATGCCCTGGGCAAGGCGCAGCGGGTGATTGCCGAACTGCGCGCGGCGGGATTTCACGACACGATCTGGCTCCACGGCGCGATGGAACGGATGTGCCGGCTGTATGAGGACCACGGCGTCGATCTTGGCGATCTCAAGGCCGTGGCAGGGGTGCCCAAGGCGGCGCTGGCCAACGGCATCGTGATCTGCCCGCCATCTGCCTTGAACGACCGCTGGAGCCGCCGCC
This sequence comes from Novosphingobium sp. GW835-FHT14H07, assembly GCF_058793515.1. NCBI lineage: Bacteria > Pseudomonadati > Pseudomonadota > Alphaproteobacteria > Sphingomonadales > Sphingomonadaceae > Novosphingobium > Novosphingobium sp. GW835-FHT14H07. Next base: position 60,004 of record NZ_JBXAFX010000007.1, read on the forward strand.
TGCCTGACCCTGTCACCGCCATGGCTTCGGGCTGGATGCGGATGCGGCAGCGGGCGCGGCAACGCAATGTGGAGCTGCCGCTGATCATCTCGGACCACGCTGACTGGGACGAACTGACCCAGACCATCGCGCAAGTGAATCCGGCCGAGACCTGGATCACCCACGGGCGCGAGGAAGCGCTGCTGCGCTGGTGCGAACTGACGCAGCGCAAGGCGCGGGCCCTTGCGCTGGTGGGGTATGAGGACGAGGACGACTGATGGAGCGCTTTGCCGCCCTGCTCGACGCGCTCGTCCTCACGCCATCGCGCAATGCCAAGCTGGCGCTGCTGGCCGACTACATGCGCGAGACACCCGATCCCGACCGCGGCTGGGCGCTGGCCGCGCTGACCGATGGGCTGGACTTCCCCGCAGTCAAGGCCGGGCTGATCCGCTCGCTGATGGCCGAGCGGGTGGACCCCGTGTTGTGGACGTTGAGCCGCGATTATGTTGGCGACACCGCCGAGACGGCCAGCCTGCTCTGGCCGGAACCATTGGGAGATCGGCTGCCTCCGCCTTCCGTAGCGGAGGTGGTAGAAACCCTGCACGCAACCACACGTACCACCGCGCCGGGCGTACTTACCGATCTGCTCGACCGTCTTGACGTCAACGGTCGCTATGCCCTGCTGAAGCTTGCCACCGGTGCGATGCGCATCGGTATTTCGGCGCGGCTCGCCAAGGTCGCGTTCGCACAGGCGTTCAGCGTGAGCGTCGAGGATGTGGAGGAGTACTGGCACGGACAGGCGCCTCCTTACCTGCCCCTGTTCGATTGGGCCGCCAACGGAACTGCGCCTCCGCGCACCGACCTGCTCCCGTTGTTCCGGCCGTTCATGCTGGCACACCCGCTCGAAGCGGAAAGCCTTGAGCTGTCGGAGTTCGCAGCCGAGTGGAAATGGGACGGCATTCGCGTGCAGATCGTCCACGTCGCCGGCGAGACGCGCGTCTATTCGCGCAGTGGCGACGACATTTCCGGCACATTCCCGGAAGTGACGGCAGCGCTTTCCACGCCCTGCGTGCTCGATGGCGAACTGCTGGTGCGCGGGGTGCATCAGGGTGGCGAGAGTGGTGGCGCGGCGAGCTTCAACGCGCTGCAGCAGCGCCTGGGGCGCAAGACCGTGTCGAAGGCTATGCTCAGCGACTATCCCGCCTTCGTACGTCTTTATGACCTGCTGATCGAGGATGGCGAAGACTTGCGCGAATGGGCTTGGGAGCAGCGCCGCGCTCGTCTGGAAGCCCTGGTGCCGAAGCTCGACCAGGGCCGCTTCGATATCTCGCAGGTGATCGAGGCGCGGGACTTTGACGAGCTTGCCGAAGTGCGCGCCCGGGCCCGGGACGAGGCGATCGAGGGAGTCATGCTCAAGCGGCGCGACAGCCCTTACGTCGCCGGGCGGCGGACCGGGCTGTGGTACAAGTGGAAGCGCGATCCGCTGCTGATCGATTGCGTGCTGATGTATGCGCAGCGCGGGAGCGGCAAGCGATCGTCGTTCTATTCGGACTATACCTTCGGCTGCTGGAACGGCGACCCCGACGAGGGCGCGGAACTTCTACCCGTGGGCAAGGCCTATTTCGGGTTCACCGACGATGAACTGAAATGGCTCGACCGCTACGTGCGGCAGCATACGGTAGCCAAGTTTGGCCCAGTGCGCGAAACCGACAAGTCGCTGGTATTCGAAGTCGCCTTTGACTCGGTCCACGCCAGCAAGCGGCACAAATCGGGCGTCGCCATGCGCTTCCCGCGCATCAGCCGCATCCGCAGCGACAAGCCCGCGCATGAAGCGGACCGGCTCGAGACGCTGAAGGGCCTGATCGCGGATTGAGCTTGCGGAACCTAGTCACTTGCCTGCCGTTGCCAGAAAAACCTCTGGGAGAGAAAAGAATGGCAAACGTGTTGCTCGCCGCTCCGGCCTATGCGCTGGGGCGACTCGCTTGGACGTCGCTCCGCACCGGCAGTGAATGGACCCGCTATCGCCAGTGGGATGCGGTGGCGACCAACTGGGCGATCGGGGCAGTCCTTGGCGGAATGGCAGCAGGACTGGCGGCCAAGGCACTCCCCCATCGCAACTGAAGCGCCAAGTGATTGTCCAAGTGATTGATTGCGGTCAATGTTGTCGGCGCGGGTTGGGGGCACAAGCAAGGTTCCAGATCCCTGTTCCGGAGCATTCCCTTGGCTACCCAGGCCCCCGCGACAAGTCCTTATGACCGCCTTGGCGGCATCGAAACGCTGCGCCGCATCACCGACCGTTTCTATGACCTGATGGAAACCGATCCTGCGTTTGCAGAACTGCGCGCCATGCATGCGCCGGACCTTGCGCCGATGCGCGAATCCTTGCCGGGCTTTCTGGCGGGCTGGAGCGGCGGTCCACGCGACTGGTTCGAGGCGCATCCGGGCAAGTGCATGATGTCGATGCACAAGCCCTTCCCGATCACGCGCGACACGGCAAAGCAATGGGCCGACTGCATGGCGCGGGCGATCGCCGATGTTGCCCCGGAGGACCGCGAAATTGCCGTCGGGCTCAGCGAAGTCCTTGGCCAGATGGCCCGAGGCATGGCGCGCGACTGATTCCCCCGTTGATTCCCTTCGGCGCAAACACGCGCTAGAAGGCGCAGCGTGATCCTCAACGACCGCCAGCGCCGGACATTCGCCATGGCTCTTGCCGCGATGGCCGGGTTTGTGGACTCGGTCGGGTTTCTTTCGGCGCAGGCCTACTTCGTCTCCTTCATGTCGGGCAATACGACACGGCTTGGCGTTGCGATTGGCACTGCCCCGCAAGATGCGATAGTTCCGGCCCTGTTGATCGGCGGCTTCATCGCTGGCGTGACGGGTGGCGCGCTCGTTTCCGAGCGTGCGGGGTCGATGCGCAAACCCGCCGTGCTGGCGCTGGTGACCGCGCTGCTGGTGATCGGCGCATTGGCCCGCGCTGCCGGGATCGCAACGCTCATGATGGCGGCGCTGGTGTTGGCGATGGGTGCGCTGAACAACACTTTCCAGCGCGATGGCGAAGTAACTGTCGGCCTGACCTACATGACCGGCGCCCTGGTCAAGCTCGGCATTGGCCTGGCACGCCGCATCACGGGTAAAGGCGATGGCCGATGGGCGTCATGGGCGCAGCTCTGGCTTGGCCTGCTGGGCGGTGCCGTGCTCGGCGCCTTCCTGCAGGATCGGCTGCCGATGGGATGCCTGTGGATCGCCAGCGTCTGGAGTGCGGCGATGGTCGTCGTCGCGTTCAGGGTGCCTTCTGAAAGTTAGGCTGGCGGAATCCTGAACAACTTCTCCCGAGAAGTTGCGCCGCGCAACATTTCTACCTTGGACGGCGCAACACCCAGCGCCCTTGCCAGAAGTTCGCCGACCGCTGCCGTCGCCTTGCCATCCTCGGGCTTGGCGCGGACTTTGACGGCAACGCGCCCCTGCTCGATCTCGATGCCCTCGCTGCGCGCGCCCGGCGTCACGCGCACCGCCAGACGCCCCTCGGCATCTACCAGCGCGCGCAAGGCCGCTGGCGGTGGCAGGTCAGCCTTCGGTCGTGCCAAGCACCGCCGCCTTGTGCGCCTGACCGTTGCGGACGTAGTGCTGCACGCCGCGCTGCATATCGGCGATGGCCGCATCGTCGAGGTCGCGCATGTACTTGGCGGGACGGCCGCCCCACAACTGCCGCGACAACACGCGCTTGCCACCTGTCAGCATCGCGCCTGCTGCGAGCATGCCGTCGCTCTCGATATGGGCATCGCTCATCACGATCGCGCCCAGGCCGACGAAGCCGCGATCCTCGATGACGCAGCCGTGGACCATGGCCAGATGACCGACCAATACGTCCTCGCCAATGATCGTCGGAAAGCCATCGGGCTTGGTGGGCGCGGGGCTGTCGACGTGGATGACGCTGCCATCCTGAATGTTGGTCCGCGCGCCGATGCGGATGAAATTGACGTCGCCGCGCAGGACGCAGTTGTACCAGATGGAAACGTCCGGCCCGATCTCGACATCGCCAATGATCCGGCAGCCGGGCGCAATGAAGGCGCTCTCGTGGATGCGCGGGGTCTTGCCGTTGAGCGGGACGATCGAAACGTCGGGATACATCATCTGGTCCTTCAGGCGCCCATAAGCCGGGCAGCGTGGGCCGCATGGTAGGTCAGCACGCCGGAACAGCCCGCGCGCTTGAAGGCCACCAGCGTTTCCAGAACCATGGCATCGCGATCGGCGGCCCCGGCTGCCACGGCTGCCTCGATCATCGCGTATTCGCCGCTCACCTGATAGGCGAACACGGGTACGCCGAAGGTCTGCTTCACGCGGCACGCAATGTCGAGATAGGGCAGGCCCGGCTTGACCATCACGCTGTCAGCACCTTCGGCCAGATCCATCTCGACCTCGCGCAGCGCTTCCTCGGCGTTGGCCGGGTCCATCTGGTAGGTCTTCTTGTTGCCCTTGAGCAGCCCGCGCGAACCCACCGCATCGCGGAACGGTCCATAGAAAGCCGAGGCATACTTGGCCGCATAGGACATGATCTGCACGTTGATGTGGCCAGCGCCTTCCAACGCCTCGCGGATTGCACCGATGCGGCCGTCCATCATGTCGGACGGGGCAATGATATCGGCCCCGGCTGCGGCCTGGTTGAGGCTCTGCCCGACAAGCATTTCCACGGTCTGATCATTGAGGACATAGCCCTCATCATCGATCAGGCCGTCCTGCCCGTGGCTGGTGTAGGGATCGAGCGCGACGTCGGTCAGCACACCGATATCGTCACCGCAGGTCTGCTTGATCGCCTTGATCGCCCGGCACATCAGGTTGTCCGGGTTGAGCGCTTCCTTGCCATCCTCGCTGCGGCGATCGGGCTGGGTATTCGGAAACAGGGCAAGGCACGGAATGCCCAGCGCCACCGCTTCCCTGGCCCGCGCAACGATGCCGTCAACCGACCAGCGCGATACGCCGGGAAGCGACAGGATCGGATCTTCGACGCCCTCCCCCTCGGTCACGAACAGCGGCCAGATCAGGTCCGCAGGCGTGACCAGCACTTCGCGGTGCATGGCGCGGCTCCATGCAGTGGCACGGGTGCGGCGCAGGCGAGTCATCGGATAAGTCGTCATGGCAGGAAGGCCTAGCCGCTGGCTCGCCCCGCTGCAATCATCGGGAGCGGTTAGCCGGGATCACCGTGATCTGCGCGAGCTTGCTGCGGAAGGCGGCAAGCTGCGCCGGGTCGATAGCCGCGCGCTGGACGATCGAGGTCATCGACATCGGGTTCACCGTCTGTCCTGCGCGATACATCTCGTAATGGAGGTGCGGCCCGGTCGAAAGCCCGGTGGAGCCGACATAGCCGATCACCTGCCCGCGCCGCACGGTCATGCCCGCCGAAACGGCGATGCGGCTCATGTGGCCATAGCCGGTTCCGATGCCGCCGCCGTGATCGAGGCGAACGTAGTTGCCGTGCCCGCCATGCCACCCGGCAATGCTGACGCGGCCATCGGTGGCAGCATAGATGGGAGCCCCCCAGCTGGCGGCGAAATCGATCCCGGCGTGCATGCGCACATAGCCGAGGATCGGATGGCGGCGCGCACCATAGCCCGAAGTGATGCGGCCGTTGACCGGCGCACCGAGGAAACCCGTGGTCGCCTGCGCACCCTCGGCCATGCCTTGCGGCGAATAGAACGCCCCATCGCTGCCCCAGCGCAGGAGTTGCAGCACCGGCTTTCCGGCGCGGACAACGCCTGCATAGAGCAGATCGCCGGCCTGCTGCTCGCCCGTGCCGGCGCGGCGATTGGCATAGACCAGGTCGAACTCGTCACCCGGCGCGATCTCCTCGAACGCCATGTGCTCGTCGATCGTGCGCAGGTAGTCCTGCACCGCAGACGGAGGTGCGCCTGCCGCGCGGGCGGAGCGATAGAGGCTCGCCCCGACGATTCCGCGAATGCGCTGTGGCGATGTGTCAACGGCAATGGCGTTGCTGGCGAGCGCCAGCGCGCCACCGCTGCGCCGGATATCGAGCGCGAGGTCGAAGCGGGGGCGGAACGACAGCTGCTCGAGCGGGCGCGGCTGCGCCGGGCTGGTGCGCGCGCCCAGGCGAATGGAAAAGCGCGTGCCTTCCGGAATTGCGCCGGGCTTGACCTGCCCACCCACCAGGTCGAGCACGCGCACGATGTCGGTGCTGGCAAGGCCGGCCCGCTGCAGCATGCGCGGGAAGCTGTCGCCGGCGCCAAGCGTTGCCGTCAGGTCGATGCTCGGGCGCTCGGGCGCGGCGGCAAGCGGGATGACGGCGGACGTGGCGTTCATCCGTCGGCCGTTGTCCGCACCGAAGGCGAGCGGGCGGATGCCCTGCACACGCAGCTCGTCTTGCGCGGCATCGTCCATCAAGGTCAGCGGCGCGGCTTGCAACGGGGCAAAGCTCGGCCACATCAGCACAGCGGCCGCGCCGAGAGCGAGCATGGTGCCAAAGCCCCTGAACCAGCGGGCGCTGCCAAGATCTTCGGCAAGATCGGGCACGAGATCGAATCGGGCGAAAGCGCGCTCCACCGGCGCAGTCAGGCGCTGCCAGTGGCGCGACAGGTATTGCTCGGCAGTCTTGTGCAGAAGGCCCCAGCGCGCCGGCGGCACGGGCGCGCGCGGCGGCGCGGTGCGCTGGCCGAAGCCGCTTCCCCCTCCCGCTCCACCGAGCGCCATCATCTGATCCCGCGACGTGTACACGCGTGCTGCTTACCCTCTTGGGCTCCGGACTGCACGGACAAGGTTAATGTTCCGTGAAATCACCCCCCTTGCCGCGCCGTCTCACTTGTCGCGCCGTCTCAAGGGTGTGGCGAGAACGTCGCACGCTCGTTATGCTGCAACAAGTTACAGGGGGAACGAGATTTTGAACGGCACCGAGACTCTGGGCGACATGGCGGGCGCGCTGGCAGCGGCACGCACCGTGGAGCCGACGGCGGGCGAGCATCGGGCCGACGGTCACACCCACGAATCGGCCTGCCTCAATTGCGCCACGCCGCTGGTCGGCAGCCACTGCCATGCCTGCGGTCAGGCAGCGCACGTCCACAAGACACTCGGCGCGTTCTTCCACGACCTGCTTCACGGCGTGTTCCACTTCGAAGGCAAGATCTGGCGCACGCTGCCGATGCTGGTGACCAAGCCCGGCAAGCTTACCCGCGAATACATTGACGGACGGCGGGCGAGCTATGTCTCGCCGATCGCGCTGTTCCTGTTCTGCGTGTTCGCGCTGTTCACCACGATCAATTCGCTGGGCGGCGATATTGGTGCCAGCGTCAATACGACGGTAGAGCAGGGCCTCAAACAGGAACGCAACGATCTGGCGGTCCTCGAGGCCGAACGGATCGCGGCACGCGGCGACGCTGCAGAGCTGGCGAAGATCGACGCAGCAATTGCCGAAACGCGCAAGAACATCGCCGGGCTGGAGCAGGTCAAGGCGAGCGGCATCAACGTCGGCAACATCGATACCAGCGGCCTCGAGACTGCCAGCGATATCGGCTGGATCAACGAAGCGGTGAAGAAGGCCAAGGCCAATCCGAGCCTCGCGCTCTATAAGGTGCAGAACTACAGCTACAAGCTGAGCTGGGCATTGATCCCGATCTCGGTGCCGTTCCTGTGGCTGCTGTTCCCGTTCAGCCGCCGCTTCGGGCTTTACGATCACACCGTGTTCGTCACCTATTCGCTGTGCTTCATGACGCTGCTGGGCATCGTGGCGACCGTCGGGGGCAGGCTGGCCCTGCCCGGACTACCCGCGCTCGCTTTCCTGCCGCCCTTGCACATGCTGCTGCAGTTGCGCGGCGCTTACGGCCTGTCCTGGTTCGGCGCATGGTGGCGGACGTGGTTCCTTAGCCTCTTCGCTTTCGTCGCCATGATGCTGTTCGCGGTGGTAATCCTCGTGGAAGCGGGGGGATAAAGCACCCCACCCCCGCTCGACCTGAGCCTGTCGAAGGACGCCGGTGCTTCGTGTGCATCCTTCGACAGGCTCAGGATGAGCGGTTTCTTCAACGAAAAGGGCGGAGGTTGCCCTCCGCCCTTTCGCTTTAAGATCTGGCCGGGGATCAGGCCGGCTGCGGATTGGTCGAGCCGAACTTCTTGCCCGCGCGCGGAACTGCCGAGCCCTGGGCCGCAACCGGCCGGGCGGTGCCCGTCGGGTTCTGCGGTCGGTCCAGCTTGCCGCTGTCAAGCAGTTCCTTGATCTCGTCGCCGGTCAGCGTCTCGTACTCAAGCAAAGCCTGAGCGAGGAGGTGGAGCTTGTCCTCGTTGGTCTTGAGAATGTCGGTCGCACGTGCGTGTGCGCCGTCAACCAACCCGCGGATCTCGCTGTCGATCAGCTTGTTGGTCTCGTCCGAGACGAACAGGCGCTGCGAACCGCCCATGCCGAGATAGCCTTCCTGCTGGTCTTCATACTGCAGCGGCCCGAGCTTGTCCGACATGCCCCACTTGGTGACCATCGAGCGCGCCAGCGAAGTGGCGTACTGGATGTCAGAAGATGCACCGGACGACACCTTGTCGTGCCCGAAGATCAGCTCTTCCGCCACGCGTCCACCCATCGCGACCGAGAGGTTCGCGTGCATCTTGTCACGGTGATAGGAATAGCTGTCCCGTTCCGGCAGGCGCATGACCATGCCTAGGGCCCGGCCACGGGGGATGATCGTTGCCTTGTGGATCGGATCGGATGCCGGTTCCTTGACCGAAACGATGGCATGGCCAGCCTCGTGATAGGCGGTCATCTTCTTTTCGTCGTCGGTCATGACCATCGAGCGGCGCTCGGCCCCCATCATGACCTTGTCCTTGGCGTCCTCGAACTCCTGCATGGCAACGAGACGCTTGTTGCGGCGCGCGGCCAGCAGGGCGGCTTCATTGACGAGGTTGGCAAGGTCGGCACCCGAAAAGCCGGGCGTGCCACGCGCGATCGTGCGCGGGTTGACGTCAGGCGCCAGCGGCACCTTCTTCATGTGCACCGACAGGATCTTCTCGCGGCCTTCGATGTCAGGGATCGGCACGACCACCTGGCGGTCGAAACGACCGGGACGCAGCAGAGCGGGATCGAGCACGTCGGGGCGGTTGGTTGCCGCGATGATGATGATGCCCTCGTTTGCCTCGAAGCCGTCCATCTCGACCAGCAGCTGGTTCAGCGTCTGCTCGCGCTCGTCGTTCGAATTGCCGAGGCCGTGGCCACGGTGACGGCCGACCGCGTCGATTTCATCGATGAAGACGATGCACGGCGCGTTCTTCTTGGCCTGCTCGAACATGTCGCGCACGCGGCTCGCGCCGACGCCGACGAACATCTCGACGAAGTCCGAACCCGAGATGGTGAAGAACGGCACGCCCGCTTCGCCCGCAATGGCGCGGGCCAGCAGGGTCTTGCCGGTACCGGGCGAGCCGACCAGCAGCGCACCCTTGGGGATCTGGCCGCCGAGCTTGGAAAAGCGCGAGGGATCGCGCAGGAACTCGACGATTTCCTCCAGTTCCTCGCGGGCTTCGTCGATGCCGGCGACGTCATCGAAGGTCACGCGGCCTGAACGCTCTGTCAGGAGCTTGGCCTTGGACTTGCCAAAGCCCATCGCGCCCGAACCGCCGCCCTTCTGCATCTGGCGCAGCGCGAAGAAGGCAACGCCGAGGATCAGCAGGAACGGCAACGAGTTGAACAGGATGTACATCAGCATGTTCGGCTGTTCGGCCGCCTTGCCGGCATACTGCACGCCGTTGTCCTGCAGCAGCTTGGGCAGATCGGCATCACCGGGGACCGGAACGGTCGCGAACTGGCTGCCGTTCTTGAGCGTGCCGGTGATGCGCTCGGGCGCGATTTCGACCGAACGGACCAAACCATCGCTGACCTGCGAGCGGAAGGCCGAATAGGGGATTGTCGTCGCATTGGTATCGACCCGCGACCCGAACATCGAAACCACCAGCAACAGCGCGAGAAAGATTCCGCCCCAGACAAGGAGGCTCTTGATCCACGGATTACCCTGGGGCTGGTCGTCGTTCATCGCTGTCTTTCCGCAATCGCCCGGAAAACGCGGGCGGGTATGGAGGCAATGTAGGATTGCCACCCCGATTCTCAATATCGGGTAACTCGCAATATAGCGCGAATGTGGTTTTTCAGCGACCTGTGCCGATAGGGCATGGTGCAAGGGTCAAGACCTGGACGCGTGCGGGGGCGCCAAGGTGAACCGCCAGGCGTTTGCCCGTGCATCGCCCTTTACGCCCCCTAGTGTCGCGACTCCGCCCTCGCGCAGCATTCCAAGCCACCGGACCAGCTCCGCGCCCCGTGGCGCACCCGCACCCAGTGCGGCCAGCACGCGCTCGAGCAGGCGCATCGCGAGCACATCGGGCAAGCCCGACGGTGGGTTCCACGTGAAACCCTCGCCCGCAGCCACGACCTCCTCCCAGAGCTGGTCGACCACCCATTCCAGAGCGGCATCGGCGTCGGCAAGGTTCCGGGCACTGCGAGCGAAACCCATGATCGCAAACGCTTCGTTTGACGTCAGGGCGTCACGCATGCGCACCCGCTCATAGCCCTGATCGCGGTTCGACGGATCGTCGGCAGCTGCAAGACCGGCGACGTCTACAACAGCCTGCAACTCCGCCCGCCGCCATGACAGCAAAGGCCGGAGCAACCTGAGCCTGGGGGCGCCCGGCACTTGCGCAACGGGCCGCATCGCTGCCAAGCCTCGCAAGCCCACACCACGATTGAGCCGCATGACCATCGTCTCGGCCTGATCGTCGGCATGGTGGGCGGTCACGATTGCTGCAAGCCGTTCTGCCTGCGCCCATTCGGCGAGCGCTCGATAGCGCGCCGCGCGGGCCCGCTCCTGCACGGCGCTGCCCTTTTCCAGCGAAAGCGTCAGCGTCTGATGCGCGATGCCGCGCCCGGCGCAGATCGCAGCGACCATCGCCGCTTCCCCTGCCGATTCCGCGCGCAAGCCATGATCGACCGTGGCCACCTGAAAGTTGCGCGGCGCAACTTCGTGGAACAGCACCAGCATGGCGAGACTGTCCGGTCCGCCCGACACGGCAAGTCCGACCGGCCCATGCGGAGCGACCGCTGCCCACTGCGCGGCAAAACGCGCAGCAGCAGCGGTCAGGCTATTCCCGAGTCCATTACTTGCACTTCACCGAAGCGCGGGCGCCATCGTACTGGCCCTTGAGACGACCGGCGACTTCATCGGGATAGGCCGAGGCCAGTTCTGCGAACGCACCGCAAGCCTTTTCGGTATCCTTGAGGCGCACCATGGCAATCCCGAGATACAGCAGGCTGTCTGGCGCACGCGCGCCCTTCTTGTCGGCAAGGTAGTTCTGCAGGAAGAACTGCGCCGCGGTGCCCGGCTTGCCATCATCTAGCCAGGCCCGACCCAGCAGGTTCCGACCGAAGCTGATCATGTTGTGCTTGGGATAGCGATCGACATAGATCTGCAACTGCTGCTGCGCTTCGGGATAGAACTTGGCTTCCCACAGGCGGAAGCCGTAGTTGTAGTCGTCAAGCGCGGCATCGCCGGTCGCAGGCTTCTCGATCGCCTGAACTGCGGCCACGCGCGCGGCCGAGGGCGATGCCGGCTTGGCGGCAGGCGTCGCAGGCTTGGTCTCGGTCGGCTTGGTGGCGGCGGGTGTCGTGGGTTTCGGTGCCACGGGCACGGGAGCGGGCGTTGTCGTGACGACAGGCGCAGGCGTCGCCGCGGGCTCTTCAGACGCCGGTGCGGCAGCGGCCTCCAGCTTGGCCAAGCGTTCCTCGATCTTGGCCGAACGGTTCTGCCCTTCCTCAACCTGCGCCGTCAGTCGTGCCATCTGCGCCTCGACCGCGTCCATCCGTGCCAGAATGTCAGTCACCGCTGACGAAGCCGGCGCGCCAGCCGGTGTCGTGGTTGTCGGCCCTGCAGTGATTTCCGGAACGAAAGTCTTGCCGGCGCCCTCAGGGAAAACCTTGCGCTGCATCGCGCGGATTTCCGCCTCGATCCGGCGCAGACGCATTTCGGGATCGACCGGTGTGGCAGTGGTCTTTTGTGCAGAGGACTGGGCCAGCACCGGCGCGGCGATCGGGGCGGTCAGCCCCAGAAGGATGGCTCCAAGTGGCGCTGCACGCCGGAAAGTCATGGTCATGGTCGTTCCCGTTCAGCGGCGCACGATCCCCCGCGCACCCTCAATCAACGCCTCAAGTTTGCCCGATAGCCCGCACCAAGTCGAGACCGGCCAGCGGTTTATCCGCCTCCGCCCGTCACTTCAGCGCTGGGCGGCAGGTGGCGGTGATGCCTCAGCCTGGGTCGTCGCCGGAGCCGCTGTCGGCTCGCTGGCCGCCACAGGCCGTTGCGCACGGGGGCGCGGCGCAGGCCGTGCGACCGGGGCGGCCGCGGAAGGCGTCGGCACAGGACTTGCCGTGGCGGCAGCAGTGCCGCGCGCGAGCAGGGCCGCTGCGCTGACAGCAACGTCCTTCACGATGCCTTCCTTCTCGGCAATGCGCGGAACCGGTTGCCCGCCCACCGTGATCGCAAGTGCATCGGGACGCCCGGTCCACAGCTTGGGTTCGGGCACGTCGGTCGGCACGGTGAAGCTTTCGCTCTTGGCCAGTTCCTTCTGCAGGATCTGCTTGCCGGTGCCGTCGTAGAACTTCACCCAGATGCGATCTTCGGTGGCCGTGAACACCACCGGTCCGGCTGGTGACGCAACTGGCGCTGGTGCGGCGGCGACCTGGTTCGGGACCGGCCTGGCCTCTTCCGGCCCGACCAGCGGGGGCAGTTCAGCCGACGGGAGATAATAGCTGCGCCAGAACACCAACCCCGCCAGCGCGATTGCGATGACCAGACCGGCAGCGAGCCATGCGGTCAGCCGCGAAGGCGTCTTTTCCGGATCGCCCACCTCGAACTGATTGATGACGCGGGGCGGCGGCGGAGGCGCCTGCTGGTCCAGCTCGGCCCGGACGGCCTCGGCAACAACCTTGTCATCCAGGCCGACAGCCCTGGCGTAGCTCTTGGCAAAGCCGAGCGTGTAGGGCCTTCCGGGAAACGCGGCATAATCGCCCACCTCCAGCGCCTGCAGATGCCGGGTCGTTACCCGCGTGGCCTGCGAGAGCTGCTTGATGTCCAGCCCTGCGGCCTCACGCGCCGCGCGCAGCATTTCACCCACGCTCTGTCGGCCCGGCTGCCCGGCGGGCATGGGCGTGGTGTCGATATTGGTAATGTCCTGCAGACCGCCGGCTTCAGCCAAGGCGTTACTCCCGTCTTCCGCGTATGCTTTGCAACCCGTTAACAGGGTTCGCGTCACCCCTGCGAATGTCAACGGCTTTCGACGAGGAATTGCGGATTTCGACGACGAAACGCCCCTGCGTCACCCTCAGTCGCACTCGATCCCGCGCGAGGAGGCCCATTCCGCGATCGCAGAACGAAGGTCCTGTGGTGGTTCGGACAGCCAGCCAGCCATCGCCGCGCGAATCTCGTTCACATCGACCTTGCGGACGAGTTCCTTGACCGGCCCGACAGCGGCTGGCGTGATCGAAAGCCGCGTGATGCCAAGGCCGAGCAGGGCGAGCGCCTCCAGCCTGCGGCCACCCATCTCGCCGCACACCGTCACGTCGGTTCCGAACGGCGCCACCGTGTTCACCACGCGACGCAGGAAGCGCAGGATGGCCGGGCTGAGCCAATCGTAGCGTTCGGCAAGCTTGGGATTGGCGCGATCGGCCGCGAACAGGAACTGTGTCAGGTCGTTCGTGCCGATCGACAGGAAGGATAGCTTCGGGGCCAGCAGGTCAAGACACTCGGCCAGTGCCGGGACTTCGAGCATCGCCCCGTAGCGGATCGCCTCGGGCAGGATCTTCTTCTGCTTGCGCAGGAACGCCAATTGACCGTCGAATACGGCCTTGGCGGCATCGAACTCCCATGGTTCGGTGACCATGGGGAACATCACGTTGAGCGTGCGCCCACCTGCCGCTTCCAGCAGGGCGCGTGCCTGCACCTTCAGTAAACCATCGCGTTCGAGCGCCACGCGCAGCGCGCGCCAACCCATTGCCGGGTTCTCTTCGGCCTCGCCGTCGTTGTGGCGCAGGTAGGGCAGCACCTTGTCCCCGCCGATATCAACCGTGCGGAACACCACCGGGCGATCGCCGGCCGAGTCCATCACATCGCGATAGAGCCGGGTCTGGCGTTCGCGCGAAGGCAGAGTTGCGGAAACGAGGAACTGGAACTCGGTGCGGAACAGGCCGATGCCATCCGCGCCGGTAAGGTTGAGCATGGGCGTATCGTCACGCAGCCCTGCGTTCATCAGCACGGCGATGCGCGTGCCGTCGCGGGTGAAAGGCTCGACCTCGCGCATCGTGGCGTAATGGGCCTGCCGTTCGCGGTTTCTGGCAAAGCGCGCTTCGAACGCCTCGATCAGCGTGGGTGCGGGACGGACATCGACCACGCCCTGATCGCCATCCAGCAGCAGGTGATCGCCGTCGCGGACCTTGCCACGCAGCGCCCGCATGCGGCCGACCACCGGTATGCCCATGGCCCGCGCCACGATGACGACGTGCGCGGTGAGCGAGCCTTCCTCGAGAATGACCCCCTTGAGGCGCCGCCGGTCGTATTCGAGGAGTTCGGCAGGGCCGAGATTGCGCGCGATCAGGATGGCATCGCCCTTGAGGCCCATGCTGGCTGCCGTGCCGAGCTGGCCCGAGACGATCCGCAGCAGGCGATTCGACAGATCCTCCAGATCGTGCATGCGATCGGCCAGCAACGGGTCGTCGATCTGGCGCATGCGCATGCGAGTACGCTGCTGGACGCGCTCTATCGCCGCTTCTGCCGTAAGACCTGAATCTATTGCCTCGTTGATCCGGCGCGACCAGCCTTCGTCGTAGGCGAACATGCGGTAGGTCTCGAGCACCTCCTCATGCTCTCCCCCGACGCCGAACTCCGCCTGGCTGGCCATGCGGTCGATCTGTTCGCGCATCTTGTCGAACGCGAGGTAGACCCGCTGGCGTTCAGCCTCGGTATCCTCGGCAACGACATGTTCGATGGTGACGCGCGGCTGGTGATAGACGGCAACCCCGCTGGCCAGCCCCTTCACGAGCGTGAGGCCCTTGATGCGGTCCGGCCCGGTGAGGTGGGCCGGGACTCCCAGCGTCTCCTCGTCGTCGATCAGCTCCGCATTGGCGATGAGTTCGGAAAGAACCATCGCCACTGTCTGCAACGCCTCGATCTCGACCTCTTCGTAGCGGCGCGGCTCGACGTGCTGGACCGCAACTACGCCCACCGCGCGTTCGCGCCGGACGATCGGAACGCCGGCAAAGGAGTGGAACTTTTCTTCCCCCGTTTCGGGGCGGAAGGCGAAGTCGGGGTGGGCAGCAGCTTCGGCGAGATTGAGCGTCTCGACATTGCCAGCGATGGTGCCGACAAGGCCCTCACCCACGGCCAGCCGGGTGACGTGGACCGCCGCCTGGTTGAGGCCGCGCGTGGCGAAGAGTTCGAGCATCCCCTCGCGCAGGAGGTAGATCGAACACACTTCTGAATCGAGATTTTCGCCGATGACTTCGACGATCTGGTTGAGCTTGGCCTGGGCACCGGCGCGGGAGGCCATGACCTCGTGCAGCGAAGTCAGGATTTGTCGAGCAGAGGTGACGGCACTGAGCATGAACATGGATTAGCCTAGTGCGTGCGGTTTGGGAATGTTGCGCACAATCGGATGCGAAACCGATGTGGAGCGGATAGCTATTCACGCACGCCTTCACGCAAAAGAGCCGCCCCTTGGGGCGGCTCCGTGCGGTGCCTTGGAAGGCGGCGCGCGATCAGTGAAGGCGCGATAGCTCTTCCTTGATCTTCAGCTTCTTTCTCTTGAGCTGAGCCACCAGCGTATCGTCAGGGAGGGGCCGGGACATTTCCATCTGGATCTGCTTTTCAAGTCCGGCGTGCTTTGTCTGGAGTGCGCTGATGTGCGTCGATTCCATGCTTTTTCCTCCTTAAGGGAAAGCCCCCTTCAGAAAACCGCACGAGGCCATCCCCGTGCGGGGCGGCGCCACCTTTCAGCCGGTTCTTCACGACTCGAACAGGCGGCGCGTTGTCATGCTCCCACATTGGCCGTATCTTGCAAGTCAAACCGCGCCGGAGCGTTGCACTTTACGGGTTATGCCGTAAGTCGCAGAAGCCGACCGGTTCACCGGGTCGAAGGAGTTGGGCGGAACGTGACCGAAGAGGAAATGCGCAAGCGGCTTGCGGCGCTGCGTATCGAACACCGTGACCTCGACGCGGCGATCGATGCGCTCTCGCTCAATGGCGCCCGCGACCAGTTGCAGATCGCCCGCCTCAAGAAGCGCAAATTGCTGCTGAAAGACCAGATCGCGATGATCGAAGACTATCTTATTCCCGATATCATCGCCTGAAATCAGGCACTTGATTCACATGAGGGCGAAAAGCGCGGTGTCCCGTTAAGAAACGTTCACGAAACGGGACAAGCATCCGAGCGTTGTCCTGTTGGCGAAAGCCTGACCACAAGACTATGCGCTATCCATGCCTTTGTTGCCGAGCCTCAACCCGCGTATCATAGACGCCCTCCACGCGCAGGCCCTCGACCTTGCCGATAAGGTGCGCACGCGCTTCGACCGGCTACGCAACGAGACCAACCAGATCGTGGCCGACGACGAGGATCTGCAGCGCGTACAGGTAAGCTGCGAAGCGCTCCGCACGACGACGCGGGTGATGCACTGCCTCGCCTGGCTGCTGAATCACCGCGCCCATTTTGCAGGTGAGCTGTCGGAACTGCAACTGCGCCGCCATGGCCGCCTGATCGCGAACTTTCCGGACAGTGACCCCGAAGTCGTCGCGAATCTGCCACAAGACGTCCAGGCGCTGGTTCATGACAGCCAGCGCCTCTACCAGCGCATTCAGCGTCTCGAACAGGCATGGCGTTCCGAGGCCGTTGCCAATGGCAGTGCCGTGCAGCGCCTGCGTGACCGTCTCGCCCGCGCTGTCGAGGATCATCCCAGCGCAGCGTGATCTTGACGACGTTGTGACGTCGCCGCCGGCGATTTGACATGACTTGTGCGGTTGCGCGGGGGCACCGCAGCCCCCATACCCCAGCCATGGCCCAGATGCCCCCGATCCCCGACCGCAGCGAATGGCCCGTCGGCCGCGCCGAACAGCTCGAACCGCTGGTGCGCCGCGTGCTTGCGCCCAACCCCTCGCCTTATACCTTCACCGGCACGCAGACCTACCTCGTCGGCGCCGGCAAGGACGTGGCCGTGATCGATCCCGGCCCTTTCGGCATGGACGATGTCGTCGGCTCGGAAAGCCAGGGCCATCTCGACGCGATCCTCGCCGCCGTGGGCGGCGCGAAGGTTGTCGCCATCGTTTGCACCCACACCCATCGCGACCACAGCCCGGCCTCGCGTCCGCTCGCCGAAGCCACCGGCGCCCCGATCATCGGCTGCGCACCGCTGACCATGGAAGATGACGGCCCGCGCGCCGATGCCGCGTTCGATGCCGACTACATGCCCGACCGCGTGCTTGCCGATGGGGAGCGCATTTCGGGCGATGGCTGGACGCTGGAAGCCGTGGCCACGCCCGGGCACACCTCCAACCACCTGTGCTACAGCGTGGTGGAAAGCGGCGCATTGTTCACCGGCGATCATGTCATGGGCTGGTCGACCTCGGTCGTCTCGCCGCCCGATGGCGACATGGCCGCGTACATGGCCAGCCTGCAGAAGCTCCATGACCGCTCCGATCGTGTGCTCTATCCGGCACACGGGCCGCAGATCGACAACCCGCGCCAGCTGGTGCGCGGGATGCTCGGCCATCGCCGCCAGCGCGAGCGTCAGATCCTGCGCCTGCTCGAGGACGGCGGGCCGCACGCCATTCCCGAGTTCGTCGGCGCCATGTACAAGGGCCTCGATCCTCGGCTCCACGGTGCAGCAGGCCGCTCGGTGCTTGCCCACCTGCTCGATCTGGAACGACAGGGGCGAGTCCGGGTTGAGGATGAGACATGGATGATCCAGGCCTGACCCCCCACCCTTCCCCGCAGCAATCCGCGCCCTCCCTCGCGCGGATCTCGCTTTTGCCGTGGGGCCTGTTCCTAGTTGCGCTTGCAGCGGCAGCGTTCTTTGCATGGAGATGGTGGCAACCCGACGATCTTGGCGATCCGCTTGCCACCAGCCTTGTTGCGTTCGAAAAGCAGGACAAGCTGACCGTATTCAGCGCCGAACTCGCTCCCGTCGTGTCGAGCAACGACTCTCGCTTGTTCGGCCTCGTCAATTCCAAGCAGGTCGCGGTAATCCCGGCGCGGGTCGACTACACCATCAATCTTGCCCAGGTCGGTCGGGACCGGCTGACCTGGAACGCGGACGCACAGACCCTTTCAGTGCGCCTGCCGCCGCTCACTGTCAGCCGTCCCAATCTTGACGAGGCGCGCGCGCAATACCTGCGTGACGGCATCTGGATCAGCCGCGATGCACAGGACAAGCTGACTCGCGACAATACCCGCCTTGCCGAGGCGCAGGCGGTCCAGCAGGCGGCCAATCCGGTGCTGATGAACCTTGCGCGGCAAGCTGCCAGGGAAGCCATCGCCCAGAACCTGTCGATCCCGCTGCAGGTGGCAGGCTACGGCAAGGCCAAGGTCGAGGTCACGTTCGACAAGTAGCGGGCGACAGATGAGGATTGCCGCCGCAAATTGGTTGCAAGTGTGACTGACATCACCGCCAGATCGGACCGAATCACCTAGCGGGCGCGTCGGGACTGGTGGAGACACCTTATGGCAACCGCCGCAATCAATACCGTTTATCCGTACTCGCGCGACCAGCGCTTCTTTACCCGCATGACCACCGGCATGGCGGTGTTCGTCGTCTTTGCGTTCGGCCAATGGGCCCTGCGCGGGATGGCCTCACCGTCCACCGCACCGGTGTGGGTCCATCTCCACGGTGTGGCGATGCTGTCATGGCTCGGCATGTTCGTGCTGCAGAACCAGCTGGCACTCACCGGCAACATCGCGCTGCACCGCAAGCTAGGTTGGGTGTCGCTCGCCCTGGTCCTGTTCATTGCCGGACTTGGCATGTTCACTGGTCGCATGGCGATCGAACTGCACCGCGTGCCGCCCTTCTTCAGCAACGCCTATTTCCTGGCGCTGACGCACATCGGCACCGCGCTGTTCGCCGCGATGGTCATCGCCGCGATCGCCATGCGCCGCGAAACGCAGTGGCACCGGCGCCTGATGATGGGTGCGATGATCCTGATCCTCGAACCGGCCATCGGCCGCCTCGTGCCCGCGCCGATCCTCGGCCCCGTGCTGACGCCGGTCGTCGAAGGTGCGTTCCAGCTCTTCGCTGTCGGCATCATCGCAATGCATGACCTGCGCGAGACCGGCACGGTGCATCCCGCCACCCGCTTCAGCGCCCTTGCGGTGGTGGTGCTGTTCGGCGTCATCATGGGGCTCGCCGTATTCCCGCCGTTCGTTTCGCTTGCTGAAGGTATTGCGGCAGCGGGCTGAGAACCCTAAGTCCCCTCTCGCCCGGCCGCCTTCCGCCGGGCGAGAGGATTTGATGCGATGACTGCCCAGCCCCTGAATCTTTCCGGCCTCGACCTGCGCGCCGAGATCGACCGCCTGCGCAAGGAGCGCAACGCGGTGATCCTCGGGCACTATTACCAGCGCCCGGAAATTCAGGACATTGCCGATTTCGTGGGCGACAGCCTCGAGCTTTCGCGCAAGGCTGCAGAGACCGATGCCGACGTCATCGCGTTCTGCGGCGTAAAGTTCATGGCCGATACCGCCAAGATCCTGTCTCCTAACAAGATCGTGGTCCTGCCCGACATGGATGCCGGCTGCAGCCTTGAGGATTCGTGCCCGCCCGACAAGTTCAAGGCGTTCCGCGAAGCCCACCCCGATCACATCGCGCTGACCTACATCAACTGCTCGACCGAGGTGAAGGCGCTCTCCGACGTCATCGTCACCTCCTCGAGCGCGGAAACGATCCTCGCCCAGATCCCGCCCGAACAGAAGATCATCTTCGGGCCGGACCGCCACCTCGGCGGCTACCTCAACCGCAAGTTCGGGCGCGACATGCTGCTCTGGCCGGGCGTGTGCATCGTGCACGAGGCGTTCTCGGAAACCGAGCTGCTCAAGCTCAAGGCCCAGCATCCGGGCGCTCCGGTAGCCGGACATCCCGAATGCCCGCCGCACATCATCGACCACTGCGACTACGTGGGCTCGACCAGCGGTATCCTGCAGTTTGCCAAGACCATGCCGGGCGACACGCTGATCGTGGCGACCGAGCCGCACATCATCCACCAGATGGAACTGGCCGTCCCCGACAAGACCTTCATCGGTGCGCCGGGCGCTGACGGCAACTGCAACTGCAACATCTGCCCGTACATGGCGCTCAACACGATGGAGAAGCTCTACCTCGCCCTGCGCGACCTGCAGCCGCGCATCGAGATGGACGAGGGCCTCCGCCTCGCCGCCAAGAAGAGCCTCGACCGCATGCTCGACATGGCCAGCGGCACGGTCGGCCTGGGCGATCTGGGGGCGAAGCCGTTCGGTAGCTGAGCTAGGCGCTCTTTCCCTCGCCCAGCCGTGCCAGTACCAGCGCGGTGCCGACCAGCGCCATGCCGATGGCGTCGGGCAGGGCGAGGACCTCGCTGAACGAGAGCCACCCGACGAGGACCGAGACGGCCGGTTGCGTGAGCAGGACCAGTCCGATCACCAGCGGCGGGAAATGGCCGAGCGAATAGACCAGCAGGCCCTGGCCGACGATCTGGCTTGCCAGCATCAGGCCGATCAGCGGCCACCAGTTGTGTGCCAGTACCGGCTCACCCATCGCCAGCGCCGTGCCGAGCATGACCGGACAACCGGCAAGGCTTGACCAGAACAGCAGGCTCCACGGGCGAAGACGCTCGCGCACGTTCTGCACCAGCAGGATGTAGACGACGTAGAACAGCCCGGCGAGGATGCAGAACAGGTCTCCGGCCAGGGTGCGCGCATCGATCTCCATCGAGCGGCCCAGCAGCAGCCCGGCCCCGCCCAGCGCCATGGCCACTGCGGCAAATTCGCGCAAGTGCGGGCGGCGGTGCATCGTCACCAGGCCCCACACCATCAGGATCACGCTGCCCGAATTGCCGAAGAGCGTAGCGTTGCCGAGCTTGGTCCGCTCGATCCCGACATGCCAGCTCGCCAGATCGAGCGCGAAGACCACGCCGGCAGCGACGATGAACCACCAGTCCTTGGCCGGATAGCCGCGCAGAGGCTCCCTGCTGCGCCATGCAAACAATCCGAGTAACGGCAGCGCCAGTGCCAGCCGCCAGAACCCCGCCGAGACCGGCCCGCTATCGGCAATGCGCACGAACCATGGGCCCAGCGCCAACGCAAGGTTTCCTGTCAGCAGGGCAAGGAAATGCTTGGGACTGGGGCGAAATGACAGGACCGCGTCACTTGAATTCGTCATGAGCGCAGCCTAATCCAGTTGCAAAGAGAAACTTAGAGGGAAACCTGGCGTTTCCCGTCATCTTCGGAAAGGTCCTCTAGCATGCACGAACCGCTGTTCCAGCCCCTGCGCCTTGGCGCGATCGAAGCCCCGAACCGCATCATCATGGCGCCGCTTACCCGCGGTCGCGCTACTGGCGAAGGCTTGCCGACGCCAGTCATGGCCGAATACTACCGGCAACGCGCCAGCGCAGGCCTAATCATTTCCGAAGCCACCGGCATCAGCCGCGAAGGGTCGGGCTGGCCGAGCGCACCGGGCATCTGGTCGGCAGAACAGACCGAGGCTTGGAAGCCGGTGACCGAAGCCGTGCACAAGGCTGGCGGCCGCATCGTGATGCAGCTGTGGCACATGGGCCGCATCGTGCACCCGTATTTCCTGGGAGGCGAGCCGCCGGTTTCAGCCTCGGCCACCCGCGCGCCGGGACAGGCGCACACCCCGGAGGGCAAGAAGGACTTCGCCACGGCGCGGCCCCTGCGCCTCGATGAAATGCCGCGTCTTGTCGATGACTACGGCCTTGCTGCGGAAAACGCGAAGAAGGCCGGCTTCGATGGCGTGCAGCTTCATGCGGCCAATGGCTACCTGATCGACCAGTTCCTGCGCGATGGCACCAACCTGCGCGACGACGATTATGGCGGCAGCCCGCAAAACCGTGTGCGCATCCTGCGCGAAGTGGTCGAGCGCCTGATCGAGGTCTGGGGCAAGGACCTTGTCTCGGTGCGCCTCTCACCCAACGGCGATTCGCAAGGCACTGACGACAGCAACCCGGCGGCGACCTTCGGTGAGGCGGCCCGCGTTCTGCAGAACCTCGGCATCGGGTTCCTCGAACTTCGCCAGCCCGGCCCGGATGGTACCTTCGGCCAGACCGGCGTGCCGCAGCAGGACGCGCTGATCCGCTCGATCTACACCGGCCCGTTGGTGCTCAACAGCGACTACACACCCGAACAGGCGGCTGCCGACGTCGCCTCGGGTCGGGCCGATGCGATCAGCTTCGGCCGTCCGTTCATCTCCAACCCCGATCTGGTCGAGCGCATCCGTGTCGGAGCGCACATCAATCCGAACAAGGGGGTGCCACAGACATGGTATTTCCCGGGAGAGGTCGGCTATACCGACTATCCTACGCTGGCGGAGGAAACCGCCTCGGCCGAGTAACAAAACCCAATGGAGCAATGCCGCATGCCGCCAAGATCATGGCTCTTCGTTCCCGGTGACAGTGACAAGAAGCTGGGCAAGGCCATGACCACCGGCGCGCATGCGGTGATCGTCGATCTGGAGGATGCGGTCGCCCCTGCGGCCAAGCCACAGGCACGCATCCTCGCTCGCGACTGGCTTGCGATCCACCGCCAGCACGTGACCGAGAACCGCCCGCTGGCGCGCTGGGTGCGCATCAACGCGATCGAGACCGGCCTGTGGCGCGAGGACCTCGCCGTGGTCATGGCTGGCGCGCCCGATGGCGTGATGCTGCCCAAGTGCGAAGGCCCCGGCCAGTTCCGCATGGTCGCTGCCGAAATCTACGAACTCGAGCAACGCAACCGCCTGCCCAACGGCGCCACGAAAATCCTGCCATTGGTCAGCGAAACCGCGCGCTCGGCTCTTACCATCCCGTTGTACGTCGACGAGCCCATGCCACGCCTTGCCGGCCTCACCTGGGGCGCTGAGGACCTCTCTGCCGTGCTTGGCGCCAGCCGCAAGCGCGATGCCGCGGGCGCGTGGACGGATGCCTTCCGGTTCATCCGCGCGCAGTGCCTGCTGGTGTCCCATGCCAAGGGGGTGTGGGCAATCGACACGCTTTACGACGATTTCCGTGACGAAGAGGGCACGCGCCGCGCCGCCGAAGCGGCCAAGGCCGATGGTTTCACCGGCATGCTGGCGATCCACCCGTCACAGGTACCGATCATCAACGCCGCCTTTGCCCCCACCGAGGAGGAACTGGCCGAGGCCCACGCCATAGTGGCACTCTTTTCTGCCAATCCCCACGCTGGCACGCTGCAATACAACGGCCGCATGGTCGATCAGCCGCACTTGAGGATGGCGCGGCAGCTACTCGGGATCAGCTGAACCTGCTGCCGGTGCCGCAGCGGCGTCATCGCCTGCAACCGGTGTTTGCGCAGCAGCCTCGCTTGCCGAGGGCGCTGCTGCCTTCTTCTTCTCGGTGTGGACTGGTGCCAGTGGCGGAGATGCGGTGGACGTATCGAGGTTGATCATGTCGTCCGAGATCGTTCCTGGCAGCACCTCTGCACCGGCTGCTGTCGCCGCCTTGTCATCGGCTTTCTTGCCGCAACCGCCCAGCGCGAGCCCCAGTGCAATCGGGAGAAGTGCAATCGGGTGACTGATCAGGCGGCTGATGGCGGGCACGGCGTATCCAGACGTTCGAGAAAACGATCGAGGTGCGAGAGCAGCGCCTCGTCCCACGCTTCCGGTGTAACCTCCTTGCCCAGCGCGGCAAGACTGGTCACGCCGAATTCCTCGATCCCGCAGGGCACGATACCGCCAAAGTGCGAGAGATCGGGCGAGAGATTGACTGAAAATCCGTGCATCGTCACCCATCGGCGGATGCGCACGCCGATGGCACCGATCTTGGCCTCGCGCCTGTCGGCACCATGCGTCCAGATGCCGACTCGCCCTTCGGCTCGCCAAGATTCGACACCGAAATCGGCCAGCGTATCGATCACCCAGCCTTCGAGCGCATGAACAAAACCGCGCACGTCCCGCGCCCGCTTGCGCAGGTCGAGCAGGACGTAGCCCACGCGCTGCCCCGGCCCGTGATAGGTGTAACGCCCGCCCCGCCCGGCCTCGACCACCTCGAAGCGCGGATCGAGCAGTTCGTCGGGCGCGGCGCTGGTCCCGGCGGTATAGACCGGCGGATGTTCGAGCAGCCAGATCAGTTCCTGTGCGCCGCCCTCGGCAATCGCGGCATTGCGCCGGGCCATTTCGTCCAGCGCAACGCGATAGGGCACTTGCGCGCTTTCGCACCGGATCTCGATAGTCTCATTTCGGGCCATGGCCTGCGAAATGGCCCAGCGCCGGACGGGTGACAAGAGGCTGGGCACGCAAAACTGACGTTCGACGTGATCGTCCGACGCTGCTATTGCGCACGGCATGACGCCTCGCCCTGACAGCAAACTTGACAGCAGCCTTGCCTGGAAGACCGCCACGCGCCTCGTTGCGACGAACCGCGATGTGTTGATGGCCATTGCCGGCGTATTCTTCCTGCTGCCGGGCCTTGCCTTCTCGATCTTCGTGCCCGAACCGCAGATGGCGCCCGGCACGCCGCCGGGCCGGATGATGGAGATCATGGCCGATGCCTGGACTTCGTCACTGCCCCTGCTGATCATCGTCACGCTGCTGCAGATGGCCGGGACGGTCACCGTGCTCATTGTCATGACCGATCCTGACCGGCCGACCGTTGCCCAGGCCATCGCGCGCGGTTTTCGCGCGCTGGGGCCCTATGTGCTGGCACAGATCATCGTCGGTGGTGCGCTTGGCATGGCGTTCCTCGTGCTGGTGAGCGCGGCCGCGCTGACCGGCGTTCAGGCCATTGGTGCGATCGTCATCCTTGCCGCATTCGTGGCGATGGTCTGGTGCAGCCTGCGCATGGCGCTCGTCGCGCCGGTTCTCGCCATCGAGGGCGAGCGCAACCCGATCCGGGCCCTGCGCCGCTCGTGGGCGCTGACCCAGGGCAATTCAAGCCGCCTGCTGGCCTTCCTCGTGCTTCTCGGCCTGCTCTTTGCGGTGGTCTATGGCCTGGCCATGATGCTGGTCGGCGTCGTCCTGGTGCTGACGACCGGCGGCGAATTGCAGCGCGTGCTGACAGCCGCGGTTTCAAGCGCGATCACCTCGGGCGCGCTGATCTATTTCATCGCGGTGCTGGCGGCGGTCTACCGCCAGCTCGGCGGACCGAACACCTTGGAAATCCGCTCGATCTTCGACTGAAGGGTTATTCCTTCCAGCCCCAGCTGATCACGCAGGGCGGAACGTTGAGCGGCTCGAAGCCCTTGTCAATGCGGCGGAAGAACTGGCCCATCAGATCGCGCGCGCGGGCGGTGTACTGATAGACGAGGAACGCGCCGCCCGGGCGCAGCACGCGATGCGTTGCGCCCATGATCGCAGGGCCGACGCCTTCGGGCAGGTTCGAGAACGGCAGGCCGGAAAGCACGTAGTCGGCATGGTCGAAGCCATGCGCCTTGACGATCTCTTCCACATCGGCAGCCGAACCATGCACGGCGATGAAGCGGCTGTCCCCGATCGTCTTCTGCAGGTAGGCGATGAAATCGGGGTTCGTGTCGATCACGATCAGGCGGCCATCGCGGCGCAGCTTTTCCAGCACCGGACGACAGAAGGTGCCGACACCCGGGCCGTATTCCACGAAAAGGCGGCATTCCTCCCAGTCGACCACCGAGAGCACGCGCTCGATCGTGCGGTTCGAGGACGGCACGATTGCGCCCACCATGGCGGGGTGCTTGAGGAAGCCCTTGAAGAAGATCCCGGCCGGCCCAGCCAAGCGTTCCACCTTGCGTTTTGCCCGCTGAAGAAGAGGCTCACGCGCCACCTGGGTCGAAGTCATTGCAGGAAATGGTCCTCTGCCGGTCAAGCTTGGCTGAAGCGGGTCGCAAATTTGGCCTGCCATTGCAAGCACCGTTCGCCCGGCCTAGTCAGCATTGGATGAACCAGCCGTGGACAATTTCGATCCCCGCCTTGGGCGTGAAGACATGAGCGAGGGTGCCATCCGCCTGCCGAAAGAGCGCATGGCCCTGCTTTTTGCGGTCATGCTGGTCACGGCTGCGGGCAATACTGCCATGCAATCCGTCATGCCCTCGATCGGCACGCGGCTTGGCATTGCCGACGTCTGGGTAAGCCTCGCTTATTCCTGGTCGGCGCTGCTCTGGGTGATCATGGCCCCCTACTGGGCGCGCCGGTCCGACCGTCGCGGGCGCAAGGCGATGATGGCCTTGGGGGTTATCGGCTTCATTTCCTCATTCGCCCTGTGCGGGGCGATCCTCCACTTCGGCCTCGATGGCTGGTTCGGCGCGGGCCTGACCATGAGCCTGTTTGCCATCGCCCGTTCGCTGTATGGCGGCTTCGGATCGGCCGCGCCACCTGCTGTGCAGGCCTATGTCGCCAGCCGCACCGGCCGCGCCGAGCGGACCAAGGCGCTGTCGCTGGTCGCTTCGAGCTTCGGTCTGGGCACGGTCCTGGGCCCCGCGCTTGCTCCGCTGCTGATCCTGCCCGGCCTCGGGCTGGTCGGCCCTTTTGCCATGTTCGCGCTGTTCGGGGTGATCGTGCTGGTCCTGCTGCGCACGCAACTGCCCGATGACGATCCCCGCTTTGCCGCGCGGGGCGAGGTGATGTCGGCGCCGTTCAGCGCCTCGTCCAATCCGCGCATGGTGGAGGATCATCCCGATGGCAGTCCCGACGAACTGCCCGAAGCGGAGCCCCAGCAGCAGGGAATCGACCGTCTGCGCTGGACCGACCGCCGCCTGCGCCCTTGGCTGGCTGCAGGGTTGGTCGGTGGGCATGCTCAAGCGATGGTCTTGGGCGTTATAGGCTTCCTGCTGCTGGACCGGCTTGGCCTGCGCGGCGATCCGGATGCTGGCGCCGGCCCGGTCGGCCTCGTGCTGATGTGCGGCGCGGTGGCGACCTTGCTCGCGCAGTGGGGACTGATCCCGATGCTCGGGCTCGGACCCAGAACATCGACGCTTTGGGGAATGAGCCTGGCCGCTACCGGCATCGTTCCCGTTGCCATGGGCCGTGACCTTCACACCATAGCAGTCGGTTTTGCCATCGCTTCGATGGGCTTCGGCCTGTTCCGCCCCGGTTTCACCTCGGGCGCGAGCCTTGCCGTTTCGCCGGCCGAACAGGGCCAATCCGCCGGCATCGTCGCTTCGGTGAACGGCGCGGCCTACATCGCGGCACCCGCCATCGGCGTCTGGCTCTACAACCATTCGCAATGGCTTGCCTGGGGCGTGATGGAAGTTCTGGCGCTCGGCGTCGTGCTGCTGTGCCTTGTCGCCATGAAGCGCGACCCGGCCTGACCGCGCTCCACGCACCCCGGCACCCTTGCGCCAGCGCGCATTTGTCGCCAAGCGCGCGGGCGCAATGACGGCAGACCGGGGCTCACAGACAGTAATCGCGCGCGGCGCGGGATCGAACGCCCTGAGCTTCGTCATCCGCTTCGCCGCGCGCGCATCGTTCCTCTATGTCGGCGCACGGCTCTATGGTGCGGCAAACTACGGCGTGTTCACCATGGCCAGCGCAATGGTCGAACTTGCCGTGCCGATCGCCAGCCTGGGCCTCAAGCGCATGATCTTTCCCTGGCTGGAAGAGACGACGCCGGACAATGCCCGGCGCAGCGCCACCCATGTCCTGCTTGATGCGCTGCTGCTTGCCGCGCTTGCCGGAATGGCGGTCTCGGTGCTGCTGGTTCTGGGCGCGCAGGCGCTGCCGGATGGCCTCGTGTCCGAAAGCCTGCGCCTTGCCCTCGCCCTGATCGCCCCTGCCGTGCTGGGCCAGATCACTGGCGATATTGCACTCGCTGCCACGCGCTGGACCCACAAGATGCGCTACGAGGTCATCGCACGCGGTCTTGTCGAACCCTATGTGATGACCGCGGTGGCCTTCGGCGCCTGGTATCTGGGCTTCGAACAGACCGGCATGATCATCGGCTACTGGGCCGGATCGATCGCCCTCGCGCTGTTCTCGCTGTGGAGCGCGCGGCACTGCCTCGGTCCGCTTGGCTTGCGACGCTGGCGTCCGCACCCGTCCGAACTGCTCCGCCGCGTCCGCGCACTGGTGCCGGCCAGCGGTAGCGACTTCCTGACCACGCTGGCCCAGCGCATCGACCTTTATCTCGTCGGCTTCCTGCTCGGCGATGCAGCGGTCGGTGTCTATGGTGTGCTGCGACAGCTGCGCACGCCGATCCTGCAGGTACGCCAGGCCTTCGACGGCATCCTCACCCCGCTCACGGCCCGCACCATGATGACCGATGGCGACATCGCCACCGGCAAGGCCACGGCGGCGGCAACGCGCGTGATCCTGACCATCCAGCTTGGCGTGGTCCTGCTGATGGCGGCAACCGGCGAGGCCTTGCTCGATCTGTTCGGCGCCCACTATGCAGGCGGCTATGCCGCGCTGCTGGCGATGGTGCTGGCCGAAACCGTCAACGGCGCATTCGGAGTATCAGAGCTTATCCTCTACTACCGCCGCCCGGCGCTTGCCCTGCAGGTCAACCTGATCCTGATCGTGATTGCCGGACTCGCCATCCCGCTGCTGACCCCGAAGTACGGCATTCTCGGCGCGGCGCTGGCCATGCTGCTGGCAGCGCTGGTCGCGTCCTACATGCGGCGCCACTGGCTTTCGGGCCTCGGTGTGCGACCCCATCCGTTCCACGCCGCGATTCCCTTGCTTGCAGCGGGAGCGGCAGTGCTGCTGGGCATATGGCTTGGCGGCCTTGCCAAGGGCACGGCTCTTGCCGACGCACATCCCGTCGTGACCAACGCCATGGCGCCGATGATCGCGTTGCTGTTCTATGCAGGCTTCGTGATGGTCTGGCGCAAGGCGCAGCCAGGCGTGCTTTCGCTCAACCGCTACCGCATCAACTGATCAGATCCTCGACGCCGTGCGCTTGGCGGCGCGGTTGTGAAGCTGCACCGAGATCAGCAGCAGCAGGTTGAGCACCACCACCTGATAGAAGAAGTAATAGACCGGGCTGCCCGCAATCATGCCCAGCCCCAGCACGATCGCGCGCGGATTGGGGCCCAGCAGCTTGAGGAAATCGAGCAGCGGCTTTTGCTCGCGCGCCACTTCGGCACGGATGGCAGCGAGCCTTGGCTTGTCATCCGCTGCCAGCGCCTGTCGCACTGCTTCGTCGATCTGGCGGGCATGCGGCGTCATCCCGGCGGCGAGGAACAGGTATCCGCGCGCGATCGGCTCGAACAGGCGCGCGAACAGGGTCTTTTCCCCGAACAGGCCGGCGTTGTTGTCCTTGGCATTGTTCAGCCACGGGACCGCATAGGTCCAGTACTGGTAGAACCGGCGCTGCACCTCGACATGATTGGACTGCACGATGTGGCTGGCGCCTGCGGCGAGAGTCCAGGCCCAGGCCTGCCCGGACCCGATCTGCCGGGTCAGCACGAAGGCGAGCAGGACGTAGAGCACGATATGGCTGGCATAGTCGCAGATGCCGTCGACCATCTCGCCGATCGGGCTGGTCCTGCCGGTGATCCGCGCCAGATCGCCGTCGGCACCGTCGACCACGTGCCAGCTCATGTGCAGGGCCATGCCCAGCATCGCGCCCATCGGCCAGCCGAGCGCCCATGGGCCGCCGGTCGAATCCATGTTGAAATAGACCACGCCTGCCGCCACGACGAGCAGGCCGCCGAAGACCGAGACCATGTTGGGGGTGAGCGGCGTATGCGCAAGAATCCGCGCCAGCCGCCACGCCAGCGGATGGTAGAGATGGTAGTTCAGCCTGTCCTGCAATTCACGCGGACGCTTGGGCCGCTCGATTGCCCCGGTCCTGTTTCCCGCGTTCACCCTTGCGACCCCTTGAATGCCTTGGCCAGCCAGCAAGTATCCCGACGATGCTGGCTTGGCGCATCAGGTAGCCGTGTCTATAGGCCGTGGAAAGGGCCTGATGGCTCTGGATGAGGCACGCACGCTTGAATACCCCGTTTTCCGTCGCGATTCCGGCAAGTCCCTACCTGCGCCGCCGCATCGGTGGCATCAGCGGCGTGGCACGAGCGGTGATTCTTGCCGATCTCACAGGCGCCAGCGCAATCGTGATTCTCGCCGATTCTCCGGTCGCCGAGGACTGGCAGCGCAGTTTCACGATGCGCGCGCGCCCCTTGCCGCAGATCACCTACGCCGCACCGTCTGCGCCGCTGCCACCCGGCACCGCGCTGCTGCCAGCCGATGCGCAGCCCACCAAGGCCGCGCTCGAAGCCCTGCGCGAGGATCCGGCGCTGGTTCTGGTCCGCGGCGATCCACGGCTGATTCGCGCCGAGAGCGACCATGCCACGGTCCTGGCGCTGCTGCGCGCGACGCTGAAGCCCACTGAAGGACCGGTAGGTCGCTGGATCAACCGGCCGATTTCGTTCCGCATGTCCGCGCTGGCGATGAAGTTCGGCCTTGGTCCCGACCCCATCACCTGGTTCACCCTGGCGCTGGCCATGGTGATGGCCGTCATTCTGGGACGGGGCGGCGTGGAATGGCTGGCCCTGGGCGGTTTCCTGTTCCAGGCGGTTTCCGTCACCGATTGCGTCGATGGCGACATTGCCCGCGTCTCGTGGGCGATGAGCCGGCGCGGTGCGCTGCTCGATACCGCCTGCGACATGGTGGCCAATCTCGGCTTCGTGATCGGGCTGATGACCGGCGTCATCCGCACCTATGGCCTGGATTATGGCTGGATTGCCCTAGCCTGCGTGGTGTTGCTGGTCTGCGGCATCGTGGCCATGAGCATCCTTGTCCGTATCGGCCCCAAGCGCGGCAGCTTCGATGTTCTGCGCGCGGCGCTTGAGCGCAGGCTGGAAGGTCGTCCGATCCTGCAGAGCGTGACGCTGACGCTGGAGCGCTTGTTCAAGCGCGACGTCTATGTGCTTGTTGCCTGCGTGTTCTGCCTCCTGGGCCTTGCCTGGGTCCTCCCGGGAATGCTGCTCGGCGGCCTGTGCATCTGGCTTGGCGCAGTGGCCTGGTGCGCGCCGCTGATTGCCGCCGACAGCGAAGGCTTGCTGCTTCCGCCGCACATGCGCCAGCTCTGACCCGGCATTTCCAACTCTCCCGAACTTCCGGGCAACTCCCCGGCAACTCTGGCACAACTTGCAGGTAACCTGGCGCGAACTCGGGCACCCTTTGGTGCTGCAACGCGGCACCAATCAGCCCCACCCCTTGCGCGACGCGCCGCCTTCCCCCAAATTAGCCCAAGCAACGACCGCAACAAGGAACCGTGAGAAAACATGAAAGGTGTTATCCTTGCTGCGGGCCGTGGCAGTCGGCTCGGCGACGCGACCGAGTCCCTGCCCAAGCCGCTGATGGCGGTCGCCTCGCGCACCTGTCTCGATTTCGCGATCGAAGCCCTGCTTGCGGTGGCCGACGACGTGATCGTGGTGACCGGCTATCGCGCGCAGCTGATCGAGGATCACATCGCTGCCGAGTGGCCGGGTGCCCCGGTGCGGACCGTGCGCAACACGCAGCTCGAAGCCGGGAACCTGACCTCGCTGGGTGCGGCGCGGGAGCTCATCGGCGACGCGCCCTTCGTGCTGACCAACGCCGACCACCTCTTCCCCGCCGACATGTACACCCGCCATTTCACCACCGAAGCGGCGGGCGCTACTGTGGCGGTCGCCTGCGAGCGGGAACGGCCGGTCCTGCCCGACGAGATGAAGGTCATCGAGAAGGACGGCGCGCTGCAGGCCATTTCCAAGACCCTGCCGAGGTATGACGGCGCCTATATCGGCACGACGTTCGTACGCGAGTCAGCCCGCGACGCATACTGGGCCGCGTTCGAGAGGGTCGGCGAAACCAAGGACCTCGCCACTGCCTCGGTCGAGATGGTGCTGCATGAACTGGCGCAGGACGAGGCGACCGCCCCGCAGGTGCGCTGGCTCTCCGGCCTCAAGTGGTTCGAAGTCGACACGCCCGAGGACCTTGCCGTGGCCCGCGAAAGCCTGACCGCGTGAGCCAGGAGCAGAATGTCCGCGTTCTGGTGTTCGACCTCGACGGTACGCTGGTGCCGACGATGGAGGACTACGCCGACCGTGCGGCGCAATTGATGGAAGAATCATTCGGCACGCCGTTTGCGCAGGCCCGCCGCTCCTACTTCGCAACCTCGGGCCTGCCATTCGAAAAGCAGTTGCGCCAGCTTTACCCCGGGCAGGACACCGATCCGGTTGCGCAGCGCTTCGAGGACTGGAAGGACGGCTACCTTACCGGGATTACCATTGCCCCCGACACGGCCGCGCTGCTGCAGCGGTGGCGCGATTCCGGCCTTCTCGTGGTCATCTCCTCGAACAACCTCGAGCAATATGTCGAGCGTCTGGCGAGCGATTGGCCGGTCGATTGCGCTTTGGGCTATCGCGCCCCGTCAATGGATGATCCCGGCTTTGCCAAGGGCGAACCGCACTTCGGAGCGATCGAGGAGCGGTTCGGAATCGACCGCTCCGCATTCCTGTTCACCGGAGATTCACCGAACGACGCCCACATCGCGGCCGCCGCACGGGTGCGTTTTCGTGCTCTTCTGACCGATGCCTTTGGTCCGGAAGATTTCGAACGGGCGGTTCCGGGCACCCGGACCCTGATGAACCTGGCCGATCTCGGTGACCATATTGCAACGGTTGCCGACGCTGTGACCAGCTTGTGAAGGGCTTCTGGCGAAACGGGCTATCGCTGGCAGCTTTTTTCCGTTAAGGGCGCGGTCCCATCGGAAATTGCTGTGGCTTGCGCGCCCACCCTTTGGTGCAGCGCAGGCGGCACGATTGCGAGCAGGGAGTGGGGATTGCAAGGTCTGCCATGACCGGCGGTTCCCCGCTTCGTCTTGACGGACTGAGGATTCGGCTTGCATTCGATGGCATTTCGGTATTTTGAGGCAGTTTGATTACAGCCGCCGCAGGGCGCCTGTCTGAAGGGATCGTTATTCATGAAGCCAATCAAGGTCGCCGTGATCGGCGTGGGCAACTGCGCTAGCTCGCTGGTGCAGGGTGTAGCCTACTATCGCAACAACAATTCGTCGCAGGGCCTCATCCACGACCGCATTGGCGGCTATGGCGCCGGTGACGTCGATTTCGTGCTCGGCGTCGACGTCGATGCGCGCAAGGTTGGCAAGGACATCGCCGAGGCGATCTTCGCCGCGCCGAACAACACCACCGTGTTCCAGCCCAATGTCCCGATGACCGGCGGCAAGGTGATCATGGGCCGCGTGTCGGACGGCGTTGCCGCGCACATGACCTCGGTCGGCGAAAAGGGCTTCATCGTGGCCGACCAGCCCGAAGCCACCCAGGCCGACATCGTCAAGGCTCTCAAGGAATCGGGCGCCGAAGTTCTCCTGAACTTCCTCCCCGTCGGTTCGCAGGAAGCGACCGAATTCTACATGGAATGCGCGCTTGAAGCCGGCGTCGCCGTCGTCAACTGCATGCCCGTGTTCATCGCTTCGACCCCGGAATGGGAAGCGAAGTTCCGCGAGAAGCGCATCCCCATCGTCGGCGACGACATCAAGGCGCAGGTCGGTGCAACGATCGTTCACCGCGTGCTTTCCAGCCTGTTCGCTGCTCGCGGCGTGAACGTCGAGCGCACCTACCAGCTCAACACCGGTGGCAACACCGACTTCATGAACATGCTCGACCGCCAGCGTCTGGGCAGCAAGAAGGAATCGAAGACCGAGGCCGTGCAGGCAATGCTCGCCACGCGTCTCGAGGACGAGAACATCCACGTCGGTCCTTCGGACTATGTTCCCTGGCAGAAGGACAACAAGCTGTGCTTCATCCGCATGGAAGGCCAGCAGTGGGGCAACGTTCCGATGAACCTGGAACTGCGCCTGTCGGTTGAAGACAGCCCGAACTCGGCTGCTTGCGTGATGGACGCGATCCGCTGCTGCAAGGTCGCGCTCGACCGTGGCGAAGGTGGTGCGCTGATCGGCCCGTCGGCCTACTTCTGCAAGCACCCGCCGCAGCAGTTCAATGACGACGTCGCCGCCCAGATGGTCGACGAATACGCTTCGGTCGAGAAGCTGGCCGCTGAATAAGCGACAGCTTCCCTGACGGATTGAAAGGCCGGCCCGACGTTTCGTCTGGTCGGCCTTTTCATTTGGCTCCTAAACCTTTACCCGAAGCGACCATGGATGCGCTGATCATCGCTGCCGGTTTTGGCAGCCGCCTTGCCGAGCTTTCCCCGTCGAAGCCGATGACCCCGGTTGCAGGCGTGCCGCTGATCGAAATCGGCGTGCGGCAGGCCATGCAGGCCGGCGTGACGCGCGTCGTCGTGGTGACCGGCCATCAGGCCGACCTTCTGGAAGGTTTTCTTGCCGATCTCTCGATGCGCGCCGGCATCGAGATCGTGCCGGTGCGACTGACCAACTGGTCCACGCCCAACGGCCATTCGGTCATGGCCGGGGCCACGCGCTGCGACGGCAACTATCTGCTGATGATGGCCGACCACATGTTCGATGCCGACATTCTGGAGCGGCTGATCCACGAACACCGGCCGGACTGCGCCGTGACGCTGGCGGTTGACCGCCGCATCGACAACCCGCTGGTCGATCCCGAGGACGCGACTTGGGTCAAGCTGGATGACGACGGCATGATTACCGCTATCGGCAAGACCATCGCACCCTATGATGCGGTCGATTGCGGGGCGTTTCTGGCCACCCCGGACCTGGCCAGGGCGATCCACGAGGCGATTGCCGAAGGCAAGCCCGGCAGCCTTTCGGACGGCATGCAACGGCTCGCCGATGCAGGACGCGCGGGCACCATGGACATCGACGATGCGTGGTGGATGGACGTCGACGATCCGCGCGCCCATGCGCTGGCCGAGGAACTGGCGCCATGGCACCTGGCGCGCACTTTCGCGGATATCGGCGTGCCTGCGGGCGAGTAATACACAAGCTTCCCACCCCCAACCCCTCCCGCCTGCGGGAGGGGAGGAGGCAAGCGTTCACGGATACTTAAGATGAATCCGGGTCGACAGGCCCGACTTCGAGATGTTCAGGCGGACCGAGCGGAACGAGGGAATGCTTGCGATCGTCGGCGGATTGTTGGAAAAGCCGAAGCCTTCCTCGGGCAGGCCGAGAACCCCGCTGCGCTTGATGTTACGGCTCGCATCCTCGTCGTGATAGACGGCGAGCGCATAGACGCCGGGCTTGGGCACATAAAGGCACATGCGCGTTTCGGGCGCCGTGGCATCAACGCGGCCGACGTAC
This sequence comes from Novosphingobium sp. GW835-FHT14H07, assembly GCF_058793515.1. NCBI lineage: Bacteria > Pseudomonadati > Pseudomonadota > Alphaproteobacteria > Sphingomonadales > Sphingomonadaceae > Novosphingobium > Novosphingobium sp. GW835-FHT14H07. The sequence goes on from NZ_JBXAFX010000007.1 coordinate 95,328, forward strand.
ATCGAGCCCTTCTTGACGAGGAACTTGCGCGGCTCGTCGGCATAGAGGGTCACCGCCATCAGTCCATTGCCGTTGCGCACGCCGTCGATCGTGACGTTGATCCAGGTGTCGCTCACCGGCCCTGCACAGTTCGGGCCAGCCGCACTGGCAGCAGTGCTTCCACCCATTGCAGTGGCGGCGAGTGCAGTGGCAGTCAAAGCGGCCGCAGCGCGCAGCCGTCTCGGCTTGGTCATATCAAAAAGCCCCGATTTCGATGTTTCCTGCGGCAACCGCTTGATCCACGCGCTTCCAATGAAAGCTCTCGCAGCGCCTCGTTTCTTCCCCGCCGATTCCAATAACGGCGGTTGGCTGGTTCGTTAAGTAAGATTCGTGCCGTGAATAGTGGCTGAACCCTTGGCTCGCCCGCCGTTCATCACATCAACCGCCTCCAAAGCGGGACATTCCGTGTGGATAATGAGGCCGATAGTGCTTGTTCCGCCGATTCGCGAAAGGTAAGCGCAAGGGATGGGGTGGCTATGCCTGAGCGCATGAGCGTTTACCAATCTGCCTGCCACCCGACGCAGGAAGATGACCAGATGACCCCGCTGATTTCGCCGTCGATCCTTTCCGCAGATTTCGCCAAGCTGGGCGAGGAAGTGCGCGCAATCGATGCAGCCGGGGCAGACTGGATCCACGTCGACGTGATGGACGGCCACTTCGTGCCCAACATCACGATCGGACCGATGGTGGTAAAGGCGCTGCGCCCGCACACGACCAAGCCGTTTGACGTGCACCTGATGATCTCGCCGGTCGATTCCTACCTTCAGGCATTTGCCGATGCCGGGGCGGACATCATCACGGTTCATCCCGAAGCAGGCCCGCACATTCATCGCACGGTTCAGGCGATCAAGGGCCTTGGCAAGAAGGCGGGCGTTTCGCTCAACCCCGGAACCCCGGCGAAGATGCTCGATTACCTTATCGATGACGTCGATCTGGTCCTGATCATGAGCGTGAACCCCGGGTTTGGCGGGCAGAGCTTCATTTCCAGCCAGCTTCGCAAGATCGAGGCGGTGAGGAAAATGATCGACAAGTCGGGCCGTGACATCCACCTCGAGGTCGACGGCGGGGTCGACACCCGCACGATCCGCTCCTGCGTCGAAGCCGGGGCCGACGTGCTGGTCGCCGGGACCGCCACGTTCAAGGGCGGCCCTTCGCAGTATGCGGCCAACATCGCCGCCCTGAAGGCCCTCGGGCAGGGTGAGGCCGCCTGACATGGAGACACGCGGCTTCCCGGATGTTGGAAGTCGCCCGGCAGGTGCTGGCCGCTCTGCTCTCACGCCCGCCATCCCGCTCGATGCGACGAAGGAGGAACCGCTGGCCGATCCGACGCCCGAGGCAAGCAGCCGCTACGTGGCGCTTGACGACGACCGCCCGGACCCGGCGGTGATCGAGCCGGGGCGCGCGCTTGCCCTTGCCGATTTCGCACCTCCCGCCATCGGCACGGGCGACAGGCTGGTGCGGTTCGCCTACAGCCTGGGACTTCCGGCCAGCGCGATCCATCCTTTCCGCAAGCGCGCCCGCACGCGATTGACGGCCACGGTCACGCCGCCGCTGCCGGGCGATGCCGCAGCGGGCAAGGCCTTGCGCGCCGGGCATTTCCTTGTCCACGGCTACAAGTCACCCATCGCCGACACGGCCTTTTCGGGGCCCCGCCTGTCGCCCTCGTTCGAGCGGATGGTCCATGGTTTCCGCTGGCTGCGCGATCTTGAATCGGGCGGCACGCGGGCACAATGCGCACAAGTGGCCGAGCGTATTCTCCAGACCTGGCTGGCCGCCAATCCCAAGCCGGACCCCACGCCGGCGTGGGACGTGGGCAATGTCGGCCACCGCCTGCTGAACTGGATGGTCCACGCACCGCTGATCCTTTCGGGCCAGGACCGCGCGTTCCGGACGCGGGTGCTGCACACGATCGAGGACACGGCGCGCTGGCTCGACCGCCGCGTGACCAAGGCTGACGACCGGCTTTCCGAAGTGGCAGGCTGGTGCGCGCTGGTCGCGGTCGGTCTGCTCATGGCCGATGGCAAGCCGCGCCGCCTTTATGGCGAGGCCGGGCTGGTCAAGGCGCTGGGCGAACTGGTGGGTGACGATGGCGGCGTGCTGTCGCGCAGCCCGCTCTGCCAGATCGAGGCGATCGAGCTGCTGGTGGACCTGCGCGCCTGCTACGAAGCGATCCGGGCCGAACCGCTACCGCAGATCCAGACGATGCTGACGCTGCTGGTGCCGCCCCTGCTGGCGCTGCTTCACGGCGATGGCGGCCTTGGCAACTGGCAGGGCGCGGGCGCGATCCCGGCCGAGCGGATCGAGGAACTGGTGCGCGCCAGCGGCGTCCGCACGCGGCCCCTGCGCGATGCGCGGCAGTGGGGCTACCAACGCGCGACGGCAGGCAAGGCGGTGCTGCAGTTCGATGCGGGGCCCCCGCCGGTGGCGCGGCATACGCGCGATGGCTGTGCTTCGACGCTGGCATTCGAGCTGAGCCACGGGGCGGAGCGGCTGATCGTCAACTGCGGCGGCGCGGCCTTTGCCGGCGGCATGATCCCGCTGCGGCTTGAACAGGGCCTGCGCGCGACGGCAGCGCATTCGACGCTGACGATCGACGATTTCAATTCCACCGCAGTGCTGATCAACGGCAAGCTGGGGTCAGGCGTGTCCGAGGTCGAGGTCGATCGGCGCACACTTTCGGCCGAAGGTGCAGGGCCCGGCGCGACGCGGATCGAGGCGAGCCACAACGGTTACGTCAGCCGCTACGGCCTGACCCACCGCCGCATCCTGATCCTGCGCGATGACGGGACCGAGCTGCGCGGCGAAGACCTGCTGGTGCCCTCCGGGCGCAAGGGCAAGCGCGGGATGATCGGCGTTGCTCTGCGCTTTCATCTCGGGCCCCATATCGAACTGGCCGCCAGCGCGGATGGCAAAGGCGTGACGCTATCGCTGCCAGACGGCAGCCTGTGGCAGTTCCGCTCTGGCCGCGATGCTGTCGGAATAGAGGAATCCCTCTGGGCAGACGGGCTCGGAAGGCCTATCGGCACGCGGCAATTGGTCGTGACGGCCAAGGTTCCCCGCAGCGGCGAGAGCTTCTCCTGGCTGCTGAAGAAGATGCGATAGATAGGAATTCCCACGTGAGCGAGGTTACGATCAAGCGGGCGCTGCTTTCGGTGTCCGACAAGTCCGGTCTTGTGGATCTTGGCAAGGCGCTGGCAGCGCGCGGCGTCGAGCTGCTTTCGACCGGCGGCACCGCCAAGGCACTGCGTGATGCAGGCCTCACCGTGAAGGACGTGTCGGAGCACACCGGCTTTCCGGAAATGATGGATGGCCGCGTCAAGACACTGCACCCGACGATCCACGGTGGCCTTCTGGCCGTGCGCGACAATCCCGAACACGCCGCCGCCATGGCCGAACACCAGATCGGCGCGATCGATCTGGTCGTGGTCAACCTCTATCCCTTCGAGGCGACCGTGGCCAAGGGTGCCGAGCGCGACGAAGTGATCGAGAACATCGACATCGGCGGACCTTCGATGGTGCGCTCTGCCGCCAAGAACCACGATTACGTGACGATCCTGACCGACGCTGCGGACTACGCCACGTTCCTGGGTGAGCTGGAGCAGACCGGCGGCGCGACGACGCTGGCCTTCCGGCGCAAGATGGCGGCCAAGGCCTATGCGGCGACGGCGGCCTATGACTCGGCGATCTCGCAGTGGTTCGCCACCGTGGACCAGGGCGAGCACTTCCCGCCCGTCCTCGCCACCGCGCACACCCGCGTGACGACGCTGCGCTATGGCGAGAATCCGCACCAGGACGCAGCGCTCTATGTGCCGCGCAATCCTGCCGTCACCGGCCTGCCACAGGCAACCCAGGTGCAGGGCAAGGAGCTGTCCTACAACAACTACAACGATGCCAACGCCGCGCTGGAACTGGTGGCGGAGTTCGCCGGCGCCAAGCCGACCGTGGTCATCGTCAAGCACGCCAATCCCTGCGGCGTCGCCACGGCGGATACGCTGCTCGATGCGTGGAAGGACGCGCTGGAGTGCGATTCGGTTTCGGCATTCGGCGGCATCGTGGCGACCAACGTTCCGCTCGACGGGCCGACCGCGAACGCGATCTGCGAAATCTTCACCGAGGTGGTCGTGGCGCCCGGCGCCGACGATGCGGCCAAGGAAGCCTTTGCGCGCAAGAAGAACCTGCGCCTGCTGCTGATCGACAGTCTGCCCGATGCCAATCGCAAGGGCCTGACGACGGTGCCGATCGCAGGCGGCCTGCTGGTGCAGGATCGCGATGCCGGCAAGATCGAGAAGGCCGACCTCAAGGTCGTGACCAAGCGCGCCCCGACCGAGCAGGAGCTGGAAGACGCCCTGTTCGCGTGGACCGTGGCCAAGCACGTCAAGTCAAACGCGATCGTCTACGCCAAGGACGGCGTCACCGCCGGTATCGGTGCGGGCCAGATGAATCGCCGCGACAGCTCGCGCATTGCGGCAGCCAAGGCCAAGGAAGCGGCTGAAACCCACGGTTTTGCCGAAGTGCGCACGGTAGGCTCTGCCGTTGCTTCGGATGCGTTCTTCCCGTTTGCCGATGGCCTGATGGCGGCGGTGGAAGCAGGCGCGACCTGCGTGATCCAGCCCGGTGGCTCGATCCGCGACGAAGACGTGATCAAGGCTGCCGACGAGGCCGGCCTGGCCATGGTCTTCACGGGCATGCGCCACTTCCGACATTGATTGATTACGTCTCCCTCGCCACGGCGAGGGAGACGCCAAGAAGAAAGGGCCGGCCCCGCATCGGGGACCGGCCCTTTTCATTGCCGTCCAAGGCAGCTGAAATCAGCGATAGAAGATATGGCTGTCGACGCGCGCGATGCGGGTCTTGCCCCAGCGCGGTGAGACGTGCGCCGCGTGGAAGAACATTGCGCCCTCTACCGGGCTCTTCCACAGGCCTTCATCGGCGATCTTGGCGATGCGCACGGCCGTCTGCCAGGCGCGGCTGTCGCGGTTGATTGCCGGCATGCCGTGGCCGCGAACGAACGAAAACTGCGAGGGCTGGTAGACCACGCCGCAGTACGACGAAGGAAAGCGCCCGGAATTGGCGCGAGCGACGATCACGCGACCGACGGCAAGCTGTCCGGCAAGAGTTTCGCTCTTGGCCTCGAAGTAGACGGCGCCGGCAAGGCACTCGAGCTCGTTCGACAGCGTGGCGGGAATCTGGGTGTCCTCGACCAGCTCGGCAAGCGAATCCGCGTCGGCGGCTTCAGCTTCGATGGCAGCTCCGGGCGTTGCGGTGGCAACGGCTTGAATCGGGGTGGGCTGAACCACGGGCTGGGAGATGAAGGTCGCGGTGATCGCGGCCGGGGTGTTGAGGCTTTGAGCGGCGGCGTGGGATCCGCCAGTGCTGAGAAGCGTTGTGATGAAAGTCGCAGCAATGCTGAAGCTGGCTGCGTATTTGAATTTCGTGCTCATACTTTGTCGTCAATGGGCGGTGAGCTTCCTGCCATGGCGCGACAAAAGGCCGGTGTGCGCGAACGATGCCGCGTGCCGGTCAATCGCCGAAGGGCCATGTCGGTTGCCCCCCGTCTGCGTGCCAGTGCGTCGGGCCTTGCTGCCGTCCGTCACCGCCTGCGCAAAAATCGGTATGGGGCCTTTATTGTGCGCTGCGGAAGAGTCAACCCGCGTTCAGCCAGCGGAAAGGTTGTCCCGGACGAACCGTTCGCGATCCGCGACGGTCAGTTCAACTATCCACACGTCCGGATCCTGCTGCATTCGGCGGCTCAGATAGTCTTCGAATTCCTGCTTATTTTCAATTACTTGCGACTTGGAAATACGCCATTTGCGGCGTCCATCAACGTCGGGCATGCGTTCGTAAAGAATGCCAAGAGACTGATTTTCCAAGATAACAATCAGGACTGTTCCGCCATCGCGTTCGCCCTTGTGCAGCACCATGGCAAAGCCGCCTTCGGCTTGGACCGCACGGATGATTCCCTGGACTTCGAGGTGTGCCGGAAGGCGCGATTCCGTCACTGCGGATCAGGCGAGCGCGGCGCGCAGGCCGGCGTTGTAGCCATCGAGGCTGGACAAGGGGATGCGCGAGCGCTGGAACGTGCCGGTTCCCCGCCCCACTTCCTCGCCTTCCTCATCGATCAGGCGCGCTTCGGCCACGAGCACGCGGCGCCGGCCCGAGACCCAGCGCCCTTCCGCCGTGACGCGCCCGCCCTTGATCGGGCGGCTGAAGAACAGGTTGAACGATGTGGTCAGCAGGAAACGGTCGGTAACCAGCGTGTTCGCAGCGTAGAACGCGGCGTCATCGAGCATCTTGAAGTAGATGGTGCCATGGGCCGCCCCAGCAGCATGAAAACACGAGGGCGAGACATCGAAATGGATGCGGGACAAGCCCTCGCCGACGATTTCCAGGCGGGATTCGAACAGGCTGTTGACCGGCGCCGAAGCGTAGAGACCTTCCAGCGCGCGCCAGTGCAGGCTTGCGCTGTCGGCGCCGTCCTCAGGCGGCATCGCGATCGATGACGTTGACAAGCAGGCCGTAGATCGCATCGGCATCGGTAGCGGAGACCAGACGCTCGTGCATCCGCTCGTCCCGCATCAGGCGCGAGATCGCAGCGAGGGCCTGAAGATGCGTGGCGCCAGCCTGCGAGGGCGAGAGCAGACCGAACACGCAATCGACCGGCATGCCATCGGCGGCGGCAAATTCGACCGGATTCTCGAGCCGGAAGAACACTGCAACCGGACGTTCCAGCCCGTCGATACGCGCGTGGGGAATGGCAACGCCTCGGCCGAAGCCGGTGCTGCCAAGCTTTTCGCGTTCCTCGATCCCATCGATCACCACTTCCTTGTCGAGCGCGTAGACCGACGCGAAGCAGGCAGCGAGATCGGCAAGGATCTGCTGCTTGGAATCGGCGCGGATGACGCGGACAGCTTGTGGATCGAGTTGGAACAGAGCCGACATACGGTAAAACGTATCACATGAGTGCAAAGGCACGGTGAATTGGGGCGCGCCATGCTCCCGAATGCTGGGGAAGGCAAGCGCAAAGCACGTTCCTGGGCCGTACGCAGGCTTGCATTTGCCATCCCCGGCCCGCCGTGGCGAGCCGGGTTGGCCTGGCGGTCCTTACTTGGGCCTTACTTGGGTTCGACCCAGCCGATCGATCCGTCACCACGGCGATAGACCATGTTGTGCACCCCGGTGCCGGCGTTCTTGAACAGCAGGGCATTGGTGTTGCGCAAGTCGAGCATCATCACTGCGTCCGAGACGCTGGCGGTGGGCACGTCGACGCGGGTTTCGGCGATGACCAGCGGTGCGTCGGCGGGTTCTTCCTCACCCGCTTCGTCATGGGCGAAGACGGTGTACGCGGCTTCCTGCAGTTCGAAGTTGGCCTCGTCTGCCTTGCGGGCGTGATCGGCGCCTTCATGGCGGTCCTTGATGCGGCGGCGATAACGGCGCAGCTGCTTCTCGATCTTCTCGGCCGACTGGTCGAGCGCAACGTGCGCGTCCTGCGCCACGGCGCTGCCCTTGAGGATCAGGCCCTGGGTCACGTGGGTTACGATGTCACATCGAAAGCCCCCGTGCGGGGCCTTGCCCAAGGTCACGTTCGAGGAAAGCGCTCGGGAAAAGTGCTTGTCGACGATGGCGCCGAGGCGCTCCTCGGCATGGGTCTGCAGCGCAGCGCCGGTTTCGACCTGGTGTCCCGAAACGCGAATATCCATAAGTCACTTCTCCTGTCACTCGGGCGAGACGCCCGGTCTGACTGAACCCACGGGCAAGCCGGAAGGTTTCAGCGCGACCAGATCGGCTCGGCAAAGCCCGCCATGAATTCGGCATGACGGGCAAGCTCCTCTGCGCTCGCAGCGTGCGGGCGCGGGGAACGGAAGGTGCGGGTCAGGCTGGAGGTGACGGTGATCGACTCCTCCACCACGACGAGACCGGCTGCCCCTGCGGCAACTGCCGCCAGTTCAAGGCCGATCTGCCGCCCGCCCATCAGCTCGACATAGAGCTGGGCGAGCAGTTCCGCGTCAAGTAGCGCCCCGTGCTTGGTGCGGTGGCTGCGATCTATGCCGTAGCGCGTGCACAAGGCATCGAGGCTGAGCTTGGCACCGGGGTGCTTGCGCCGCGCGATCGCCACCGTATCGACCATGCGATCCCGGCTGACAGGTTGGCGCCCGCACATTTCCAGCTCGTTGTTGATGAAGCCGAAGTCGAATCCGGCGTTGTGCGCGACCATCGGCGAGTCGGCGATGAAGGCGAGAAACTCGTCTGCCAGTTCGGCAAACTTCGGCTTGTCGGAAAGGAATGTGATCGACAGGCCGTGGACAGCTTCAGCCTCGGCCGGCATGTCGCGCTCAGGATTGAAATAACAATGGAAAACCTGGCCCGTAGGCACCCGGTTGACCATTTCGACACAGCCGATCTCGACCAGCCGATCCCCGCTTTTCGGGTCCAGTCCGGTCGTCTCGGTATCGAAAACGATCTCACGCATTGAAGAATATGTGGACCCCTCGCCGCGGACTGGCAAGGGGGTGAGACGGTTACTGACGGGGGTTTTTTTCCCGGATGGCCGCAACCAGCGCGGCAACTTGGGCCTCCGTCTCGGCGAGGGTGACGCCGGTGTTGATCACGTGGGTCGCCCGGGCGCGCTTCTCGGCGTCAGGCACCTGTAGCGAAAGAATGTGGGCGAATTTTTCGGGCGTCATGCCGGGACGGGCGAGCACGCGCTTTCGCTGCACCTCGGCGGGGGCGGAGACGACCATGACCGCGTCGAGATCCGCTCCATGGCCCTTTTCATAAAGCAGCGGAATGTCGAACACCACGAGCGGTTCGCCCATGTGCTCTACCATGAAGGCGTGGCGCATGCGGGCAACGGCAGGATGGACGATGGCTTCAAGACGCTTCAATGCTTCGGGATTGCCGAATACCTTCGCGCCCAATTCCTGCCGTTTGACGCCTTCGGGGCCGGTGGTGCCGGGGAAGGCTTTCTCGATGGCTGGGATCAGTTCGCCGCCCGGGCCTTGCAAGTGGTGCACGGCGGCATCGGCATCGAACACCGGCACGCCCAGTTCGCGCAGCATGAGCGCGACGGCAGACTTGCCCATGCCGATCGAGCCGGTGAGTCCGAGGATGTAGGGCCTGCTCATGCCAGAATTCTCGCACGCAGTTCGTTGTCTGCCTGCCCACGCGGCGGCACGGCGCCGAAGAAGCGGCGGAAGGCGTGGTCGGCCTGGCCGATCAGCATCGACAGGCCATCGACCGTGCGGAATCCGGCGGCCTTGGCGGCTTTCAGGAACTCGGTTTCGAGCGGGCTGGTGACGATGTCGTAGAATACCGAGCCCGGCGGGGCGTGGGTCATGTCGAAGGCGAGCGGGGATTGACCGCTCATCCCCAGCGACGAGGCGTTGACGACGAGATCGAAGCAGCCTTCGCGGTCGTCGAAAGCGAAATCGGTGGCGTCGGCAAAATGATCGAGCGGGGCGACGTGGTGCTCCCCCTGCGGATCAAGTTCGTCGAGCAGGGCACGGGCCTTTTCGACATTGCGGCCGGCCAGCACGACGACCATGTGCTCGTCCGCCAGCGCGGCGATGATCGCCCGCGCCGCGCCGCCGGTGCCGAGCACGCGGGCCATGCGGAAATAGTGAGGTCTGCCGAGGTCTTCGCGCAGCGGTTCGAGGAAGCCGGGCGCATCGGTGTTGTAGCCGACCAGCGCGCCGTCTTCGGGCACCACGGTGTTCACCGCGCCGATGCGCGCGGCCATGGGGTCCAGCCGGTCGAGCAGTGGAATCACCGTCTGCTTGTGCGGCATGGTCACGTTGCAGCCGCGCCAGTCAGGATCGGCGCGACGCGCGGCAAGGTAGTCGGCGAGACCTTCAGGCTTCACATGCGCGCGATCATAGCGCCCTTCGAGGCCGAGCTTTTCCAGCCAGAAGCCGTGGATCACCGGGGATTTCGATTGTGCGATCGGATCGCCGATCACTTCGGCATAAGGCACGGAAACTTTGTCAGGCTTCAAGACGGCAACTCACCCTGTTCACGCAACGCGCCCAGCAGCGCCAATAGCGGCATTCCGAGAACCGTGAAATGGCTGCCCTCGATTCTCTCGAACAGTTGCACGCCCAGTGCCTCGATGCGGAACACGCCGACACAGCCCGAAACCTCGGGCCACTCCCTGTCGAGATAGCTCTGGATAAATGCGGGAGAAAGCTCCCGGACCCGCAGGTTTGCGGTCTCGCAGGTTTTCCACACCACCTTGCCATCGCGCATCAGCACGGCAGCGGAATGGAGGTGCATGTCTTTGCCTGAGAAGAATTCGAGATGCTCGACAGCGTTCTCGCGGCTCGTCGGCTTGTCGAACTGACGGCCGCAGACTTCGACCATCGAGTCCCCGCCGAGCACCAGCCGTCCGGGCATGGCGAGGGACACGGCAAAAGCCTTGGCTTCGGCAAGAACGCTGGCAATCTGGCAGCCGGTGACGCCGATCAGCTCGCGCTTGATCGCGGCTTCGTCAACATCGGACGTGCGCGTCTCGAAGGGCACGCCCGCGGCTTCGAGCATCATCCGGCGCGAGAAGCTCTGGCTGGCCAAAATCAGCTTCTGGGGCACGAGTGTCATATCGGTTTTGCTCCGTCCCCGCTGCCGCCAGCAGCGCCACGTTCGTTATAGAGATTGATCACGGCCGCTGCTGTTTCCTCGATTGAACGCCGCGACACGTCGATCACCGGCCAGCCATTGTCGGCGAACATGCGGCGGGCGTACTGCACTTCGCGCGTCACCTGTTCGTTGTCGACATATGCGGTCTCGGGCGCCTGGTTCAAGGACAGGAGGCGGTTGCGACGCACCGCGATCAGGCGCTCCGGGCTGGTGGTGAGGCCCACGACCATTGGCCGACGCAGGGAAAACAGCATCGGCGGCGGCGGGCTTTCCACCACGATCGGAATGTTCGCCACCTTGTATCCACGATTGGCAAGGTAGATCGAGGTCGGCGTCTTCGAACTGCGCGAAACGCCGGCGAGCACGATGTCGGCCTCTTCCCAGTTTTCCCAGTTCACGCCGTCATCGTGGGCAATGGTGAACTGGATCGCATCGACGCGGGCGAAATAGGCCTCGTCCATCATGTGCTGGCGGCCGGGGCGACCCTTGGCCTGAACGCCGAGCTGCTGCTGCAGCGCATCCGTCACCGCATCGAGCGCGGGGACCATCGGCAGGCCCAGGGCAATGCAGCGCTGTTCCAGTCGCTCGCGCGTTTCGGCATTGACCAGCGTGAACAGGACAAGTCCCGGATTTGCGGCAATTTCGCCCATGATGCGATCGAGATGCTGCATCGAACGCACCATTGGCCAGAAATGCCGCACGACGTCTGCGCCATCGAACTGCGCGAGCGCCGCCTTGGCGATCATTTCCAGCGTTTCACCAGTGGAATCCGACAGGAGGTGCAGGTGCAGGCGCTGCATTGGCGGGCTTTCCGTGGACATCCGGGCAGGGCCGGGATGACCCTGTGGAAACAGCACCGATAAACCACGGGACAGAGTCAGGGACAAGTTTGACCGGCAGATTCACCCTCGATCCGAGTCCTGTTCAGGACCATTTGTGGACAAGTGGACAGTGTTTTCCCCAGCCTGTGGAGAGCGGTGAGAACTTCGCGTTGACTCATGTGCTGTCCAGAGTCGCGAACAGCAAAAAGTGTGGAAGCGGACTCACAAATCGGGCAGTGACACGCAATCCCCGGTTTCCACAGGGCCAACAAACACCTTCAACCTGATTCTAAGAATCTATTTTAGTGGATTGGATCGAAATGCCCGGCCCTCTTCTCAGGACTCTTCAGGGTGAGAATCTCTCCCGTCGGCCGATCTGGCTGATGCGCCAGGCGGGGCGCTACCTGCCCGAATACCGCGAGTTGCGCGCGGAAAAGGGCGGTTTCCTGGCGCTGGTCTATGACACTGACGCCGCGGCAGAAGTGACCGTGCAGCCGATCCGCCGCTTCGGTTTCGACGGTGCGATCCTGTTCTCGGACATCCTGATCGTGCCTTATGCGATGGGTCAGGATCTCAAGTTCCTCGTTGGCGAAGGCCCGGACCTGTCTCCTCGCCTGCTCGACGTTGCGCTGGAAAGCCTTGTCGCGGTGCCTGAGCGCCTTTCGCCAATCTACGAGACGGTGGCCAAGGTGAAGGCACAGATCGGCCCTGAGACGACGCTGCTGGGCTTTGCCGGAAGCCCATGGACGGTTGCCACATACATGGTGGCAGGCGAAGGCAGCCGCGATCATCACGATACCCGTGCGCTGGCCTATCGCGATCCCGGCCAGTTCCAGGCGATCGTCGATGCCATCGCGCAGGTAACCATCGAATACCTTTCGGGACAGGTCGAGGCCGGTGCCGAAGGCCTGCAGCTGTTCGATTCATGGTCGGGCAGCCTTGCCCCTGCCGAATTCGAACGCTGGGTCATCGCGCCCAATGCCAGGATCGCGGCCGAAATGCAGCGCCGTTATCCGCACGTGCCGGTGATCGGCTTCCCCAAGGGTGCAGGCGAGAAGCTGGCCGCCTATGCCCGCGAGACCGGCGTCAATGCCGTCGGCGTCGACGAGACGATTGACCCGCTGTGGGCCGCGCGCGAAATGCCTGCCGGGATGCCGGCGCAGGGCAACCTCGATCCGCTGCTGCTGTTGGCGGGTGGACCGGAGCTGGAAAAGCAGACGATCCGCGTCCTCGAAGCCTTCGCCGACCGTCCGCACGTGTTCAACCTGGGCCACGGCATCGGCCAGCACACTCCGATCGAAAACGTCGAGGCCCTGCTGAAGATCGTGCGGAGCTGGTCGCGCGACTGAACTTTTCGGGCACTTGCAAACCCCGGTTTCCGCGCCGAAATAGCCCTCAGCAGGGGCGCACTGGCAGGCGGAGCCGCAACAGATGCAGCAGGTATTGGCGATGCTCTATCTCTGGCTCAAGGCGGGCCATGTCATCTTCGTGATCTTCTGGATGGCCGGCCTGTTCATGCTGCCGCGCTTCTTCGTCTACCATCAGGAGGCGCCGGAAGGCTCGCCCGAGAATGCGGTCTGGGTGGACCGCGAGCGCAAGCTGATGAAGATCATCATGTGGCCGGCGCTGGTGGTGGTCTGGGTGCTCGGGCTGCTGCTGGCGGTGGACATCGGCGCGTTTGCGCAAGGGTGGTTCCACCTCAAGCTGGCCTTCGTCCTGGTGCTGACGGCCTATCACTTCTGGCTGGCCAGCTACGCGCAGTTGCTCGCCCAAGGGGTGCGGAAGCTTTCAGGCAAGAAGCTGCGCATGCTCAACGAGATCCCGGGCATCGCTGCCGCGGTGATCGTGATCATGGTGATCGTGAAGCCGTTCTGACTCTTCTCCCCTCCCTCAGGCGGGAGGGGTCAGAGCCCAGGTCAGCCGCGCAAGGTCCGCAGGCCATCGCGCATTGCGTTACGCACCAGGTGCATGGGCGAACGCGGCAGATGCTTCCATTGCGAGCCCCAGGCATTGGCCGGAGCATCTTGTGCCTGCGGGCGGGGGAAGGTTTCGCCGCGGCGGGGCAATCTGATCATTGTTGTTCCTCTCGAAAGACCGGTTTTCCGGTTTGATGCCGGGAGGATACCACCCCCGTGCCCCTATCCACAATTGACTATCGGCTGGCGCAGGCATATCTGCGGCGAACCGGAATGCAGATGTGCTGCCGATCGATGCAGCCGCCCTCTCGCTTTCTCCAAGCCCTTCAGAGGTTTCCGGCCATCTATCCAACCCTTTGGAAAAACACGAAATGCACCTGAAGGAACTCAAGCAGAAAACCCCCGCCGAGCTGGTCCAGATGGCCGAAGAGCTCGAGGTCGAAGGCGCCAGCACCATGCGCCGCCAGGACCTGATGTTCGCCATCCTCAAGGAAATGGCGGAAGACGGCGAGGAAATCCTCGGCATCGGCACGATCGAAGTCCTGCCCGACGGCTTCGGCTTCCTGCGCAGCCCCGAGGCGAACTACCTTGCTGGCCCTGACGATATCTATGTTTCGCCCAACCAGGTCCGCAAGTGGGGCCTGCGCACCGGCGATACCGTCGAAGGCGAAGTCCGCGCGCCCAAGGATGGTGAGCGCTATTTCGCGATCACCCGCCTGATCAAGGTGAACTTCGACGAGCCGGAGGCCGTGCGCCACCGCGTCAACTTCGACAACCTCACCCCGCTCTACCCGAACGAGCGCCTCAAGCTCGACACGCTCGACCCGACGGTCAAGGACAAGTCGGCCCGCGTGATCGATCTGGTCAGCCCGCAGGGCAAGGGCCAGCGCGCGCTGATCGTCGCCCCGCCGCGCACCGGCAAGACCGTGTTGCTGCAGAACATGGCGAAGGCAATCACCGACAACCACCCGGAAGTCTTCCTGATCGTGCTGCTGGTCGACGAACGCCCGGAAGAAGTCACCGACATGCAGCGCAGCGTGAAGGGCGAGGTCATCTCCTCGACGTTCGACGAGCCCGCCACGCGCCACGTGCAGGTTGCCGAGATGGTTATCGAAAAGGCCAAGCGCCTGGTCGAGCACAAGCGTGACGTCGTCATCCTGCTCGATTCGATCACTCGCCTGGGCCGGGCCTACAACACCGTGGTGCCCTCCTCGGGCAAGGTGCTGACCGGCGGTGTCGACGCCAATGCCCTGCAGCGCCCCAAGCGCTTCTTCGGTGCTGCCCGCAACATCGAGGAAGGCGGCTCGCTGTCGATCATCGCCACCGCGCTGATCGACACCGGCAGCCGCATGGACGAAGTGATCTTCGAAGAATTCAAGGGCACCGGCAACTCGGAAATCGTGCTCGACCGCAAGGTTGCCGACAAGCGCATCTTCCCCGCGCTCGATGTGGGCAAGAGCGGCACCCGCAAGGAAGAGCTGCTTGTGCCGAAGGACCAGCTCTCGAAGATGTGGGTCCTGCGCCGCATCCTCATGCAGATGGGCACTGTCGATGCGATGGAGTTCCTGCTCGACAAGATGAAGGATTCGAAGACCAACGAAGACTTCTTCGCGACGATGAATCAGTAACTCTGGGGGAACCAGTAACTCTGGAAACCAGTAAGCTCGATGAGCGCACGAGAATCGAGGGCGGGGATAAATTCCCCGCCCTTTCTTGTTTATGGGCATCATGCCCGCCACATTCAGACACATGGCCCCGCGCATTCCTGCCCAGCCTCGGAAGAGCGCCCACACCGGCGCAAATGGTGGAGGCGTGGTCAAGGCGGTGCTTGGGCCGACCAACACCGGCAAGACCCACCTCGCGATCGAACGTCTCTGCGCGCACTCCTCGGGTGCGATCGGCTTTCCGCTGCGGCTGCTGGCGCGTGAGGTCTATGACCGTGTCTGCGCGATAAAGGGCACTGACAACGTCGCGCTGATCACCGGCGAGGAGAAGATCGAGCCCAAGGGCGCGCGCTGGCATCTCTGCACGGTCGAGGCCATGCCTTCGCGCCCGGATCTTGCCTTCGTCGCGCTGGACGAGGCTCAGCTCTCTGCCGATCCCGAACGCGGCCACGTCTTCACCGATCGCCTGCTGCACACGCGCGGTCGCGAGGAGACGATGCTGCTTGGCTCCTCGACATTGGAGCCGATGATCAAGGCGCTGGTGCCCGAGGCGGAAATCGTCACTCGCCCGCGCTTTTCGACGCTCACGCATGTCGGTGCCAAGAAGCTTTCGCGCATTCCGCCGCGCAGCGCGATTGTCGCCTTCAGTGCCGAGCAGGTCTATGTCATGGCCGAGATGCTGCGGCGCTTCCGCGGCGGTGCGGCGGTGGTCATGGGGGCGCTCAGCCCGCAGACCCGCAATGCCCAGGTGGCGATGTACCAGGCGGGCGAGGTCGACTATCTCGTCGCCACCGATGCCGTGGGCATGGGGCTCAATCTCGATGTCCATCATGTCGCCTTCGCCGGTTTGTCCAAGTTCGACGGCCATCGCCAGCGCCGCCTGACGACAGCGGAAATGGCACAGATCGCCGGCCGCGCCGGGCGGCACCAGCGCGATGGCACTTTCGGCACGTTGGCAGGCGCGGGCGGCACCAATCCTGAATTCACCGACGAGGAAATCTACGCGATCGAGGAACACCGCTTCCCGCCCCTCACCCGCCTGTTCTGGCGCGAGGCGGAGCCACGTTTCGACAGCATTGCAACATTGATCGAGGACCTCGAAAGCCTTCCCCCTCGCCCCGAACTGGCGACGCCTCCGCAGGCTATCGACCTTGCTGTGCTCAAACGCTTGGCCGAAGATGCGGATACGGCATCGAGCGTTCGTGGCAAGCGTGCGGTCGAACGGTTCTGGGACGTCTGCCGCCTGCCTGATTTCCGCTCGCAGGGGGAGGAAACGCACAGCCGCTTCGTCGCCCGCCTGTGGCAGGATCTGCGCCATGGCTATCTCGGCGCGGACTACGTGGCGCAGGCGATCGCCCAGCTCGACAATCCTTCGGGCGATATCGACACGCTGCAGGCTCGAATTTCCGCAATCCGTTCGTGGGCTTACATCGCGCAGCGGCCTGACTGGGTGCTGGCCAAGGACGAAATGTCCGCCCGCGCCCGCGCCGTAGAGGCGCGCCTTTCCGATGCGCTGCACGCGCGGCTGACCGAACGCTTCGTCAATCGCCGCACTGCCGTGCTGATGCGCAAGGCCGGGGCTGACGCATCGCTGCTGCCGGTGCATCTGTCGGACGAGGGCGCGGTACTCGTGGATGACGAGCCGATCGGACATCTTGAGGGCTTCCGCTTCGTAGTCGATCCCCTCGCCCGTGCCGAGGATCGCCGACTGCTGCTGGCTGCCGCCGAGCGCCACTTGCCGGGCCTCCTGCACGATCGCGCCAAGGCGCTGGCCAAAGCCACGCGCGAATCCAGGGGCATCGAGTTCGAGGACACCGCGCTGGTCTGGCAGGACACCGTGGTCGCCAAGCTCGAGCGCGGGCGAACCATGCTGGCCCCTCGGCTCAAGCCCGACGTCGCGCTGGACAGGCTTGCTCCCACCGACAAGGCGGAAGTCGTCGCGGCGCTGGACGGCTGGCTGCAGACGCAGCACCAGCGCCATCTCAAACCCCTGCTTGCGCTCGACGAAGCCAGCCGCGATCCCGCTTCCGGGCCTGAACTGCGCGCGCTGCTGCTCCATCTCGTGGAAGCGGGCGGGGTGCTGGTGCGGGAAGGCTCGGGACTGGACCGGCTCGACGCAGCGCAGCGCCAGCGCCTGAAGAAGCTGGGCGTGCGCATTGGTGCGCTCGACCTGTTCCTGCCCAATGCCTTGCGCCCTGGTGCGATGCAGGCGTGGCACCGGCTGGCGCGCATCTGGGGCAAGCCTGCGCCCCTGCCGCCCGAGACAATGCAGCCGGTTGTCCACGCGAAGATTGCCCCTGCCGGATACCGCAGGCTCGGCAACGAAAGTCTTCGGGTCGATCTTGCCGAGAAGCTGCTCCAGGCGGCGCATGCAACCCGCATGGCCACGAAGGCAAGGCGCGTCTTCCTGGACCCTGCGATTGCCCGCTCGATGAATCTTTCGACCGCCGCTTATGCCGCCTTGCTGCGTGCCGGAGGCTTTCGCGTGCACATGGGGCGCAGCCTGCCCGAAAAGGCATTCGGCCCCCCACATCCGCCATTGTGGGACTGGCGGCCTTTCCGTCGCGAACCTGCGACCGAGCCGGAAAGACCGAAGCCACCACCAACAGGAGCATTTGCCGCGCTCGCCGAACTGGTGGCGCGATAGGAGAGGAGACAGCCTGCTTGCGGATCGACAAGTTCCTCTGGTTCACCCGTTTCGCCGGCAGCCGCGGCCTTGCCCAGGATTGGGTTTCCGCGGGCCACATCCGCCTCAACGGCCGCCGGATCGAGCGATGCAGCGCGGGCGTGAAGATGGGCGACGTGCTCGTCCTGCCGATGCGCAGCCGGGTGACCGTTATCGAGGTTCTGGCGATCCCCGGACGGCGCGGCCCGGCCAGCGAAGCACAATCCTGCTACCGTGTGCTCGAAATTCCTGACCAATCCTCGCCAGACGGGTTGCCGGTTTGATGGCCCCGCTTGACGCCACGGCATAAAGGCCTCTAGCACGGCCTCAAACGAAGACCTGAGGGATCAAATCGCCATGACCTACGTCGTCACCGACGCCTGTATCCGCTGCAAGTTCATGGATTGCGTCGAAGTGTGCCCCGTTGATTGCTTTTACGAGGGCGAGAACATGCTGGTGATCAACCCCAGCGAGTGCATCGACTGCGGCGTGTGCGAACCGGAATGCCCGGCCGAAGCGATTCTGCCCGATACCGAATCCGGGCTCGAGCAGTGGCTTGAACTGAACGCCAAGTATTCGGCAGAGTGGCCGAACATCACCGCCAAGAAGGACGCTCCGGCCGATGCCGACGAGCACAAGGGCGAAGAAGGCAAGTTCGACAAGTACTTCTCCGCCGAGCCCGGCGAAGGCGACTGATTTCAGCACGTTGCAAGGGCCGGTGGCTCCTGCCGCCCTTGCGCTTCCGACCCTCCGCCTGCGCAGCGTAAGGCGTTTGTTGTCTCCGCAACGGAGACAGCAAACGATTTCCGCTGCGCTGCAGTGCGTTCAGGGGTGGTAATTTTGTTGCCGAGATGTTATGTAGGCCGCCAAGCGCCGGTGGGTTCATGCCCGTCCGGCGTCTTTCACCACGAAAAACGGCAGGACAAGAACAGCAACCGGATCGCAAGCCTCGCATGACCGTCGATCCGGCGGGCTCATGTCCATTTCCCCCAAGGCTTCGCTGATCTCCGTTTGCCGGTCCTGCCCGCGTCGAAAGGATTACCAATGGCAGGTAAGGCTCTCGCCTTCGATGTTGGGGACTACGTCGTTTACCCGAAGCATGGTGTCGGCCGGGTGGTCGAACTTCAGGACGAAGAAATTGCCGGCATGAAGCTGCAGCTCTACGTGCTGCGCTTCGAAAAGGAACGCATGACTTTGCGCGTTCCTGTCAACAAGGTCGAAGCGATCGGAATGCGCAAGCTGTCGTCCGACAAGACGCTGCGCGAAGCGCTCGATACTCTCAAGGGCAAGCCCAAGGTCAAGCGCACCATGTGGTCGCGCCGCGCCCAGGAATACGAAGCGAAGATCAACTCAGGTGACCTCGTGTCGATCGCCGAAGTGACGCGCGACCTGTTCCGCGCCGACGATCAGCCGGAGCAGTCCTACTCGGAACGCCAGATCTTCGAAGCGGCTTCCTCGCGCCTCGCCCGCGAACTCGCGGCAATGGAAAAGACCGACGAGCCTGCTGCGCTCAAGAAGATCCTCGCGATCCTCAACGAACACGCGCCGAAGTACTACGAAACGGCCTGATCCGTTTCACGCACTTGCGCATGAAAAGAGGCCTCCGGGAAACCGGGGGCCTTTTTCGTTGCCACTTTTGCGACCAACTTATGGCCCGGCTCCACCAACGACTTGGTCGAGATCGTATCACCGTGTTATATCGGCAATACAGTCAGAAATAGCGTCAGGAGTGACCAAGTCATGTTAAAGAATTTTGCTCGCGCGCTTGCTGGTGTTGCCGTCATGGGTCTGGCCACTGCGCTCGCTGGTTGTGACGGCGGCAATATCTCGTTCAATGGCAAGAAGGGCGTTCCGCTTGCCGATCTCGATCTAAGCGGTGCGGCGCCGACCGGCATTGCCCTGCTCGGTCCCGACAACGTGCGCATCACCCGGGGCGACAAGCTGGCGATCACGGTCGAGGGCGAAGGCGCCGACAAGCTGCGCTTTGCCCTGTCCGAAGGCCAGCTTGGCATCACGCGCGAGGATTGGAAGCTCGGCCAGTCAACCCGCGCGGCTACGGTCAACGTCACGCTTCCGGCGTTGAGCGAGGTCGTGCTGGCCGGATCCGGCAATCTTACAACAGACCAGCTCGGCGGCAGCGATGCCAAGATCACCGTCGCCGGGTCAGGCGTGGTCGAGGCGCGCGCGATCGACGCGCAGAAGCTCGGCATCGACGTGGTCGGTTCGGGCAAGCTGCGCGCGGCGGGCAAGGCCAGGGAATTGAAGATGACTGTCGCCGGCAGCGGCGATGCCGAAATGGACGGGCTGACGGTCGACGATGTCAAGGTCGACGTTGCCGGTTCGGGCAATGCCCGCTTTGCCTCCAACGGACACGTCAACGCCAACATCATGGGTTCGGGCGAAGTGCGTGTTTTCGGCCGCGCTACCTGCAAGGTCAGCGCCATGGGCTCGGGCAAGCTGGTCTGCGAGAATGGCGTCACGCCGAACAGCGATAAGGATACGGCAGGCGCGGCTGACGCCAGCGAAGATGCCGACGGCCAGTGACCTGCAGTGCAACCTGCACCGGATTGACTCCGCGAGAACCAAACTGGTGCAGGTCCTGCTTGCCAAGTGGCTAGGATAGTGGGATTTTTCCCTTGAGGGAGAAGTTCATGCGCCGTCGCCTGACAGGGCTTTCCATTCTGGCGTTCGCGCTTTCCGGCTGCGTCGCCAAAAGCGCGTTCGACCTGGCGACAGCGCCGGTGCGGGTGGGCGCGAAGGCCGTCAACACGACGGCTGGCGTCTACGATCGCATCACGGTCAGCGATTCCGAGCGGGACCAGAAGCGCGGCCGCGAAATCCGCCGCCGTGAAGAGCGCTATGGCAAGCTTGCGCGGCAATACGAAGAGGCGCGCCGCGATTGCAGCCGTGGTGATGATGAGGCCTGCAGTGACGCCCGCAGCATCTATGCCGAGATGGACGCGATGCGGGCCAGCGTGCCCTATGAGGCACGCGACTAAAGCGCTCTAGGCCGCAGCACGGCGCAGGCGGTCGTTGATCGCCACGCCGATGCCTTCGTCGGGAATCGGTGCCACGGCGATAAGCGGTTGCGGCGCCGTCGAGCCTTGATGCAGGCAGGCGTAGAGCCGCGCAGCCGCCTCCGCCAGATCGCCAGCTGCCGACAGCGTCACGTCTCCCGCGATATCGCCGAAGCCGATCATGAACTCCCCTGCCCGCGGCTCCACCGCGTTCAGCCGCACGGGCTTGCCCGGGGCGTAGTGGCTCGCCAGCTGCCCCGGAGCCTCGATCTTTGCTGACGTCATGGCGGCGCTCTGTCCGCCCAGAACCCCGGCAATTTCGGCTTCGGTGATCGGGCCCGGACGCAGGACGGTCCATGACCCATCCGCGCGCAGGCCGACGATCGTGGATTCGATTCCCTGCCGCGTCTCGCCGCCATCGAGAATCAGTTCGACGCGGTCACCCAGAGATGCCGCGACATGGGCTGCGCTGGTCGGGCTCACCCCGCCCGAGCGATTCGCCGATGGTGCGGCGAGTGGCAATCCACAGGTTTTCAACAGGGCCTGCATTACCGGATGTGCCGGACAACGCAGGGCCACGGTGGGCAATCCGGCGCTGACGGCGGGCGCCAATCGTGCACCCTCGCGCAAGGGCAGGACAATGGTCAGCGCACCGGGCCAGAAGGCCTTCGCCAGGCTCGTCGCGCGCCTGTCAAACAGAGCAAGAGCTTCGGCGGCCGTAACGTCGGGCACGTGCACGATCAGCGGGTTGAAATCGGGCCGGCCCTTGGCGCGGTAGATCCCGGCCACCGCCGCATCGTCGTCGGCGCGGGCGGCCAAGCCATAGACCGTCTCGGTCGGCACGGCGACCGTCCCGCCGCGCGTGATGACCTGCGCGGCGAGCTCGAGTCCTCGGGCGTCGGACAGATGCACTTTGGAAGGCTTTGTCGGCTCCATCAGGCTCGCTATAGGGAGACCCAGGCTCCGCGCCAAGCGCACATGCCCTGCGCCTGAAATTGCGCGAGACAGGAGAGGACGATGACTTTCACGCCGCCCACCGCCGACCAGCTTCTCGCCATCCGCGTGAGCGCCGGGATCGACGAACTGGCCCAGAGCGAACGCTTTGCCGCTGCCACGCCCGATCTGGTCGAGGCGATCGTCGAAGGCATTGGCGCATTCGCTGCGGGCGAATGGGCGCCGCTGCACCGCGCGGGCGACCAGATCGGCGCGAAGTGGCGCGATGGCGAGGTGACACTGCCCCCCGGCTATGTCGACGCTTACAAGGCCTTCGTCGAGCAGGGCTGGAACTCGATCGCGGGGTCCACGGAATTTGGCGGTCAGGGACTGCCGTTCACGCTGGCCACTGCCACTCTCGAAACGCTGGGCGCGGCCAACATGGGCTTCACCCTGCTACCGATGCTCACCGTTGGCGCGATCGAGGCGCTGGAACATCACGGCAGCGACGCGCAAAAGGCCATGTACCTGCCCAAGCTGATCAGCGGCGAGTGGTCGGGCACGATGAACCTGACCGAGCCGCAGGCCGGCTCCGATGTTGGCGCGCTGCGTACCACCGCCACGCCGATCACCGAAGGGCCTCACGCCGGCAAGTGGCGCATCGCCGGGACCAAGATCTACATCACTTTCGGCGAGCATGATGCCGCCGCCAACGTGGTCCACCTCGTTCTCGCCCGCACGCCGGGCGCGCCCGAGGGTTCACGCGGCATTTCGCTGTTCATCGTTCCGAAGTTTCACGTGGAACAGGACGGATCGCTCGGTGCCCGCAACGATGTCCGCTGCGTCTCGATCGAGCACAAGCTCGGCATCCACGCCTCGCCCACCTGTGTCATGAGCTATGGCGACGATGGCGAATGCATCGGCGAGATGGTCGGCCACGAGAACGGCGGCTTGCGGGCCATGTTCACGATGATGAACTCGGCCCGCATCAATGTCGGCAGCCAGGGCGTGCAGATCGCCGAGCGCGCCTTCCAGCAGGCGCGGGCCTATGCGCGTGACCGTGTGCAGTCGGCCCGCGCCGGTTCGGCCGACAAGGCCCCGGTCGCGATCATCGAGCATCCCGACGTCCGCCGCATGCTGATGCGCATGCGGGCGCTGACCGAAGGCAGTCGTGCCCTGCTCTACTACACCGCAGGCCAGGTCGATCGCGGTGCGCTCGGCAACGACGCGGCGCAGAAGCGCGCGGAACTGCTCGTGCCGATGCTCAAGGCGTGGGGCACCGATATCGGATGCGAAGTCGCCAGCCTCGGCATTCAGGTCCACGGCGGCATGGGCTTCATCGAGGAGACTGGCGCTGCCCAGCACCTGCGCGATTCACGGATTGCTCCGATCTACGAGGGCACCAACGGCATCCAGGCGGCGGATCTCGTCACGCGCAAGCTCGGATACGAAAACGGCGGCGTGCTGCAGGCGCTGATGGCCGAGATCGCGTCGGAAATGGAAGACGTCCCCGAAGTCGCCGCGCTCGCCAGGGACGCGGCGGCCATTGGCCAATGGATGAGCACTACTGCCTCGCTGGACGACAAGCTGGCGGGCTCGGTGCCCTTCACCACGATGTGCGCCGTCGCCGTCGCCGGTTGGCAGCTGGCACGCCAGTCGCGCGCGTCCGACCTGCACGGCAAGATCGCGGTCACCAAGTTCTTCAACCGCGTGATCGTGCCCGAAGCGCGAGGCCTCGGCTCCTCCGCCATGGCGGGTGCAGCGCTGCTCTACGATCTCGACAGCGAGGCGCTTGCGGGATAACCGCCGGCCCGATAATCGGCTGGGCATGACCGCAGCCCTGCTCACCCGCATAGCCGAGGCGCTGGAGCGCCTTGCCCCGCCGCGCGAGGCCAGCGCCGATTGGCTGGCCTTCCCCGCCTATGTCTGGGACGGCAAGGCGGCGCGGGGGATCGATCCGCTGGAAGCGCCGGCGCTCGACCTGATGCAGGGAATCGACAAGCAGAAGGCGGCAGTGGTCGAAAACGTCGCACGGCTTTCGCGCGGCGCTGCATCGCACGACATGTTGCTGTGGGGCGCGCGCGGCATGGGCAAATCGGCCCTGCTGCGGGCGGCGACGCTGGCAGCGCAGACCGCTCTGCCCGGATCCATCGCGCTGGTGCAGGCGAGCCCGGACGCTGGCCTCGCCGATCTCTTCGCCATCCTGCGCAAGGTCGATCGTCGCTTCCTCGTCTTCCTGGACGATCTCGGATTTGACGCCTCCGACAGCGATGGCGCGCGCAAGTTGCGTTCGTGGCTGGAGGGTGGCGTGGAGGCACGCCCGGCCAACGTGCGCCTGGCAGTAACGTCGAACCGCCGCGCGATTGTGGAGCGCCATCTTTCCGAGCAGGACGATCCGATCAACCCGCGCGACGTTGTGGATGACCGGCTGGCTCTTGCCGACCGCTTCGGCCTCAGCCTCGGCTTCCACAACTGCACGCAGGACGATTACCT
This sequence comes from Novosphingobium sp. GW835-FHT14H07, assembly GCF_058793515.1. Lineage (NCBI taxonomy): Bacteria > Pseudomonadati > Pseudomonadota > Alphaproteobacteria > Sphingomonadales > Sphingomonadaceae > Novosphingobium > Novosphingobium sp. GW835-FHT14H07. The sequence goes on from NZ_JBXAFX010000007.1 coordinate 119,505, forward strand.
CGCCATCATCGCCGGCTACGCGGCGCACTTCGGCCTGGCTTACGAGGAAGGCGACGCGCTGGAATGGTCAAAGCGCCGGGGTGGCCGCTCCGGCCGCGTGGCGTGGCAGTACGTCAACGAGCTGGCGGGCCGAGCTGGTCGGTCGCTCTGACGAGCCCACCCCGCCGCGACTGACTTCACTGCGTTCAGAAAGTCTCGCGGCCCTTCCGCAGGCAGGAGGGGGCGGGGTGGGCAAAAGCGCTTACTGCTGAGGTTTCATCAGGTCCGAATCAGCGTTGGGTTTCATGATGAACTTGCCGGTGCCCTTGGGCTGCGGCGGTGCCGTACGAGTCGGGAGCGGCGTTATGGCGGCAGCTGGCTTCGCCCCCGGAGCCGAGACTCGCCAGATCACGCCACCGGTATCGTCGCTGACCAGCAGCGCGCCGTCCTTCGCAAAGGCAACCCAAGTCGGACGGCCACGCGCCTTGTCGTCATCGGTCAGGAAGCCGGTCAGCACCGGCACCGGCGGATTGGGCAGGACGTTGCCGCGCGTGTCGAACTTCACGAAGACAACATCGTAGCCCGAAAGCGGACGGCGGTTCCATGACCCGTGGCGCGCAACGAACGCACCCTGCTGGAACTTGTCGCCCATCAGGTTGCCACCCTTCGCAAAGGCAAGCCCCAGCGGGGCAGTGTGTGCGCCAAGGCCGTATTCAGGCTTGCGCACGTAATCGAGCATGTATTCCGGCATCGGTGCCGTCACGCGCTGGTCGATGTTGTTCTTCCAGTAGACCCACGGCCAGCCATAGTTCGCGCCAAACGGTACGTTGGTGAGATAATCGGGCACGAGGTCCGACCCGAGCATGTCGCGCTCGTTGACCACGGTCCACAGCTCTTCACTGTAGGGATTGAAGTCCAGACCATTGGGGTTGCGCAGCCCGCCTGCGTACTCGAACGACTTCTTCTTGGCGAAATCGTACTGGTGGATCGAAGCACGGCGATATTCGGTCTCGATGCCCTCTTCGGCAATGTTCGAGGCCGAGCCGACCGTGACGAACAGCTTGGAACCGTCCGGCGCAAGCAGGAGGTTGCGGGCCCAGTGGTTGCCGCCGCCCGGCAGGTCCATCAGCTTCTCGGGGCTGCCCGTCAGCGCGGTCTGCCCCAGCTCATACGGGAACGAGAGCACTGCGTTGTGGTTTGCCACCAGCAGGCGACCTTCGCGGAAGGCCATGCCAAATGGCGAATCCAGCGCCGGATTCTCCATCACGAAGCGCTGCTCGGCCTTGCCGTCGCCATCGCCATCGCGCAGCAGCACGATCTTGTTGGGCGAAGGGCCGCCAGCGCCAACCTTCTTGAACAGATACCCCATCACGACTCCGGTGATGCCTTCGACCTTGCGCGGCGGCGAATTGGTCTCGGCAACCAGCACGTCCCCGTTGGGCAGGGTCACCACGGTGCGGGGGTGATCGAGCTTGTCGGCAAAGCGCGTGACCTGCAGACCCTGCGCCGCGACCGGAGCCTCGCCGTCCTTCCAGCCAATCGGATCGGCCGTCTTGATCGTCGGGATTGTCTGGCCGTCGGGTCGCGCCAGCTTGGGTTTCGGTCCCGAGGTTTCGTTGAGCGTGTACTCGGCCGGGGACCCGTGAATTGACCAGGCAACCCAGGCGGCGATGATGGCGACGATCACGAGCAGCGCGATCAGCAGTTTCTTGAGGAGCTTCATGGCCCGGAATCTAGGCCTGACCGTGTCTCAGAGCAATGGCACACCTGTGCGAAGTTGCGCGGCGCGACTTTTCGGACCGGTTACGCTAGATACCTTGCCATGTTCACATTCGCACCCACAGACGGCCAGAGCCGCGCCGAACTCCACACCGATCTTCTCGAAGCCGCCAAGGCCCTCACTGAAGGCGAGCCCGACGGTATCGCCAACATGGCCAATCTGGCGGCGCTGATCTGGCAATACCTGCCGGATCTGAACTGGGCAGGCTTCTACCGCATGGTCGGCGGGGAGCTTGTGCTTGGCCCCTTCATCGGCAAGCCCGCCTGCATCCGCATCGCGCTCGGCTCGGGCGTTTGCGGCACGGCGGCAGCAACCGCGACGACCCAGCTCGTGCCGGATGTGCACGCCTTTCCGGGCCACATTGCCTGCGATGCGGCGAGCCGCTCCGAACTGGTCGTGCCGGTGATTCGCGATGGCGCGGTTATTGCGGTGATTGATCTCGACAGCCCCTCGCCCGACCGTTTCGACGAGGACGACGCGCGCGGGATCGAGGCGCTTGCCGCAGCAATCGCGGCTCGTATCTGATCCTGCATCTGATTCCTGCCCCGATTCGGGACAGGCGGCACTCTCGCGCGCCGGAAACCTTGGTTTTATGCGGGTCCTGATGGTAAGTTTGCGGTTAACGAACCTTTTCAGGGGCAAACCGCATGCTTCGTCGTCTCTTGATCGCAGCCGTTGCGCTGGGTGCCGTGTCATCTCCGGCACTGGCTGGTGAACACCCTCATCCCGGTCCGGTCAGCGGTGGCTGGCAGGGCGGTTACACCGGCGGCTATTACGGCGGTGCGGCAGGCCCCGTCTACTATCCGCCAATGATCGGCGCGCCCTACCCAACGGTGGTGATGAGCCAGCCTGTGGTCGATGCGCCGCCCCCTCCCCCGCCGCCGCAGGGATACTATCCCAACGCCTACCCGCAGCCAGATCCGCGTTGGGCCGAAATGAATGAACGCTGCGCCAAGGTCTATGGTGACAAGGGTGTCGGCGGCGCGCTGCTAGGCGGCGTGATCGGCGGCGTGGCGGGCAACCGCATTGCCGGAAAGGGCGATCGCGTGCTCGGCACTGTCGCAGGCGCTGCCGTTGGCGCAGTGGCGGGTAACGTGATCGACAAGGCCGAGGACAAGAGCCTGCGCCGCGAATGCGACGACTATTTCGCCTCGCTTCCGCCGCAGCCTTATCCCGGCGGGCCTTATCCCGGAGGCTATCCGGGCTACTATCCCGGTTACGCGCCCTACGGATATGTGATGGTCCCGGTCATGCTTCCGCCGCAGAAGCCCTGCGTCGAGAAAACCGTCGTCACCGAAACCTGGGTCGAGACAAAGCGCGCCCGCGTGGTCCCCCGCCGTCCGGTCGTCCGCGACAAGCGGGTCAAGGAAAAGCGCGTCTACACCGGCTGAACCCCAGCAGTGCTCAAAGCGAAAGGGCCCGCCCTCCGGCTTGGAGAGCGGGCTCTTCCTATTTCCAGGCGGGGGCCAGACCCACAACCGATCAGAGCTTGCGCCCGATCAGCTCCTTCATGATCTCGTTGGTGCCGCCGAAGATGCGCGTCACGCGCGCGCCGCGCCATGCACGGGCAATCGCGTATTCGTTCATGTAGCCGGCGCCGCCATGGAGCTGCAGGCACTTGTCCATCACTTCCCACTGCAGTTCGGTGTGCCAAAGCTTGGCGGCAGCACCTTCTTCGGGGGTGAGTTCGCGCTTCAGATGCCGCGCCAGGGCCCAATCGAGGTGTGCCCAGCCCACCTGCAGCTTCGCCTTGATGTCGGCCAGCGTGAAGCGGGTATTCTGGAAGTCGAGGATCGGCTTGCCGAATGCCTTGCGCTCGCGGGTGAACTCCACCGTATCGTCAAAAGCCTTCTGCGCCGACGCCTGCGCACTGACGGCAATCGACAGGCGCTCCTGCGGCAGTTCGCTCATCAGGTAGATGAAGCCCTTGCCCTCCTCACCAAGGCAGTTGGTGATCGGAACGCGCACGTCCTCGAAGAACAGCTCCGAGGTATCGGCTTCGTCCTGGCCGATCTTGTCGAGGTTGCGACCACGCTTGAAGCCCTCACGGTCGGCTTCGACCAGCACGATCGAAACGCCCTTCCATGCGGGCTGCACATCGGTGTCGGTCTTGCAGCACACCAGGATCAGGTCGGCGTTCTGGCCATTGGTGATGTAGGTCTTCGACCCGTTGATCACATAGTGGTTGCCGTCTTTCTTCGCGGTGGTCTTCATGCCCTGAAGGTCCGAGCCGGTGCCCGGTTCAGTCATGGCGATGGCGGTGATCACCTCGCCCGAGACCATCTTGGGCAGCCACTTCTTCTTCTGCTCTTCGGAGCCGTAGGAGACGATGTAGTTGACCACGATGTCGGACTGCAGCGAGAAGCCGGTGGCCACGCGGCCATAGTAGGCGCTCTCTTCGTCGACGATGGCGTTGTAGCCGAAGTCGAGGCCGAGCCCGCCGTATTCCTCGGGCACCGTCGGGCACAGCAGGCCAAGCTCACCTGCCTTGGGCCAGATGCTCTTGGGCACGATGCCAGCTTCGGCCCATTCGTTCGCGTGCGGGGCGACTTCGTCCTGCAGAAAGCGGCGGACGGTCTGGCGGAAGGCTTCGTGGTCTTCGTTGTAGGCTGTGCGCGGGATCAGGTCGAGCGACATGGCCAATCTCTCCGGTTCTGGTTGTTTGCACGCAGCCTATGCGCACAGCCCCATCCCGGTCAACGAGAATTAATCGACCAATTAATGTCCGATGGTCCAGGCAGTGCTGACGCCGTGACGTCATCACAGGCCAACAATTTCAGATATTTAGAACTCACCGCCCGTCAGGCGCTGGCAGATCAGGTCCAGCTGGTCGAGGTTCTTGTAGCGAATCGTCACCGCGCCGGTCGTCGGATCGGAGTCCGGCTGGATCGTGACCTTGAGCCCGAGGAAGTCCTCTAGGTGCTGCTGGATCGCTGCCAGATCCGCCGCGCCCACCGGATCCTTGCCTGCGCGAGCCTGGCGACGCTGGCCTTCGGGCCGCGACGCCTTGCGCGCCAGCTTCTCGACATCGCGAACCGAAAGGTCCTTGGCCACCACTTCGCGTGCCAGCCCGATCGGATCGGGTGCGTTGATCAGCGCGCGGGCATGGCCCATCGACAGTTCGCTGCGCACCACCATGTCGAGCACTTCATCGGGCAGCCCGAGCAGGCGCATCATGTTGGCGACGTGGCTGCGTGACTTGTCCACGAACTTGGCGATATCGTTCTGCGTCAGGCCCTCGCTGTCGGCCAGGCGCTGATAGGCCCGAGCTTCTTCGACCGGGTTGAGATCCTCGCGCTGCAGGTTCTCGATCAGCGCCAGCGCGGCAACATCGCGGTCATCCAGCTTGCGCACGATCGCTGGAATCTCGTGAACCTGCGCCTTCTGCGCCGCACGCCAGCGCCGCTCACCAGCCACAAGCTGATATCGTCCGCCCGGCAATGGCCGCACGACCACCGGCTGGATCACGCCGCGTGCCGCGATCGACTGCGCCAGCTCTTCAAGCGCGTCTTCATCAAAATGCCGGCGCGGCTGTTCCGGATGCGGCTCGATCGACGCTACTGTCAGCAGCGCCAGCCCGCCGTCCCGGCTCTCGGCGACATCCGCGGGCGAAACCGAGATGCGCGCGATTGGCTCCTCGCGCCGCACTTCACCCATCAGTGCGCCAAGGCCACGGCCAAGCCCGGTCCGGCGTGCCGGTGCTTTCACTGCGTCTTCGCCGCTCATGCCGCTTGTCTCCTCTCGGGCAGGCGACCGATCAGTTCGCGCGCCAGTTTCATGTAGGCCTGCGATCCGGGGCAGGCATGGTCATAGATCAGCGCCGGCAACCCGTGGCTCGGCGCTTCCGACAAGCGCACGTTGCGCGGAATCACGCTCTCGAACACCAGATCGCGCAGGCACGAACGCACGTCATCGGCGACCTGGTCGGTCAGGCGGTTGCGCCGGTCATACATGGTCAGCACGATGCCAAGGATGCCCAGGTCCGGATTGAACCGCTCCTGCACCCGCTCCACCGTCTGCAACAATTGACTCAACCCTTCGAGCGCGAAGAACTCGCATTGCAGCGGCACCAGGATCGTGTCCGCCGCGGTAAGGGCATTGAGCGTCAGCAACCCGAGCGACGGCGGGCAATCGATCAAGCAGATGTCATGCCCGGTATCGCCATTGAGCACCTTGCGCAGGCGATGGGTGCGGTCCTCGACACTGACCAGCTCCACTTCCGCGCCGGACAGATCGACCGTCGCAGGTACGATATCCAGGCCCGGGATGCGTGTCGCCATCAGGCAATCGGCGACCGAAGCCTGATCGATCAGCAAGTCATAGGAAGATCGCTCACGTTCACCCGCCGCGATACCGATGCCCGTCGAGCAGTTGCCCTGCGGATCGAGATCGACCAGCAGCGTCTTCCACCCCGTTGCCGCGAGTGCGGTGGCGATGTTGATCGCCGTAGTGGTCTTGCCCACTCCGCCCTTCTGGTTTGCGACCGCGATCGTGATCATTTGCGTTTGCCCTTGGCGTTCGAGGGGCGCGGTGGACTGCCGCCGAGAAGCCGGCCGCAGATCACACCAGCGTTCGCATCCGTCAGCGATTGTTCCACGTGGAACATGTGATTCCATGATTCGGGGAGCATCTGCAATTCTTGCGCTGCCCCTGCCCCTTTCGGCAACAGCCAGACCGTGTCCGGTGTGGAAAAGCGTGCGGAAAGAGTGACCAGCTTGTCCAGAGGCGCAAATGCCCGAGCAGAAATGACCGCATGCGGACCGGATGGAAGGTCCTCTACCCGCGACAGCACAACGCGGACATTGCCTAGCCCCAGTACATCTGCTGCGCGCTGAAGCCACTCGGTGCGAAGGCGCCGGGAATCTACCAGTGTCACCGGCCGTTGAGGTTGCAGCGCAGCGATGGCGAGGCCCGGAAAGCCCGCACCGGTGCCAAGATCGAGCCACTCCCCCGCTGGAAGTGTTTCACGTGAAACATGCAGCAACTGGGCGGAATCAACAATATGGCGCACCCACACGTGCGGCAACGTTCCTCTCGCCACGAGGTTCTGCCGCTCGTTCTCTTCCAGCAGCAGCGACACCAGATGGGCCAATCGCTCCATGGTGGCAGCGTCTACCTCCAGCCCATCGCGCAACCATGCCTGCGCTTCAGCTTCGGTTGCGATCGTCATGCCAGAATCCTCCGCCGCGCGTGAACCAGCAGACTGGCGAGCGCTGCCGGGGTGATTCCGGCAATGCGACCGGCAGCAGCAAGGGTGTCAGGCTGAGCCTTCTCCAGTCGCTCGACCATCTCGCGCGACAGGCCGGGCACTTCAGCGAAGGGGAAGCCCTCCCCCAAGGGGACATGTTCCGACGCACGCAGGTCACGCAGCTCAGCCTCCTGCCGTGCGAGGTACGGCGCGTAAGCTGCGTCCTCCTCAATCTCCTCGGCAAGGAATGGATCGAAGGTCTCATCGCCTATCCAAGGCCGCAAGGTTTCGAGCGTCACTTCAGGAAAGCGCAGCCATTCTGTCAGTGAGCGTCGCGCTCCATCCGCGCCAACCGTAATGCCGACGCGGCCGAGTTCAGTAGGCGTTGCTGTCTGCGCCAGCGCCTCTTCCAGCCGTCCCCGCATCGCCTGTCGCGCTTCGAACCACTGGGCTCGCTCATCAGCGATGCACCCGACCGCCAGGCCGATCGGCGTCAGCCGCGAACTCGCATTGTTGGCCCGCAGGCGGAGGCGATACTCGGCCCGTGCCGTCAGCATCCGGTAGGGCTCGCTCACGCCGTGCAGGGTCAGGTCATCGACCATCACTGCCATGTAGCTGTTGGCGCGATCGAGCTCCGGAGCTTCACGTCCCAGCACCGCCGCGGCGGCATGCATTCCGGCGACGAGCCCCTGCGCCGCGGCTTCCTCGTACCCGGTCGTGCCGTTGATCTGGCCGGCGCAGTAGAGGCCTGGAATCGCCTTGACCTCAAGGCTCCGGCGCAGCGCGCGCGGATCGATGTGGTCGTACTCGACAGCGTAGCCGGGCACGGTGATCTCGGCCTGCTCCAGCCCTTCCATCGAACGGATCATCGCCACCTGCACATCCGTCGGCAGCGAGGTGGAGACTCCATTTGGATAGACGGTCGGGTCGTCCAGCCCTTCTGGTTCCAGGAAGACCTGATGCCCGTCACGGTCGCCGAAGCGATGGATCTTGTCCTCGATCGACGGGCAATAGCGCGGACCCTGTGCGCCGATGGCACCGGTGAAGAGCGGAGACCGATCCAGCCCTGCCCGGATGATGTCGTGCGTCCGTTCGTTGGTCCGGGCGATGGCGCAGAACACCTGCGGCAGCGGACGGGCCTTGGTCAGCGGCGACATCGTCCACGGGTCGGCATCGCTCGGCTGCTCAGGCAGGCGTGCCCAATCGATGGTCCGACCGTCGATACGTGGCGGCGTCCCGGTCTTCAGGCGCGCCATCGGCAGGTCGGCTGCCCGCAACTGCTGAGCGAGGCGATGCGCCGAACTTTCCCCGATCCGGCCGCCGTCCATGCGCTCCTCGCCGCGGAACAGGCGCCCGCCCAGGAACGTGCCGGTGCACAGGACGACCGCCCTGCCATGCAGTCGCGAGCCGTCGGCCAGGTCTACGCCGGCAACTCGCCCGTTTTCGAGATGGAGCGCTGCAGCCTCGCCCCCGACAAGCGTCAGGTTCGGCTGTGCGGCGATCATCATCTGGATTGCCGCTTTGAAGCGCTTGCGGTCCGCCTGCACGCGCGGTCCCTGCACCGCGCTGCCCTTCGACCTGTTCAGCATGCGGTAGTGGATGGCGCCCGCGTCGGCTGCGCGCGCGATCAGGCCGTCAAAGGCATCGACCTCGCGAACCAAGTGGCCCTTGCCTAGGCCGCCAATCGCCGGGTTGCAGCTCATTGCGCCAACCGTTGCAGGATCGAACGAGACCAGAGCGGTGCGTGCACCCATTCGCGCCGCAACGGCGGCCGCCTCGACGCCGGCATGTCCGCCGCCGACCACGATGATGTCGAATTGCTGCATGAGTGGCGCGATACGCGACTTGTGGATTCGCGTCAAAGCATCAGGTGCACTGTTTCACGTGAAACACTACTTGCCGATGCAGAACCGCCCGAACAGCGCATCAAGCATGTCCTCGGTGCCGGTCCGGCCAACGAGTGCATCCAGCGCCCGCCGCGCGAGGCGAAGGTTCTCGGCCGCCAGCAGACTATCGCGCTCCACTGCCGCAAATCGAAGCGCTGCGGCCACCTCGCTCAACCGGTCATGCTGTCGTTGATTGAGTGCTGCGTCTCCCGGCGCAGGCAGCGCGCCCTGTGCATGAGCGACCAGTGCTGCGCGAAGCGCCATCATTCCCTCACCTGTCCGTGCAGAGACGATCAGCGCGTCCCCTGACTTCCTGGCAGCGGCCGGATCGTCCGCCCGCGCAGAAACTTCCCACAGGGTCCGTCCTTCTGGTCCCTTTCCTTCTGGACCCAGCCACAGGATCAGGTCGGCCTTCTCTGCGGCCGCCCTCGCTCTTGCGATGCCGATCCGTTCGATCTCGCCCGCGCCTTCATCGCGCAGGCCGGCGGTATCGACAAAGGTGAACGGCACGCCATCGAGCGACGCCGCGAACGTCAGCACATCACGGGTGGTGCCGGGCTCGGCCGCCGTGATCGCAGCCTCCTGCTCTACCAGTGCATTGAACAGGGTTGACTTGCCTGCGTTGGGAGGTCCGGCAAGTACGACGCGGAAGCCCTCCTTCAGCGGCTCTGCGCGGGGCCGATCGAGCCACGCGGCGATCTTTCCTGCCAGTGCAAGGCAGTCACCGGCAAACCCTGTCGGTAGCGCACACTCCCCTTCCGCGACATCGTCTTCATCCGAAAAGTCCAGCGCCGCTTCCAGCTTTGCCGAAATGTCCAGGAGTTCCGCGCGCCAGCCTTCAACGTCACGCGAAAGCGCGCCTTCGGCCATGGCCAGTGCGACGCGTCGCTGCAGTTCGGTCTCGGCAGAAAGCAGATCGGCAAGGCCCTCTGCCTCCGCCAGATCGATCCGGCCATTGGCAAAGGCACGGCGGGTGAACTCGCCCGCCTGCGCCCTGCGCAAGCCCGGCAGGCGCTCGAGCGCTGCTTCCACGGCAGCCACGACAGCCCGGCCGCCATGGAGATGCAGTTCGGCACTGTCCTCACCGGTGGCCGTTCCGGGGCCGGGCAGCCAGAGCACCATTGTGCGGTCGAGGTGGGTACCGTCTGCGGGATCGGCGAGAGTTGCCAAAGCTGCGCGGCGCGGCGCGGGTAGCTTGCCTGTGAGTGCGCTCAGGGCAGGGCCGGCTCGCGGACCACTGATCCGAATGACAGCAATGCCCGCGGGCGGCGGGCCGGAAGAGAGGGCGAAGATGGTGTCGGTCACCGCTCCGCCCTACACTGTTCCACGTGAAACGTCAGTCCTTCGGCTTCTTCGAACTTCCGCTCATGGCGCCAAGTCCGCCCTGCTCCATGAAGTTCTGGAAGAGCTTCAGCCCGATCTCGCCCATCGGCGCGACCTGCTTGGCGAAGCTCTGCAACTGGTCGAGGCTGCCCGCCCCCTGCATCGCCTTGGCGACGCTCTCGACATAGACGTCATTCGCTTTCGAGACATCGGGCAAGCCGAGGAACCGGCGGGCTTCTTCGGGCGTGCAATCGACTTCGACGGTGACTTTCATGTGCGCCCTTTCGGCATCCGCTGTTCGGCAGAGATTGTCATGCACGCTTGGCAAAGTCCACCGCGGGGGCCAACATGGTATCCGACCAACTCCTTTGAATCGCAGGATGAACGACAATGGGTGAAAAGATCACGTTTGCAGCGCTCGATGGCGAAGGCGAAATTCCGGGCTATCTGGCAACGCCCGATGGCCCCATCCGCGCCGCCATCATCGTCATCCCCGAGATCTTCGGCTTGAATCCCGGCATCCGCCACAAGTGCGAGGCCTGGGCCGATCTGGGCTACATGGCGCTGGCGCCTGACATCTTCTGGCGCTTTGCACCCGGCGTAGAGCTCGATGCCGACGTGCCCGAGCAGTTCCAGGAAGCCCTCGGCTATTTCGGCCAGTACGATCCGGATGCGGGCGTGAAGGACATCGAAGCGGCGATCCGCTTCCTGCGCGGCTACGAAGGCATCGACAAGGTCGGCCTCGTCGGCTTCTGCCTTGGCGGGCGCATGGCCTACATGGCGGCGGCGCGCACCGATATCGACGCCTCGGTTGGCTACTACGGCGTGATGATCGACCAGATGCTGAACGAAGCACACGCCATTGCCAACCCGCTCATGCTGCACATCCCGACTGCTGACCATTTCGTTGGTCCGGATGCGCAGAAGGCGATCCATGATGCGCTCGATCCGCATCCCCGGGTCACGCTGCACGATTACGAAGGGCTGGACCACGGCTTTGCTGCCGAGATGGGCAGCCGCCGTGACGAGGATGGCGCGGCTCTCGCCGATCGCCGCACCCGCGATTTCTTCGCGCAGCATCTCGGTTGAGGCGCCAGCGTTGCGCCCGATCAATGCCGGCTCAACGCCCCTGCCCTAACCAGAAACAGAACAACGGGAGAAGCACATGAAACTCGGCCTTGCAGCCTGGCACCGATATATGGTCAGCGGCGACATTGCGCTGCTCGACGAACTTGTCGCCGACGATGCCGTGTTCCACTCCCCCGTTGTCCACACGCCGCAGGAGGGCCGCGAAAAGGTGCTGATGTACCTCACCGCTGCCGGCCAGGTCTTCGGCAACGGCACCTTCCGCTATGTGCGCGAGCTCGTGGATGGGGCCGAAGCCTGCCTCGAGTTCGAATGCGAGATGGACGGGATCAAGGTCAATGGCATCGACCTGATCCGCTTCGACCTCGAAGGCCGCATCGCCGATTTCAAGGTGATGGTCCGCCCGCTGAAGGCGATCAACAAAGTCTGGCAGCTGATGGCTGAAAGACTGGAAAACACATGAAAAAAGCCCGCAGCGCGAACTGCGGGCCTTTTTCAAGTCATTGATCTGAACTCAAATCAGCCGTCGTAGTCAGCACCCAGCGAGGTGTTGCGCACCGGTGCCGCGGCGGTGATGCGCAGCGCTTCGGCCGACTGCGACAGCGAGCCGATTTCATCGACTTCATCGTCGTCATCGGGCAGCACGCGCTGCAGCGACTGGATCACGTTTTCCTTGAGCACGGCGGGACGCACGGTCTCTTCGGCGATCTCGCGCAGGGCGACGACCGGGTTCTTGTCGCGGTCACGATCGACGGTAAGTTCGGCGCCGCCCGAAATCGCGCGTGCGCGCTCGGCAGCCAGCAGGACGAGATCGAAACGGTTGGGGACCTTGTCGACGCAATCTTCGACGGTAACGCGCGCCATCAGGCACTCCAATCAATCAAAGGATACGGAAAGGACGGCAGCTAGGCCGGAGGTGTGGAAAAGTCAAGGATTCGCATGGACCACTTCCGGCGTCGCGTCGAATCGTCCATCATTGCGCCTCGGCATGGGAGGGATGCAGATGGCGATGCTGGAGAATGTCATGGCGGGAGCCCCGCTCTTGGCGCTGGGCGTTGCCTTCTTCCTGTTGATGGCCCTGCTCTGTCACCTCGGCATGCGGCTCGGGCGTCTGCGCGGCGAGGTCGATCGTGGTGAAAGCGGCGATGGCTACCTGCTTTCGGCGGTGCTCGCCCTGCTTGGCCTGCTCATCGGCTTCACCTTCTCGCTTTCGCTCTCCCGCTACGATTCCCGGCGAGAGATGGTGGTGGCGGAAGGCAATGCCATCGGCACTGCCTGGCTGCGGGCAACGCTCGTTCCGGGGCCCGAGGGCGATGGTCTGCGCACGGCGATGCGCAGTTACGGCGATATCCGGGCGAGCTTGCACGACGCGACTGACCGCAGCGCCGTCGAGGCACGATCCGCCGTCGCACAGGGCACGGTCTGGAAAGCACTTGGCCCCGCCCTTGCCCGGCTCGACCCGCCGATGGCTGCCTCGCTGGTCGGCGCGACCAATGAGATGTTCGATGCCGCGTCCAGCCGCAAGGCGGAGCGAGAGGCGCGCATTCCCGGGCGGGTGCTCGACATGGTCAGCCTTTATGCGCTCATGGCTGCCGGCATGGTGGGCTATGTGCTAGGGCGCTGGCAGGATCGGCGGCATCTCGCTGCCAGTCATGCGCTATTCCTGCTGCTGTCGCTGGCAATGGTGCTGATTCTCGATCTCGATCGGCCATGGTCTGGCGGAATTACCATCTCGCCACAGCCGATCCTTGATGCCCGGGCGCTGATGCATCAGGCGCCGTAACGGGTCTACTCGTCGTCACTCGCGTAAGCGGCGCGCAGGTCATCCGGCGCAAGGTCGCTGAAGCGGGTGATGCGTGATTCGAAGCGCAGGCGCACCTTGCCGGTGGAGCCGTGGCGCTGCTTGGCCACGATCAGTTCTGCCAGGCCATAGACGCGCTCCATTTCCGCCTGCCAGGCGGCGTGAGCTTCCTGCACCTTGGCGTCATCATTGCCCTGCGGCTGCTTCGGCTCCTTGGCGGCGACATAGTAGTCCTCGCGGAACACGAACCACACCATGTCGGCGTCCTGCTCGATCGAGCCGGATTCGCGCAGGTCCGACAGCATCGGGCGCTTGTCGTCGCGCTGTTCCACCGCACGGGAAAGCTGCGAAAGCGCGATCACCGGAACCGAGAGTTCCTTGGCCAGCGTTTTCAAACCGCGCGAGATTTCCGAGATTTCGTTCACGCGGTTGTCGCTGCGGCCCGATCCCTGCAGCAGCTGCAGGTAGTCGACGATGATCAGCCCGATATCGTGGCGGCGCTTCAGACGGCGGGCACGCGCGCGAAGCGAGCCGATCGTCAGCGCTGGGGTATCGTCGATATAGAGGGGCAGTTCGGCCAGACGCTGGCTGGCGAACGACAGCTGCTGGAAGTCCTCGCGGCTGATTCGGCCCATGCGCAGCGCTTCGGAACTGATGCCTGACTGTTCGGCCAGGATACGCGTGGCGAGCTGGTCGGCGCTCATTTCGAGGCTGAAGAAGGCGACCCCTGCCCCAACCGAATCCTTGAGCGCAATGCCATCGGCCATGTCGCGGCGCAGCCGGTCGGCCGCGTTGAATGCGATGTTGGTGACGAGCGAGGTCTTGCCCATGCCGGGGCGTCCGGCAAGGATGATGAGGTCGGAATCGTGCAGGCCGCCGATCTTCTCGTTGACCGAGGTCAGGCCCGTGGTCTTGCCCGAGATATGGCCGCCCGAAAGCAGCGCCTTCTCGATCATCTCCAGCGATGCGCGCGTCGCCTGCGCAAAGCTCTGCGCCTCGCTCCCGGTCTGCGCGCCTTCGGCCACGGCATAAAGCGCGGCTTCGGCCTTCTCCACCTGCTCCAGCGGGGCGACCGAATCGCTGGTATCCAATGCGCCTTCGACAAGGTTGCGCCCTACCGAGATCAGCTCGCGCAGCAGGGCGAGGTCATAGATCTGCTCGGCCAGTTCGCGCGGATTGAGCAGGCCCTGCCCGTCCGAGGTCAGCCGCGCCAGATAGGCAACGCCGCCGAGTTCCTTCAGCCCCTCGTCGCTCTCGAAATAGGGCTTCAACGTTACCGGGGTGACCACCGCCTTGCGATCGATCAGCGCCTGGATGCGCTCGAACACCCGGCCATGGACGGCGGCAAAGAAATGCTCGGATTTCAGCGGGGTCTGCAGTTCCTCCAGGATGCGATTGTCGATCAGCACCGCCCCCAGAAAGGCCGCTTCCGCCTCGACGTTGGAGGGGAGCGCGCGGATTTCCGAAGGTTCGCGGGTGAGGATGGCTTCGCTGGCGGACATTTGCCCATAGTGCCCGAACCGGCCCGATCCGGCAATGGACGGACCCTGTGGATAGCGGGGAGCACCAGGTCAAAACCCTTGCCCGAGCCCAACGCGTCTGCAACACAGGTGACCTCTATGGCCGACCCGCGCATCTCGCATATCGAGCTGGACGAAGCGACGATCATCTGGCGCAACGCCGATATCGAGCAGGAGCGGCGCATCGCGATCTTCGATCTGATCGAGGAAAACACCTTCAAGCCGCTGCGCGCGTTTGAAGCCGGGCACACCGGGCCCTATCGGCTCAAGCTTTCGGTCGATGACGGGCGGCTGGTCCTCGCCATCGCCGACAATGATGGCACCCCGCTCGAGACGATCATCCTCGGCCTGGGCCGTTTCCGCCGCCCGATCCGCGAATATTTCGCGATCTGCGACAGCTACTATCAGGCGATTCGCAAGGCTACGGCGTCAGAGATCGAGACGATCGACATGGCCCGGCGCGGCATCCACAACGATGCTGCCGACACCTTGCTCGAACGGCTCGAAGGCAAGATCGATACGGATTTTCCCACGGCCCGTCGGCTCTTTACCCTGATCTGCGTGCTGCATATCAGGGGCTGATCTGAGACTCGGGGCGCGCGCAACTCTCCATATGCCGAAAAAACGGAATACTCGCCGCCCCGGTGCGGCACGAAGGCGCATTCTTGGCGTCCTGCTGCTGGTGGCCCTGGTCGCAGGCGGCCTTGCGTGGTGGAAGGCCCGCACATGGATGCCGGACCGGCGCGACTATGCGGTGCAAGGCGTCTGGCTGAGCGACGATGACGGTCCGATCGACTGGCGCCTGCTGCGCGCCGCAGGGGCCGATTTCGCTTACCTGACCGCAAGCGAAGGCACTTCGACGCGCGACGCCGCCTTTGCCGATGGCGTGATCGCCGCGCGGCAGCGGGGCATGCAGGTCGGCGCGGTCCACGTCTACGATCTGTGCGCGCCTGCCGATGCCCAGGCGGCGAACTTCGTCACTATCGTCCCGCGCGACAAGGACCTGCTCCCGCCCGCCATCCGGCTCGACATCGATTCGCGCACTTGCCCGCAGGTGCCCGGCGAAGCACAGATGCAGAGCGAGCTGACGACCTTCCTCAACCAGGTGGAAAAGCACGCCGAAAAGCCGGTTATCCTGATGGTCTCGCGCGGTCTCGAGAAGGAGTACCACCTCGCCGCGCGGATTGACCGTAACATCTGGGTCGCGCAGGATTTTCTCGCGCCGACCTATGCCGGCCGGCCGTGGGTGATGTGGACGGCGAGCGACCGCTTGCGTCTGGATGCCAGCACAAGGCCGGTGCATTGGGTGGTGGTGCAACAATGAGGTTACCGGTGTGAGCGACGTTCTGGCCGATTCCCGCGAAGACCTGATCGCCGCCGCCCGGCGCGCGATGGACAGCGCCTATGCCCCCTACTCCGGCTTCCACGTCGGCGCGGCGCTGCTGTTCGATGATGGCGCGATCGTCACCGGCGCGAATTTCGAGAATGCCAGTTACGGCCTCTCGCTCTGCGCCGAGACCGTCGCCGCCTCGATTGCCTCGCACGCCGGTCGGCGCGGTGGCCTGCTTGCCGTGGCGGTGCTTGGCGGCATGGGCGGCGCAATCGATGCCGCGATCAGCCCATGTGGCCGCTGCCGCCAGATATTGAACGAATTGGCCGCGCTGGGCCGCACCGATCCGCTGGTGATCTGCGTCGGCGCGCAGGAAACCGTGGAAATGCGCCTGTCGGTGCTCTTGCCCAACGCCTTCGGCCCCGCCAATCTGGCTTAGACATTTCGGGCCATTCCCCCCTCCCGAAAGCGGGAGGGGCCGGGGGTGGGCATTCCCGCACAAGCTTCACATGGGAGAGCCAGTTGGCCATTCTTTCCGACAAGTGGATCCGCGACAAGGCGCTCAACGAAGGCATGATCGAGCCGTTCGTCGAGAACCAGCGCCGTGATGGCTGCATCAGCTACGGCCTCTCGTCCTACGGCTACGATGCCCGCGTCGCGCCCGAGTTCAAGATCTTCACCAATGTCGATTCTGCTGTGGTCGACCCCAAGAACTTCGACGGCGCCAGCCTGGTCGACCGCGAGACCGACGTCTGCGTGATCCCGCCCAATTCCTTCGCGCTGGCCCGCACGGTCGAATACTTCCGCGTGCCGCGCGACGTGCTGGTGATCTGCCTTGGCAAGAGCACTTATGCACGCTGCGGCATCATCGTGAACGTCACCCCGCTGGAACCGGGTTGGGAAGGCCACGTCACGTTGGAGTTCTCGAACACCACGCCGCTCCCGGCCAAGATCTATGCCAACGAAGGTGCCTGCCAGTTCCTGTTCCTGCAGGGCAACGAACCGTGCGAAGTCAGCTATGCCGACCGCGCGGGCAAATACATGGGCCAGCGCGGCGTCACCCTGCCCAGGTTGTAAGCACCCCTTAACCCGGCGCTTAAATCCGGTTGCAATCGTCACCGAACTCGCCAAGCTGACCGCCATAAGCACAACAGGCGGAGAGGCTGATGGAGAAGTCGGAGAGGCCCTATGACATCGTCGTGTACGGGGCGACAGGGTTCACCGGGCGGCTGGTAGCAGAATATCTTGCACGCCATTACGGGCAGGAAGGCCCGCGCTGGGCCATGGCTGGACGCTCGGCGGCAAAGCTGGCAGAGGTTCGCGCCCTGATCGAGGCGCCCAAGAACACGCCGCTGATCGTTGCCGACGCTGCCGATCCGGCCAGCCTCAAGGCCATGGCAGCCCAAGCGAAAGTCGTCGTCACCACGGTCGGCCCCTACCAGCTTTATGGCGAACCGCTGCTCGCCGCCTGCATCGCGGCCGGCACGGACTACGCCGATTTGTGCGGCGAACCCGTGTGGATGCGCCAGATGATCGACAAGTATGGCGAAGAGGCCACGCGCACCGGCGCGCGCATCTGCTTCTCTAGCGGTTTCGATTCGATCCCGTTCGATCTCGGCGTACTGATGCTGCAGAAGGAAGCGGTGGCCCGGTTCGGCCGCCCTGCTCCGCGCGTGAAAGGGCGCGTGCGCGGCATGAAGGGCGGCGCTTCGGGAGGGACCGCCGCCAGCCTCAAGGCCACGCTCGCCGCGCTGGCCAAGGACCCCTCGCTGATCCCGCTGATGCAGAGCAGCTTCTGCCTCACCCCCGGATTCGAAGGCCCGGCCCAGCCTGCGGGCGACAAGGTCCAGCACGACGATACGCTGGATTCGTGGGAAACGCCGTTCATCATGGCGGCGATCAACACCAAGAACGTCCACCGCACCAACGCCCTTCTCGGCCACGTCTGGGGCACCGATTTCGTCTATGACGAGATGGTGCTCACCGGCCCCGGCGATCAGGGCAAGGCGATTGCCGAGCACATGGCGAAAACGCCGATGATCGGCCGTCCCGACGATCCCCAGCCGGGTGAAGGCCCCTCGAAGGAAGAGCGCGAGACCGGCTTTTACGACGTGCTGTTCCTGGGCGAGATGCCCGACGGCCAGACCATCCGCTATGGCGTCAAGGGCCGCTACGATCCAGGCTATGGCTCCACCAGCCGCATGATCGCCGAAACTGGCATCGCCCTGCTGTCATCCAGGGCGCCCGGCATGATCGGGACCCCCGGCGCCATCCTCGGGGAAACCCTCGTCGAGCGCCTGCGCACCCACGCCGAAATCAGCTTCGGGGCAGAGTAGCATACACACAACAAAGCCCGCCTGCCGCTTCGGAGGGGATCCACGGCAGGCGGGCTCGTTGCAGCAGCAGCCCTCAATCTGTGGGCTCAGGCCGCGGCGGCGTAGGCCTCTGCCTCGGCGGCGATCAGGATGTCGGCGAGCATCCAGTAGGCCTCGCCCCAGGCTGCCAGCACCTCATCGGTGGCAACTTCGGCACCCAGCACGTCGCGAATCGCCGGCAGCAGGGCCTCGGCCACATAAGGGTAATGCTCGGCCTTCACGCCGGTTTCGACGTGGCGCTGCACCATCCGCGTCACCGCGCTCCCGAGGTTCTC
Source organism: Novosphingobium sp. GW835-FHT14H07 (assembly GCF_058793515.1). NCBI lineage: Bacteria > Pseudomonadati > Pseudomonadota > Alphaproteobacteria > Sphingomonadales > Sphingomonadaceae > Novosphingobium > Novosphingobium sp. GW835-FHT14H07. Next base: position 138,048 of record NZ_JBXAFX010000007.1, read on the forward strand.
CAGCTTGTCGATGTTCTTCGAGTAGGCAAGGATCGCCGCAGCGAGACGGCGCGGCTGCTCGCCGCTTTCCTGCGCGGCCTGATCGAACATGGCCTTCACATCTTCGTTCTGGAACAAGCGCTTGTACATTGCAGTGGTGATATCCACGCCATGCTTCTCGATAACCGGTGCGGTGGCCTTGACGATGGTCTTTGCATGTTCGGAAGCGGTGCGCATCTCGGGATCTCCAATCAGGTATTGAAAAAACCGGTATTTTATCTGCTTGATTTAGGCAAGCGGAAAAACGATTCTCACGGAATGCAACTTACCCAGCACACCGACTTCGGCCTGCGCCTGCTGATCGTGCTCGCGCGCAAGGGCACGGCGGTCAGCCTGCCGGCCTTCTCCGCCGAACAGGGCCTCAGCTACCACCATGTCGCCAAGGTCGCGCAAGGACTGGTGCAGGCGGGCCTCGCGCAATCGCAGCGTGGCCGCAGCGGCGGCATCACGCTGGCTCGCCCGGCAGCGGAAATCACGGTCGGCGAAGCGGTCCGCAAACTTGAAAAGGGCATGCGCCTCGCCGATTGCGCCACCTGCGCCTTGCGGACCAACTGCGCGCTCAGCAGCGTTCTGGCCGAGGCGCTGGAAGCCTTCCTCGCCGTGCTCGATCGCTACACTCTGGCCGATGTCTCGCGCGAGGGCGTCGCCGCATTCGCGCCGTGGGCAGCGATCCCGGCTGCACCGTCGTGCGCGGTTACGGCGCCTTCCTGAGCGCAGCCACGCAGGCTGCACGATCCACGTCGCGTCCATCGCCGCGCCGCGCGTCGACATAAGTCGCCGTCGGCTTGCCGCCATTCGCCGGCGGATAGAGATAGACGTCGAGAATGCAGGCCGTGCCCGACCACTGCATCTTGCGGGCGTCATCCTCGATCACGTCGAGCCGCGGCGTGCCGAAGACGCGGCCAAGCTGCAGCGCGTCCGATCCGATCACGCCTTCAAGGCCGGGGATCATCTGCACTTGCGCAATTGGCTTGCCGACCGGAGCCGGCCGTGGAACCGTGGTCCGCACCGGCGCCGATGATGCCGACCGCACCACCGGAGTCTTGCCGCCAGACGGCGCACCGCTTCCGCCGCATGATGCGAGCAGCAGGGCCAGAGCGGAGACGGAGAGGAACTTGGGGAACGTCACCGGTGCGGGATGCCGCGCTCCCCGGCCATCGTCAACCGTGGCTTCGGCGGACTGGCGCGCGGGCCGTCCAGACCGGCGCGTTCGCGCGCTTGCTGCCCCCCGCTATTGCTGCAACGCGGCATAGCGGCTAGGCCATCGCCATTCCCGAAATCACGGAGCCTGCCTGAATGTCCGAACCGGTTTACGACGTCATCGCCATCGGCAACGCCATCGTCGATGTCATGGCTCCTTGCGAGGATGCGGACATCGAACGGCTCGGCCTCGCCAAGGGCGGCATGACCCTGGTCGATACCGCCCGTGCCCAGGAGCTTTACGACGCCATGGGCCCGGCGCGCGAAATTTCCGGCGGTTCTGCTGCCAACACGCTGGCCGGCCTTGCCGCACTGGGAGCGAAGTGCGCCTTCATCGGCCAGGTCGCCGATGACCAGCTCGGCGAAGTCTTCGCCCACGATATCCGCGCCGGCGGCATCGATTTCCAGACGCCGACCCGCGCTGACGAGCCGCCGACGGCGCGCTGCCTGATCTTCGTCTCTCCCGATGGCCAGCGCACGATGAACACCTTCCTTGGCGCCTCGCAGTTCCTGCCCGCCGAAGCCTTGGACGATGCCCAGATCGCGTCTGCCAGCGTGCTCTATCTCGAAGGCTACCTGTGGGACCCGGAAGAGCCGCGCAAGGCCATGCGCCGCGCCATTGCCGCCGCGCGCAGCGCCGGCCGCAAGGTCGCCTTCACCCTGTCAGACGCCTTCGTCATCTCGCGCCACGGCGACGATTTCCGCGCCCTGATCGCTGACGGCCAGATCGACATCCTTTTCGCCAACGAACACGAACTTGCCGCCCTCACCGGCGTCGAGGACTTCCACGCGGGGCTGGAACAGCTCGCCGCCAAGGTCCCGACGGTCGTGGTCACCCGCAGCGAGAACGGCGCCCATGCGATAAGCGACGGTGAACACGCCCACGTCCCGGCCGAGCCGATCGACAAGGTCATCGACACCACCGGCGCCGGAGACCTCTTCGCCGCCGGCTTCCTCTACGGCTACGTTCGCAATAAACCGCTCGCCGAAAGCCTCACCCTCGGTGCCATCTGCGCCGCCGAGATCATCTCCCACTACGGCGCACGGCCCGAAGCCAACCTGCAGGACCTGGTGACCAAGCGGTTGGGCTGAAACCCGCCCGACTTACATCACCCGTCGCCCTGGCGCAGGCCGGGGCCTATAACGCCGATGTCCGGCTCGACGGTGAGGTCATGGACCCCGGCCTGCGCCGGGGTAACACGGTTTGCTGGTCAGGCCTGATCCGCTTCACCTGCATTCACAGTAAATGAAGCCTCCGGTGCCGCCACTACCGGCGCGGCCTTCACCAGCCCCTCCAGCGATCCGCCGTCGAGCCCCAGCTCCTTCATCAGGCCATCGATGATCGGCGCCTGCGCGCGATAGCTGAGTGCAGCCGTCAGCGCATCGCTGGCAAGGTTGCCGTTGGCCGAAGGCGCGCTGCCCCCTTCTCCATTGGCGCCTGCCCCACCGGATGAGCGCGTCAGCCCATCGACCTGCACGATCTTGATCGAATCGATCGCTTCCAGCGGCTTGGCTGATTCCCGCACCAGCTCTGGCAGCACTTTCAGCAGCGCCAGCTTGGTCTGCAGCGAGATCTGGTCGGACGAGAGCAGGTTCGCTGCCTCGTTGATCGCACGCTGGCCCGCCGCTTCCACTTCGAAGCGTACCCGGGCAGCGTCGGCGCGGAGCTTCTCGGCCTCGGCCTCGCCCTCGGCTTCAAGCCGGGCGGCTTCGGCGCGATTGGCGGCAGCGGCCTTCTCGGCCTCGGCTTCCACCTTCACGCGGATGGCATCGCGTTCCGCCGCCTTGGCCGCTTCGATCAGCTCGATGCGCTTGCCGCGCTCGGCAACTTCGGTCTCGCGCGAAGTGACGACCTGTTCCTCGGCGGCAACGGCCTTGGCGCGGGCCTCGTCGGCTTCGGCCTTGGCCTGGCTTTCCTGGCGGCTCTTGTTCTGGATCGCGATCTGCTGCTCCTGCCGGGCGATCTCGATGGCCTGCTGCTGCGCGATCCGCGCCTGCTGCACCGCACGATCGGCCTCGATCTGCTGGCTGTCGACCAGCTTCTTCGCCTCGATCCGCGCAGCTTCCGCTTCCTGATTGCGCAAGGACTGCTCGCGCGCCACTTCCGCCGCCTGCTCGGCCCGACGCATCTCGATCTCGCGCTCCTGCTCCAGTCGGGCGAATTCGTTGTCGCGCTTGATCTTCAGGGACTGCTGCTCGGCTTCGAGATTCTTCATCTCGATCTGCACCCGCGTGTCCTGCTCGATGTCGTTGCGCGCCTTCTTGCGCAGTTCGATCTGCTCGGTCAGCTTGGTCAGGCCCTCGGCGTCGAAAGCATTGTTGGCGTTGAAGTGTTCGATGCTGGTCTGGTCGAGCCCGGTCAGTGAGACCGATTCCAGCTCCAGCCCGTTCATGGCGAGGTCGTTCGAGGAGACCTGCTGCACCTTCTGGACGAAGTCGGCGCGCTGTTCGTGCAACTGGTTCATCGTCATGCCCGCCGCGACCGAGCGCAGCGCGTCGACGAACTTCCCTTCGACCAGATCCTTCAAGGCTTCGGGCTGCATCGTGCGCATGCCCAGCGTCTGCGCGGCCATGGCGATGGCACCGGCATCGGGGCGGACGCGCACGTAGAACTCGGCCTTCACATCGATCCGCAACCGGTCGAGCGTGATCAGCGCATCGGTGTTCTTGCGCTCCACGGCAAGGCGCACGGTGTTCATGTTCACCGGCATCGTTTCGTGCAGCACCGGCAGCACCAGCGCGCCGCCGTTGATCACCACCTTCTCACCGCCGAAGCCGGTGCGCACGAAGCCCACTTCCTTGGTCGCGCGGCGATAGAGCCGGGTCAGCGTGAAAGCGATCACCAGCAGGAGCGCAAGGCCGGTGCCCGCATAGATGCCGATGGGAACAAGCTGGTTCATGTCAGTCTCCGAAGAGGAAGAAATCCTGAAGGAAGGTCAGTCGGCAAGGCGCAGCGGGCCATCGACCGGCACGGCGTAGAACGTCTCGCCCTCGCGGTGGACGAGCAGCACCTCGCAGCCCTCGCCGAGCATCGCGCTGTCCTCGTGCGGTTCGACCATGACGAGGTGGAGCTGTCCGTGCACGTCGCGCACCTGCGCCCGCGCCGCGCTGCCACGGGTGGCGCGGCCGATGTGGATGATGCCCTTGCGCCCGAGCAGCGCATCGACCGGAACGGCGGTTGTCTCGTCATGCGGCCAGACGCGGCCAGCCAGCCGGGTCACCACGGTGTTGACCGGCGAGGCCGCCACAAGACCCATCGCGGTCGCCGCGCCGGGGCCGAAGGGAGCGCCGAAAAACGAGGCCACCAGTTCCTGCAGCGACAGGCCGACGAGCCCGAAGGTCGCGAGGAAGAACGATAGCCAGACGATGAACGGCAGCGCGCCCAAGCCCGTCACGCTGGCCAGCGCCGAACCTGCGTCAAGGTCCGCATCATGCCCATCCGCGTCGCCAAGAAAGTCCGATATACCCGTAACTTGCACGATGACCAGCAGCACCAGCAGGGCCAGCGCCACGGCAAACGGCAGATTCTCGGGGGCCAGCAGCCCACCCATCCCAGGAACTCCCCTATTGACCGCAGATCATGGCAACAGGGGCGGGCGGCGCAAGCGGAATCGGACAATGGGAGTGCCGATTTTTGCGCCGGAACGGTCGGGGCCTACCGCGCCATGAATGCTTCGATCTCGGCCACGGTGCGCGGGATGCCGGTGCTCAGGCGTTCGCAGCCGGTGGGGGTGACGAGGTAGAGGTCCTCGATGCGGATGCCCTGGTTCATCTGCTGGTTGTAGAGCCCCGGTTCGATGGTGATGACCGCGCCCGCCGGGATCGGCTTGGCATAGTCGCCCGCGTCATGGACATCGAGGCCGACGAAATGGCCAAGGCCATGCGTGAACTCGTCAATCCGCCCGGCTTTGCGGAACAGGGCATAGACGGCCTCGGTCATGTCCTCGTGAATCACGCCGGGTTTCAACAGCCTGGCCGCCGCGTCCTGCGCCGCCATGACCAGTTCGTAATCCGCGCGCTGCGGCGTGGTGAACCTGCCCGAGGCCGGGAAGGTGCGCGTGATATCGCAGGCGTAACTGCCGACCGAGGCGGCGGCGTCGATCAGCACCAGGTCCTGCGCACCGATCAGGGCATTGCCGTGGGCATAGTGCAGCGAAGCGGCATTGCGGCCGGTCGCCACGATCGAATCGTAGGACAGCCCCTCGCCCCCGCTCTGACGGAAGCCGTCTTCCAGCACCGCGGTCAGCTGGCGCTCGGTCATGCCGGGGCGCACCGCCTTCATCGCGGCGAGATGCCCGGCCTGCGTCGCGGCAAGCGCCTTGCGCATCAGCTCCAGCTCACGCGGTTCCTTGACGGTGCGCAGGGCAGGAAGCAGCGCACTCTGGTCCTTCATCGTGCAGCCGGGAACGTGGCTCATCACCCGGCCATAGAGTTCCATCGCCGGCGGCACCGGGGCCGAAGCGCTGGTGATCGGCCCCATGAAATGCAGCGTCCGGCTCCGTGCCGCTAGCTGCGTGACGAGGCCGTCCAGCCCCGAAGTGCGTCTGACCCGCTGAATTCCCGTGCGTTGTTCGATCAGCGAGCCCAGCGGCAGGCGCTCGACATCCCAGCGCTCGGTCTCCACGTCGCGCGAGGGCAGCAACAGGAATTCCCTGTAGGTCCGCTCTGCCGGGGCAAGCACCAGCACCGCGCCGGGTTCGTCGACGATGCCGGTCAGCCACGCAAAATCACCGGACTGATAGAACGGCGGGCTTACCGGCCCGCTGGTCCGTTCGCGCTCTGCCCCATGGATCACTGCCACGCCATCCTTGAGCGTGGCCATGAGCTTCGCCCGGCGCTCGCGATAGACTTCCGGTGCGAACGGGAAGGTGCCAGTCGGCGTGGCGAAGCCTGGGGGCGGGAGGACTTGCGCGCGGATCGAGATCGAGAGCGAGGCAGTCGCGGCGGCGGCTCCGGCGAGGAGCGAACGGCGGGTCAGGTGCATGTCGGATTTCCCTATCAATCAGGGAAGCCTAGAGTGTTTCACGTGAAATACGAGATGCCCGTTTGCAGGGCGAAAGTGCCCAGGAGTCAGGGGGGAGATGGGGGTGAGTTCGGGGGGAGTTGCCGTTCTGCCCCCGTGAGTTGGAAATGCTTCAGGCCTGCTGGATATAGACCCGCATCGCGTCCGCCTCAGCCTCGATCTTGTCGAGCCGGTGCTTCACGAGGTCTCCGATCGAGACGAAGGCGACCATGCGATTTCCTTCCACGACAGGCAGATGGCGGAAGCGGCGCTGGGTCATCAGGGCCAGCGCCTCCATCACCGACGTCTGCGGCGAAACGGTGACTACGGGCGCCGTCATCATGTCGCGCACCTTCATGTGCAGCGCCGCCTCGCCATGCTTGTGCAGGCAGCGGATCATGTCGCGTTCGGAAAAGATTCCCGCCACGCCGCTCTCGCCATCGCTGACCGGAAGGGCGCCGATGCGGTGGTGGGCGAGCATGTCGATCGCGTCGGAGACCTGCGCGTCGGCCGACACGCTCCAGACTTCCCCTCTTCCCTGAATGACTTGCGCAATCGTCATGGCATCCTCCTGCGTGATGCGGCCGACTTGCGCCTTCGGGCGTCTTTTCGGGCCGCCTGGTCTCCCATAAGGATCATGCCATCTTGGTGGCCATTGTCAAAGCCGTTGCGCGCACCATCTTCGATCGCCAAAGGACTTTGCCATGGCTGGACATTCCCCGCTCGATGATCCTGAAAATGCACGATTTGCCTGGGCCCGTTACCGGCAGATCATGAACTGGATGGCGCTGTTCAGCACGGCCGTCGTCGGCGTGGTGCTCACGGTGCTCTACATCCAGATCGGCTTCGTCTCGATCCACCTCTATATCGCCTCGGCATTGGGAGTCTGGCTGACGATCATGCTGATGGCGGCATTGATGGGGCTGGTGTTCCTGTCCAGCGGGACCGGCCACGATGAATCGATCGAGGACCGGCTCGAGGACGAGCGGAACCGCTAGGGTCCTAACCTTGGGTTTCTGGCGTTGAGGTTTGGGCATTGCGCCCCTATCTTGGCGCCATGAGCGAAACACAGGTCACCCTCGCCCCGAGCGCCGCCGCTCGCGTTGCCACCATTGCGCAAAAGCAGGGCAAGCCCGCGATCCTGCGGCTTTCGGTCGAAGGCGGGGGCTGTTCGGGCTTCCAGTACAAGTTCGGCCTGGCCGAGGCGCCAGAGGATGGCGACCTGATCGCCGAGACCGACGGCGTGCGGCTGGTGGTCGACGAGGTCAGCCTGGGGCTGCTGGAAGGCAGCGTCGTGGAATACGTGGAATCGCTTGGCGGCGCGGCGTTCCGGGTGAGCAATCCCCAAGCAGCTTCGGGATGCGGCTGTGGCGCCAGCTTCGCGATATGATCAAGGTCGCATCGTTCAACATCAACGGGATCAAGGCCCGCCTTCCCCGCCTGCTCGAATGGCTGGAGGAAACGCGGCCCTCGGTTGCCTGCCTTCAGGAAATCAAGACGCAGGACGAAGGCTTTCCCGCCGCCGAGTTCGAGAAGATCGGCTATCACGCGATCTGGCACGGGCAGAAGGGCTTCAACGGCGTGGCGATCCTCGCCGATGGGCAGGCGCCCGTGGAAGTGCAGCGCGGTCTTGCCGGAGAGCCCGAGGACGAGCATTCACGCTATCTTGAGGCCGATGTCTTCGGCATTCGCGTGGTGTGCATCTACTTGCCCAACGGCAATCCGCAGCCAGGCCCGAAGTTCGATTACAAGCTCCGCTGGATGGAGCGCCTGCGCAGGCGCATGGCCGAGATCATGGCGGAGGACGTGCCTGCAGTGGTGATCGGCGATTACAACGTGATCCCCGAGGACAAGGACACCTTCTCGGTCAAGGCGATGGCCAGCGATGCGCTGATGCAGCCCGAATCACGCGATGCCTACCGCCGCCTGCTCAACGACGGCTGGACCGACGCGATCGACACCTTCAATCCGCAGGGCGGGGTGTGGACGTTCTGGGATTACCAGGCCGGTGCTTGGCAGCGCGACCATGGCTTCCGCATCGATCACGCCCTGCTCTCGCCCGAACTGGCCGACCGACTCGTGGCAGCAGGCGTCGACAAGGAATACCGTGGCCGCGAGAAGGCCAGCGACCACGCTCCGGTATGGGTGCAGTTGCGCGACTAACGGTTCGTCGCAGCTGGTGAACGGTTCATAGATTGTCACATCACCTGAACGAAACCCTGTGCAGGGCGTCACCAGAGATTCAGGCGACTCGAGGCATCGCGTTCGGGACGCCAAGACGATTTGTGAAAGCCGAATGCCATGGGCCTGTTCAAGCCTGATTTCTTCCGTTCGCTTGCCTTCGGGTTCCTGATGGGTGCCGCTGTCATGGGCATTTCGGCCGGAACCACCGCACTGGCGACGCCGGATCTTGAACACGCCAGCGAACAGGCTTCGCATTAAGATGCGCCGCCCGATCCTCTCCGCAGCACTGGCGGTGGGGATCTTTACCGCATCGTGCCAGCAACCCGCACAGGCCGAAGGCGCGGTGGCGACGCCTGCGGCGACGGTGCAGGCAAACGAGCCGGCGGGCAAGAAGACCGCCGTTTTCGCAGGCGGGTGCTTCTGGGGAATCGAAGCGGTTTTCAGCCATCTCAAGGGCGTCAGCAGCGTGGTCTCGGGCTATCACGGCGGCGCGAAGAACACGGCGATCTACGACGTCGTCGGCTCAGGACGGACCGGCCACGCGGAGGCGGTGCGCGTGACCTATGACCCCGCGAAGATCCGCTACGACCAGCTCTTGCGGGTATTCTTTGCCGTGGGGGCAGATCCGACGCAGCTCAATTACCAGGGGCCGGACCACGGCTCGCAGTATCGCAATGCGCTGGTGCCGATGGACAAGGAACAGGCGCGCGTTGCTGCGGCCTATCTTGGTCAGTTGAAGAAGTCCGGCCTGTGGAAGCAGCCGATCGTCACCACGATCGAGCCCTACAAGGCGTTCTACCCGGCGGAAGGCTATCATCAGGACTTTGCCGCCAACAATCCCGACCACGGCTATATCAAGCGGTGGGACGCGCCGAAGGTGGCCAACCTCAAGCGACTGTTCCCTGATCTTTACAAGGTCGGCTTCACGCGGAACTGATTTGCGCGAGCGCGCGGTCGTGCCTATCTAGGACCGATGTCCGGGCACCATCATCACGATTTCGCAGGCGACAAGCTGATCGAGGCCGCGCGTGAAGCGCTGACAGCCTCAGGAGAGCAGTGGACCGAAATGCGCGCCGACGTGTTCGAGGCGCTGGCGGCGCACGAAAAGCCGGCGTCGGCCTATGACATCGCCGAGAGCGTCGGCACGCGGCGGGGCAAGCGCGTGGCGGCCAATTCGGTCTATCGCATTCTCGACCTGTTCGTGCGCACCAATCTGGCGCGCAGGGTGGAAAGCGCCAATGCCTATGTTGCCAACACGCATCCGGGCTGCCGGCATGACTGCATCTTCCTGATCTGCGACTTGTGCGGCAAGGCCGTGCACAGCGATGACGATGCGCTCACGGGCGCGCTGCGCCTAGCGGCGCAGGCAGCAGGCTTTGCCGAAGTGCGACCGGTCGTGGAGATTCGCGGCCATTGCGCGGAGTGCGCCAGCGAGGATTGATCGGCGAAAGCTGGTTTGCCTGATTGGGGGAGAGGGCGACATGGACGATCAGGCGAGAGAGCCACGGCACCTGCCGACGCGGAAGCAGTTCGCCGCCGTCATTTCCGGAAATGCGCTGGAATTCTACGATTTCCTGAGCTTTAGCTTCTTCGCGGTGAATGTCTCGCGGGTGATGTTCCCCGCAGGTGCGCCGGGCAGTGCGCTGCTGTTGACGCTGATGACGGCCGGTGCCGGTTTTGGCGCTCGGCCGCTGGGCGCGATCCTGTTCGGACTGCTCGGTGACAAGGTGGGACGCCGACCGACGATGCTGGCGACATTCGCGCTGATGGGCTTCAGCGCAATCGGACTGGCACTGACGCCAAGCTATGCGAGCATCGGCATCTGGGCGCCAATTCTCGTGGTGGCATTCCGGCTGCTGCAGGGGCTTGCGGCAGGCGGCGATGTGGGGCCGACCACGGCGTTCCTCGCCGAAAGCTCCCCGCCCGAGCGCCGCGGGATGCTGGTGGCGCTGCAACTGGTCGCCATGCGCATCGGCGTCCTGGGCAGCGGCCTTGTCGGGCTGGTGCTGGCGAGCGCGCTGACGCCGGCCGAGCTTGATGCCTATGGCTGGCGCATCGCCTTTGCGATCGGTGCAGGGATAGTGCCGCTGGCCTTCATTCTGCGGCGGCGGCTGGACGAGACGCTGCACTTGCCGGAGACCGGGCCGAACGTGGTGACCGAACTTGACGTTGCGGCCTATGCGGCGGCGCTGCTTGGCGTGTTCGGATTCCTGCTGGCGGGCGCGACCGGGGATTTCCTGTTCGTCTATGCAGTGACGTTCCTCAAGATTCCGGTGACGAACGGCTATCTGCTGCAGATGGCGGCGGCGGGCACGCAGATCGTCGGGCTGCTGGCCGGTGGCTGGCTGGGTGACAGGATCGGGCGGCAGAAGGTGAACTTTGTCACCGCAGTGCTGGCGGCGCTGGTTTCGCTGCCGCTGTTCCGCTGGGGCATAGCGGGCGGGTCGCTTGGACAACTTGCCCTTGCAGCGGCTTTGCTCCTGCTGATGGCGACGGTTTCGGCAGCGGTTGCCTATGCCGCGTTTGTCGAGATCACGCCCAAGCGGCATCGCGCCGGGCTGGTCGGCATCGGCTATGGCCTGGTGGTGGCGGTGACTTTCGGGCTGACTCCCGTGCTGCTCACCCGGTACATCGGGCAAAGCGGGGATCTTGCAGCGCCGGGCTATGCCTTCGTGATTGCGGCGGTGGCGCTGATCGCATCCTCGCTCATGCTGGGGCGCCGCGCGCCACGGACCTTCGGGAAGGCCGTGGCAACATGATCCCGTTCGACAGCGCCAAAGCATCGGTGTAAGGGCGGAGGGATGAATTCAGAACCGGCAACGCCGCTGCTCGACACGGTCAAGACACCAGACGATCTACGCAAGCTCGCACCTTCGCAGCTTCGCCAGCTTTCGGACGAATTGCGGACCGAGATGGTTTCTGCCGTGGGCACCACCGGCGGACATCTCGGATCGGGCCTTGGCGTTGTCGAACTGACCGTGGCGATCCACTATGTGTTCAACACGCCGCAGGACAAGCTGGTGTGGGACGTGGGCCACCAGGCCTATCCGCACAAGATCATCACCGGCCGGCGCGACCGCATCCGCACCTTGCGGCAGGGTGGCGGGCTTTCGGGCTTCACCAAGCGCAGCGAAAGCGAATACGACCCGTTCGGCACTGCACACTCGAGTACCTCGATCTCGGCGGCGCTGGGCTTTGCTATTGCCAACAAGCTGAGCAACCGTCCGGGCAAGGGCATTGCCGTGATCGGCGACGGCGCGATGAGCGCAGGGATGGCCTACGAGGCGATGAACAACGCCGGCGAGGCGGGGAACAGGCTTGTCGTCATCCTCAATGACAACGACATGTCGATCGCGCCGCCGGTTGGCGGGCTTTCGGCCTATCTGGCGCGGTTGGTATCCTCGCGCCAGTTCCTGGGCCTGCGCGAGATCGCGCGCAAGCTTTCGCGCAAGCTGCCGCGCCCGCTGCACACCGCCGCGCGCAAGACCGACGAGTTCGCGCGGGGCATGGCCATGGGCGGGACGCTGTTCGAGGAGCTGGGCTTCTACTATGTCGGCCCGCTTGACGGGCACAACATCGACCAGCTGATCCCGGTGCTGGAGAACGTGCGCGATGCGGCCGAAGGGCCATGCCTCGTCCATGTCGTGACGCAGAAGGGCAAGGGCTATGCGCCGGCCGAACAGGCGGCGGACAAGTACCACGGGGTGCAGAAGTTCGACGTGGTCACCGGCGAGCAGGTCAAGGCCAAGCCCGGTGCTCCGGCCTACCAGAACGTGTTCGGCGAGACGCTGGCGAAGCTTGCGGAAACCGACCCGACGATCTGCGCGATCACGGCGGCCATGCCGAGCGGCACGGGCGTCGACAAGTTTGCCAAGGCGCACCCGACGCGCACCTTCGACGTCGGCATTGCCGAGCAGCACGCCGTGACTTTCGCGGCAGGTCTGGCGGCAGAAGGCATGCGCCCGTTCTGCGCGATCTATTCGACCTTCCTGCAGCGTGCTTTCGACCAGGTCGTGCATGACGTGGCGATCCAGAATCTGCCGGTCCGCTTTGCCATCGACCGCGCCGGGCTGGTGGGTGCCGACGGCGCTACCCATGCCGGATCGTTCGACATCACCTACCTCGCCACCCTGCCGAACATGGTGGTGATGGCGGCGGCGGACGAGGCGGAACTGGTCCACATGACCTATACCGCCGCCCGCCATGACAGCGGCCCGATCGCGTTCCGCTATCCGCGCGGCAATGGCACGGGCGTGGCGCTGCCGGACGAGCCGGAGCTGCTCGAGATCGGCAAGGGGCGCATCGTGCGCTCGGGCTCGAAGGTGGCGCTGCTTTCGCTCGGCACCCGTCTGGCCGAGGCATTGAAGGCCGCGGACCAGCTCGAGGCCAAGGGGCTCTCGACGACGGTTGCAGACTTGCGCTTTGCCAAGCCGCTCGACACCGATCTGATCCGCCAGTTGATGGCCACGCACGAGGTTGTCGTGACGATCGAGGAAGGCGCGGTCGGCGGCCTTGGCGCACACGTGCTGACGATGGCGAGCGACGAAGGGCTGACCGATGGCGGCCTCAAGATCCGCACGATGCGCCTTCCCGACGTATTCCAGGACCACGATGCGCCGGACAAGCAGTACGACACCGCGGGCCTCAATGCGCCGCATATCGTCGATACCGTGCTCAAGGCACTGCGGCACAACTCTGCCGGCGTGAACGAAGCGCGGGCCTGACGCAGGAGTTGCGGCCGGCACGACCACATCGTGCCGGCGGATTATCGCACGTTCAGCCGATCCACATCCACAGTCCGGCAGGAATGCCGAACAGGTGGTAGTGCAGCCACGTGGCGATGAACCAGACGAAGAAGGCAAGGACCCAGGCAAGGCGCAGGCCGCCGAGTTCCTGCAGACGGGGCCAGAAGCTGGTGCGGCGCTGCCATGGCAGGAATTCGCGCTTGTTCTGGGCGACCTTGCGCTTGTCCTGGAAGTGCGAGCCGAGCAGCGCCAGCACGATCAGGCCTGACATGAAGACAAGGACACGAGGCGTCGGCGAAGCGACGATGTGACCGAGCGCCCATAGCGCAATGCCCCACATCATCGGATGCCGGGTGATCCTGAATACGCCGACCGGAATCCACGTGCCGACACCGGCGGCATTCTTGCCGACCAGCGCAGGATTGCGCACGAACGATGGCAGCAGGAACGCTGTGCCGGTTATCGTGAGCAGGCTGGCCACCACCCAGGGACCGGCGGCCATGCCATCCCATAGCGGCGTTCCCGCCTTGACGCGGTCAAAGGTGACGATCGCCCAGGCCAGTGCGCAGAGCGAGACCAAGGAATAGAACAACAGGAATCCTTGCGCGCCCATCATCGACTGAAGGCGCGAACGAATTGGCCCTGACATCACGAAATGCGAAAAAACGAAAGCAGTTGTCGCCACAATCAGTTGGATCAACGCATGATCCATGAACTGTCCCCCAATCCGCGGCCCCCGTTGCCGTTTTCGACCAACGCCCGCGTTACCCTGATGATACTCTCAAGTTGGCCAAAGCAAACCCCTGCAGAAACATTCTCACGTTCGAACGGTTCCCGCCATAAGGGAGAATATCAAGCCACCCCGTGCATCAGCTTCCTGAGCGGCACCGCGACGACGAGAAGCACGGCGCCGATGCCGATCGATATCCAGCCGATCGTCGTGAAGACACCCACGTAGGTATCGAGGCTGACCTTGAGATTGGTGACCTGGCCGCCGACGGTTTCGACGCTGGCCACCTGCGCGACCATCCCGGCAACGTACTGCGCCACCGCGATCGACAGGAACCACACCCCCATCATCATGCCGACGATGCGGGCCATGGACAACTTGGTGATCATCGACAGACCCACCGGCGAAATGCACAGCTCGGCCATCGAGTGGACCAGGTACAGGCCAGCAAGCCAGACGAGTCCGACCTTGAACTGCGCATCGGCAAACTGCGCGCCCCACACCAGCAGCAGGAAGCCCGCGCCCACGCCCATTAGCGCCAGGGCGAACTTGACCGGGATCGAAGGTTCGACGCCGCGCCGGGCCATCGCATTCCACATTGCGCCGAACACCGGCGCCAGCGCGACGATGAACAGGGCATTGAAGATCTGCGTCTGGCCCGCGGGCATGACGTAGACCTCATCGGTGGCAAAGCCCCTGGCCCGGGCATAGACCATGCCGATGAAGCCGGCCGTCATCACCAGGGCGAAGCCAGCACCCATCTTGCGCCTGGTTGCTGCCGGTTCACCATTGCCGAAGAACCAGGTGAGCAGCCAGCCCAGTCCGCCCAGCAGGAGCGCGAAGAACAGGTAGTAGGTGAACGGATAGGCGTTGAAGAACGCGAAAAGACCGCGAGTCCAGCCCACTTCGAGCACGGTGTTGCGCTCGGCAAACAGGGTCAGCGAAGAGCCGGCCTGCTCGAACAGGGTCCAGAACACGGTGTTGAAAACGATCAGCACCATGGCCGCGACCATCATCTGGAATTCGACGCGGCTGCCCGATGCCAGCGCCCAGATCAGGATGCCGGGAACGGCGAGAAGAAAGGTGCCGAACATCAGCTTGCCCATGATCGGCAGGCCGAGGAGATACCCGAGCAGTCCCTTGCCCGGCTCTGGCGCGACATAGGCCATCAGGTTGGTGAACAGGAAGAAGAACAGCGGCACGCAGACCAGCGCGGTACCGTAGATGAGCCAGTCCTTGCGCGGATCGGCCCCGGCGGGACGCTCGCCATAGCCATCGAGCCTGCCGCCATCGAACTGGAACAGGACCCACGACAACGTCATGCCGATGGCAGCAAGGCCAAATCCTGCCCACCAGCCCACGGATTCGGCGAGAATCGGGCAGAAGAACTGCGAGATCAGCGAGCCCAGGTTGATGCCCATGTAAAAGATCGTGAATCCGGCATCGCGGCGGCGGTCACCATCGGCATAGAGCGAGCCGACGATTGTGGAAATGTTGGGTTTGAAGAAGCCGTTGCCGACCGTGACCAGCGAGAGGCCGACGAGCAGTATCGCGATGTGCAGCTGCGAGCGTTCGCCGTCCGACTGGAATCCGCCAGGCGCGATGCGCTTTGCCTCGACCCCGTCAGCCGTCTTGAGCGAGACAGACTTGTCGTCGTTTCCGACGATCTCGAGGCGTTGGCCGCTCATTTCGACCGAACGCACTTCGCTGCCGGCGGTCTCTGTGACGGTCACCTCATAGCGCTGGCCTTCGACCGTCGCGTAAGGCTTGGCCGCCTCGCCCCCGAAGCAGAGCATGAAGTAGCCGACCGCCATCAGGATCGCGCCGAATTTCACCGAGCGTTTGGAGCCCAGGTAACGATCGGCAATCAGTCCGCCGATCAGCGGGGTCAGATAGACGAGTGCGGTGAAGCCACCGTATATTCCGGTGCTGGTGGTATCGTTGAAGAGGAAGTGCTTGGCGAGATAGAGCGTGAGGATCGCTCTCATGCCGTAATAGCCGAAGCGTTCCCACATTTCGGTCGTGAACAGGCGCTTCAATTGCGGTGGATGGCCGAACCACTCGCCAGTTGTCGTGGTTCGTGCGAAGTTCGTGTCTTCTTGGGCCATGCCGGCGAGCGATCCCGTCGTTGCTGTGTGAGCTTTTTGCACTGCCGCGCCTGTCCCGCACGGCAAATTTCCGCCTTAGTGCCACGTGTCGCGATGGCAAGAAACTATTTTCAATCGCAACCAATGTCGCAAAGCGGCAGGAGCGTGCCCGGAGCCCTGCCGCAACGAGCCGTTGTGTGCTGCGCTGTATTATGGCACTATGGCACCATGGGCATGAACACCAGCCAGGCAAGCCGCCCGGTCTACCTCCGCCTTCGCGACGAAATCTGTGCGGCGATCCTTGACGGTCGCTATGCGGAGGGCGCCATGCTGCCGTCGGTACGAGCCTATGCGGCCGAACAGGGCGCCAATCCCCTGACCGTGGCCAAGGCCTATCAGCAGTTTCAGGATGAAGGCTTGGTGATTGTCCAGCGCGGCGTTGGGATGTTCGTAGCACCCGGTGCCGTTGAAGCCTTGCGCCAGCGGGAGCGCGAATCTTTCCTGCAAGATGAATGGCCCGCAGTCGCGGCGCGGATGCGCCTGCTCGGCCTCAGCCTGGCCGACGTAGCGGAAATCGCCTGAAACGGTCCATTTTTGGCCACTTTGAGTAATATGAAACGATTGTCATGACCGGTTGGGCGTGGCAGGATGTTAGAATGTGCTCATACGGGGGTTTGGGCACAGGGATCGTAGAAAATCGGGGGGTGGCCGCATGGTCGCTCGGCGGAGGGAAAGAATGATAAGATCGGAGCTGCTGCAGGCTCTCGCCAAGGAAAGTCCTGGCATGCGCAGCGAAGAAATCGAACGGGTTGTCGACGTTTTCTTCGATGAGATTGCCAAGCGACTGGCCGATGGTGGGCGTGTCGAACTTCGTGGTTTCGGCGCGTTCTCCACGCGCGAACGCGATGCCCGGAAGGGCCGCAACCCGCGAACCGGCGAGACCGTCGAAGTACCGGGCAAGCGCGTGCCCTATTTCAAGGCAGGCAAGGAAATGCGGCAACGGCTCAACGCCGACTGAGCTTTCGACCGGAAATTCAGCAAGGGCGCGGCAACAGGCGTTGCCGCGCCCTTTGTGCTGTGGCAGGCGCGACTTGCACGAGTTGCAGCATTCAGGGCCTTAACCTGACCTGCCAACAGTTGCGGACGTGGCGGAATGGTAGACGCCGGGGACTTAAAATCCCTTGATCCTTGATCGTGCGGGTTCGAGTCCCGCCGTCCGCACCATGATCCTTTGCTTTGTAATTGTTTGCCCGGACTTGATGACGAGTCTGGCTACACATTTATAGCGTTTGTTTACATGTCTGTAAAAATCCAAGTCATTCCGTAATTTGCTTGGTAACTCCGCGGTAGGAATTACGTGCTAATACTGATTCTTGCCGGGGCATGCGTGCGCTCCGGCGCGGCTTCACGTGCACGGGGGATCGGGCTTGGCCCAGGCAGACGACGATCAAGTGCCTAAGGACGCGGAAGCCGGAGCGGAACAACGCGCCGCGCCGCGTTTCACCCTGCTGATCCGTGCCGCCAAGTTGATTCTGGATGGCGAACGCGAATTCCTCTGTGTCATCCGCGATGCTTCGACGAGCGGCCTCAAGATCCGCTTGTTCAACCCGCTGCCCCCTTGTGGATCGCTGGCCATCGAAATGAGCAACGGCGATCGCTATCCGATCGAGCAGATCTGGAGTGAAGGCGAATACGCGGGCTTCCGT
The DNA here is from genome assembly GCF_058793515.1 of Novosphingobium sp. GW835-FHT14H07. Lineage (NCBI taxonomy): Bacteria > Pseudomonadati > Pseudomonadota > Alphaproteobacteria > Sphingomonadales > Sphingomonadaceae > Novosphingobium > Novosphingobium sp. GW835-FHT14H07. The sequence goes on from NZ_JBXAFX010000007.1 coordinate 155,741, forward strand.
TTCCTGAACGACATCGAGATCGAGCGTCTGCTTGACGAAAGCCACGGAACTTTCCCCAAGCGACAGGTCCGACTGCGCATCCATCTTGATGCAATCCTGCATTCCGGAGGCGATGCAGTACATGTCGCATTCCAGGACATTTCGCAGCAGGGCGCGTGCATCGAGTGCGACAAGTGGCTTCTCATGAACGAGCTCGTCCGGCTGGAAACGGAAGTTCTGCCCCCGATCTACGCCAAAGTGCGCTGGCGCAGCCACCCGCGTTACGGGCTTCTCTTCGAACAGACCTTCAAGATGGACGAACTCGCGCGGATCGCGGCGCCCTTGCAGGGCAGCGATCCTGCGATGCCCAACTCCGACGGACGGCTGCGGAACGTCTGACAGCGGTTGACTGGGAACGGCAAATCTTTGCCGAATGACCGGCCGTCATTAACCATCCCTTATCCATTTTCCTTCACGTCTGACCCACGCGAAAAGCGTTGAAACGGGGGTTTTGATGGTTAACGGGACGATGGCGGCCGATGGCCACGCAAACGGTTCTGGCAGCCGCAAGGTGGATGTCGCGATCATCGGCGCGGGGCCAGCCGGGCTGACGGCGGGCTACCTCCTCACCAAGCGGGGTTTCAGCGTCGCCATCATCGAAAAGGACCAGACCTATGTCGGCGGCATAAGCCGGACGGTCGAGCATGAAGGCTACCGTTTCGACATCGGCGGGCACCGCTTCTTCTCCAAGAGCCAGCAGGTCGTCGATCTGTGGAACGAGATACTGCCCGATGATTTCATCCAGCGCCCGCGGATGAGCCGGATCTATTACGAGGGCAAGTTCTACTCGTACCCGCTGCGCGCGTTCGAGGCGCTGTGGAACCTTGGCCTGGTGCGATCGACGCTGTGCATGGCGAGCTTTGCAAAAGCCAAGGCCTTTCCGAACCGCAATGTAAAGAGCTTCGAGGACTGGACCGTGAATCAGTTCGGGCAGAAGCTCTATTCGATCTTCTTCAAGACCTACACCGAGAAGGTCTGGGGCATGCCCTGCGACGAGATGAGCGCAGACTGGGCTGCCCAGCGGATCAAGGGACTGTCGCTGTGGGGGGCGGTCATCGACGGGCTGAAGCGCAGTCTCGGCCTGAACAGGCGCCCGAACGACGGCATGCAGACCAAGACCCTGCTCGAAACCTTCCGCTATCCGCGTCTGGGCCCCGGCATGATGTGGGATGCCGCGCGTGACAGGATCGTGGGCAGTGGCAAGGGTGAAGTGCTGATGGGCCATGCCTTCAAGCAGCTTGCTGCGGATGGCGCGGGCGGATGGCGCCTGTCTGCGAAGGGGCCAGATGGCGATTTGGTGATCGAGGCGGCCCACGCCATCAGCTCGGCGCCGATGCGCGAGCTGGCCGCGCGCCTGCATCCACTGCCCGCCACGACCCTCCAGGCCAGTCGCCTCAAGTATCGCGACTTCCTGACGGTGGCGCTCAAGATCCGTTCCGAGGAGCTGTTCCCCGACAACTGGATCTACATCCACGACAGCAAGGTGAAGGTCGGCCGCATCCAGAACTTCCGTTCGTGGTCGCCGGAAATGGTGCCCGACGAGAGCGTGGCCTGCGTCGGACTGGAATACTTCTGTTTCGAGGGCGACGCGCTGTGGGACTCCTCGGACGAGGAACTCATCGAACTGGCCAAGCAGGAAATGGCGATCCTCGGACTTGTCAGCCCGGAAAAGGTGATCGGCGGCGTGGTCGTGCGTCAGGAGAAGGCCTATCCGGTCTATGACGACGAATATGCCGCCAACGTGGCCGCCATGCGCACCGAACTGGAAGCTGCCCATCCCACACTGCACATGGTGGGCCGCAATGGCATGCACCGCTACAACAACCAGGACCACGCGATGATGACCGCGATGCTGACCGTGGAAAATATTGCGGCGGGCGCGCGGATCTATGATACCTGGTGCGTGAACGAGGATGCCGAGTACCACGAGGCGGGCAACGAGGGATCGCAGGGAACCCTGCCGGCGCGCGTGGCACCCAGCGAAGACCAGGCAGCGGCACTGGCATCGGTTCGCGACGTTCCTGCGCGGATCGTGCCTGAAAAGGCTGCGGCGAAGGCCGCCTGAACCGAACGGTGCCGCCACAGATGACCGGGACGATCCTGCCGATGATCGATCGCCTGCGCCGCGTGGTGCTCCTGCGCTACCTGCTCGCCAGCGTCGGGGCGCTGGCCGTGGACGTCGGCTCGTTCCTTGCCCTGCTGGCGGTGGGGATTGCACCGGTGATCGCTTCGGCGAGCGGCTATTCGCTAGGCATAGTAGCGCACTGGCTGCTTTCGAGTCGCACGGTCTTTACCGATACGGTGGCCGCAGAGCGCGGCGCGCGCACGCGGCAGAAAGCGCTGTTCGTTGGCTCGGCCCTTGTCGGGCTGGCGCTGACGACCCTGATCGTCGGAGCCGGTGCCGCGCTCGGTCTTGATTCGCGCTTGTCGAAGCTTATCGCCGTGGGGGCAAGCTTCATGACGACATGGCTGCTCAGAAAGCGGGTTGTCTTCCAGTGAGCTACCGCAATTCCGGCCAATCGCCGGGAGAGCGCAGCGTTGCGATTCCCTGGCGCGGCGTGTTGCTGGCTTGGGTTGCGATCAGCCTGCTGATGCTGGTTGGTAGCGGTGGCAGGCTGTCGCCGGCGAATTTCGTCGACGGCGATGATGCGCTGCGCCTGCAGCAGGTCCGCGACCTGCTGGGCGGGCAGGCCTGGTTCGACCTTCGCCAATACCGCATTGCGCCGCCCGATGGCGTGGCGATGCACTGGACCCGCGTTGTCGACATCCCGATCGCGGCAATGATCCTGCTGTTGCGTCCGCTGTTGGGGCAGGGGCTGGCAGAGAGCATAGCGATCGTCATTGTGCCGCTGCTGAACCTTCTGGCGGCAATGGCGCTCGCCGCGCGGCTGGCGGCAAGACAGTTTGGCCCGCGCATCGGTATCGTCGCAGCCCTGCTGGTGGCAGCGGTTGTGCCGGCGTCCTTCCGCATGATGCCGTTGCGGATAGATCACCACGCCATGCAGTTCGTGCTTGCGCTGGTTGCATTGAACGGCCTGTTCGCCTCTACGCCCCGGATGGGCGCGGCCGTGGCCGGAGCGGCGCTGGCATTGGCACTGGCGATATCGCTCGAATCGCTGCCTCTGGCCGTGATCGTCGGCGGGCTTTGCACCTTGCGCCTGTGGCGAGGCCAGGGCGAGTGGCTGATTAAGTATCTGCTGAGCCTGTCCGTGGCGAGCCTTGCCCTGTTCCTGGCAACGCGGGGCCTTGCCGATCAGGCGCAGCATTGCGATGCCGTTTCGCCTGTCCATGTCGCGGCGCTGTTGTGGATGGGGGGCGGCGTAGCGATCGTCCTGCGGCAGCTACGCGACCGCCCGCCGTTGGTTAGCCTGCTTGCCGTGTGCCTGATCGGAGCAGGGGCTATCGGCATTGCTGCGGTCTGGGCTCCCCGTTGCCTTGCCGGAGACGCTTTCGCTTCGGTCGATCCGCTGGTGCGCAAGGTATGGCTCGATTCCGTGCTCGAGGGCCTGCCGGTGTGGCGGCAGGAGCCGGGTTTTGCGGCAACCATCATCCTGCTGCCGCTGTTTGGCCTGATTGCCTGCCTGCGGCTTTTCAGGCGCGCGGCGGACCGCGCGGCGCAGCTGTTCTGGCTCGACTACGCGCTGCTGCTGCTTGGCGCGACGCCGGTCGGCCTGCTGGTGGCGCGCGCATCGGGAGTATCGTGTCTTTTTGCGACCGTGCCTGCGGCTTGGCAGGTTGCAGAGCAGTTCGCCCGCTGGCGGCAGGATTCCCTGCTGGTCCGCCGCATGGGCAGGGTGGTGGTAATGGTCACGCTGCTCTTGCCGGGCGTGCTGGTGGATCAGGCGGCGCGGCTGCTTGCCCCGGTAGGACAGGCTTCAGCAGGCCGGGCGCAGGGCGAGGTGGCCCTTGGCTGCGATTTCTCCAAGGCCGTGCCAGCACTGGAAGCAATTCCCCCGCAGACGCTGCTCACGGGGCTCGACATCGGGCCGACCCTGCTGGTCATGACCCGGCACAAGGTCATCGCGACGGCCCACCACCGTGCAGACACCGCCATTCGCGATGTGATCGAGGCTTTTCTGGGACCGGACGAAGCGGCGCGGCTGATCATGGCGCGACGCGGGGCGGCCATGGTGGTGATTTGCCCCGGCGGTAGCGAGGCGCGGTTCTATGCGGAGAAGGCACCTGACGGGTTCATTGCCCACCTCATGTCCGGCAGGACTCCGCCCTGGCTCCAGCCGGTGCCCATGCCGGCCGCTGGCGGGGTCAAGGCGTGGCGGGTGCTGCCGCGGTGATCGCGGAATAACGCTTGATGAACGGCGCCAAGTGAGCGCGGTAAGGATCCGCCGCGCCGATTGCGCCTGTATTCATCGGTTCGCGCACCTGCATAGCGCTGGCCGTTGAAACAACGCGTTTGGTCTCGTGTGGGCGGAACACCTGCGGCTCTGCGGCGAGCCGACAATGCTGCAGGATGCGCGGGATCTCGGTTTTCGGGGAACGGACAAGGGTCTGGTAATCGACGACGAGAATCCTCTCCGGGAACATCTCCGACCAGTGCTGGAACAACTGGTCTTCCAGCGCGAAGTGGCTGGCGATGTCCTCAAGCTTCCATGACCAGTCAAGGCCGTGGATGAAGTAGGTGCGGAACGCGGACCATGCGCAATCGACGGGATCGCGGCGCAGCCAGATCACTGGCGCTTGCGGCAGGAGTGCCGCGATCAGGCCCATGAAGCGGCTGGTATTGAGCGCCTTGTCGACGAAGCGCCCCTGCTGGCCGAACCGCTCCTGCCCGAGGTGGAGGTAGAGTGCTGCAAGATCATCAGCCTTGCCGCTTCTCGCGAGATAGGCGTTGAGGCCCGCTGCCCCGAGTGAACCCAGATCGCGCTGAAGGATCGCCATGCGGCCCAGTTCTTCCCCGCCTGAGACCTCCGAATGGCTAACGAGAATCTGTTCGACCAGCGTCGTGCCCGAGCGCGGCAGGCCGGTGACGAAGATGGGCTGGCTGGTGTCGATAGTGATGCCGGCGTTGATGTCGGCGACGAACGCACGGTCGAAACCGTCGCGGCAGGCTTCAGCTTCTCGCGCATCGGCTTTCGCCTCGTAAGGGCGTTCGGTACTTGCGATAGCCGCGCCCTGAGCGAAATGGTCGAAGGCTGCATCTGTTTCGTTCCGGTCGAAATGGACCCGTCCGGCAGCAAAGTGGAAATGTGACTGCTCGATCGCAGGAGCGCTGCGCATGAGAGGGGCGGACTGGAGGATGCGTTCGCCCACCGGGTCGCCCGAGTTGCGTTTGCGCGCAGAGACCAGCGCGAGCATGGCTTGGCCGAGTGCCGGGTTGGCATCGAGCGTTGCCTGAAGGATGCTTTCGGCCAGATCGGTCAGCCCGAGGTTCAGGGCTATGGTGCCCCGTAGGAAGCCGTTCTGCGAAGGATCGGGTACCGAGGGTGGCACGTTGCGGATGACGGACCAGGCCTGTTCGAGCCGGCCGCACTGCGCCAGCATGGCAGCCTGCAGGTAAGCTACCTGCGGGTGCCCGCGATGATGGTCGACAAAGGACTGCATGGCGGCGCTCGCGGCCGAGATTTCGCCATTGGTCTGCATCACCCTTGCAATGAGCTGCCAGCGGTCGCCGAGCGGCGGCCGGGCGGCGATCAGGGCGAACGCCGCGGTGTTGGCAGTGCGGCGATCCCCTGCTTCAAGCGCTGCCACAAAGCGGCGCAGCTGAGCGACGGCTTCAGCTTCGGTCATCGGCTTCATCGACATGTGGAGTAGCTACAGGATTGGCGGAAACAAGCGAAGTCAAACGTGGTGTCGGCACAAAAAAGAGGGGTGGCCGAAGCCACCCCTCCATGTGTTATCGATACTTCAATCCAGATCAGAAGTTCACGCCGAACTGGAAGCGGAAGTAACGCGGCTGCTGGTACGACAGGGGAGTACCGTAGTCGCCACGCGGATTGCCGTTGCTCTGCGTGCCCAATTCGCGGAGGTCGAGAACGCCCTTCTGGTTGAACACGTTGAACACGTCCACACGGAAGCTGGCATCCACCGCGTCGGTCGGCAGCTTGAACACGGCCGACAGGTTGGTGAAGACGTTCCAGTCCGACTGAAGCTGCGAACCACGCGGGGTCAGCTTCAGGGTTGTCGCGCTGGTTGTATTAACCGCAGCCTTGCTCGGATCGGTGATCACGTTGCCACTGTCGTCGGTGTTGCAGTAGAAGCCTGCTGCACCATAGGCACCGGCAAACGGATCACGAACCCGTGGCACGCGGCCGATACAGCCAAACTTGCGCGGCGAGATCGCCTGGAACTGCGCACCCAGCGTAAGCCAGTCACCGATCTGGTACGAACCAAATACCTTGAACTTGTGGGCATTGTGGCTTGGCAGGAAGCCGAAAGTACCGTCGGTAAGGCCCGGCTGGTCGAACGCGGTGGTCAGGCCCGAGTCAGTCTGCCCGTTGTCCGAACGGATGCCGCCTTCGATATTCCCCTTCGATTCGGACCAGGTATACGAAGCCGAGAGGCTCCATACGCCGTCGAAATCGCGGTCGAAGGTGGCCGTGATCGCCTTGTAGGTGCGCTTGGCCTTCGGATAGCCGAGCTGGGCAGCCGTGAAGTTCACTGTGCGCAGCGTCGATTCACCGTTGACCGGATCGGACAGGGTGATCGTGGCGTCGCGGCCCGGGTTTGCCAGCACGTACTGGTGGAAGCCAGTCCAGGTGCTGCCACAGCCGGTCAGCTTGTTGTCGGCGCAGTACTTGAGAACGGCGGCGTCGATCGCGATGTCTTCAAGCGAGTCGTTGAGCTTGCGATACTGACCGAACAGGCCGACGCGGACGCCGCTGCCGAGCTGTTGTTCGATACCGAGAACGAACTCGTCAACCGACTGCGGCTTAAGGCTCTTCGAAACGGTGGCCTCCGTCGGGGTCGCCTCGCCATCGGAGATGATGTCGCAGTTCTTGATCCCGGTATCCGGGCAAGCAACCGCATCTTCGAAGCCAAGAACCGGCGCGCCGACGATCGGCGTGCCATCCGCGTTCAACCCGTTGAGCAGGTTGTAGCGGGTGTAGTCGAGTTCTGCACCGGCAAGGCGGATGTTGGTGTTGGCGACGATCGGCAGGAAGTACCGGCCATACGAACCGTAAACCTTGGTGCGCTTGTCACCGAACGGGTCGGCAGTGAACGCAAGGCGCGGTGCCCACTGGTTGCCCGACTTGTAGTAGGTTGCACCCACCACGTTCTTGTTCTCGAAGCGATCGTTGCGGATGCCGAGGTTGAGCTGCAGGCGGTTGTCGAGCAGCGACCAGCTGTCCTGCAGGTAGAACGCTTCGTTGCGCGACTTGAACACGCCGCCGTTCACGAATGTACGCGCAGTGACATAGAGCGTGTTCGGGGTAGGAACGTAAATGTCACCCGAGTCTGCGGGCGTGCGGACGTAGGTATAGAAAACGTTGCCGGTGTAGCTGGTTGTCGCGTCCGTCGTCAGGTTTTCGCGGTCGTAGCCAGCCTTGAAGTGGTGTTCGCCGAGCAGGTTCACGAAGACTTCCGCGTCGGCACGGTAGAACTCTCGGGTATCGTAGTTCTCGTCGAGCGCGTTGACCGCATTGCCCACTGCGCCAAGACCGGCGGTGTCGGCGATGCCCGGAGCGTCCGGCGTGGTCGAACCGACGACGTCACGACGCTTGTTCTTGCCGTAGGCACCCGAAATAGTGAGGAAGTCGGTCAGCTGGCCGGTGTAACGACCGATGTAGTTTTCACCACCGCCCTGAAGAAGTGCGCGGCTCTGGAACGCGCCACGCTGCGGCACGCCATCAGTGCGGCTGTCATAGGTGCCACCGTTTGCGTCGACGATGCTGTAGCTGTCGAGCGTGCGGTCAAAACTCGAGTTGAAGTAGGTGAACTCGAGGCGATGGCCTTCGAACGGCAGGAAGTCGATCTTGCCGCCGTAGAAGGGCGAACGCATGCTGCGCTGCTCGCGACGCAGACCCGTGCTGTACGGCGCGATTGCGCGACGTGCATTGGGGTTGTTGGGATCGGGCTCGGTCTGGTTCGGGTTGACCGTCAGCAGCGTGTCGCCCGACTTGATGTAGTTGTGCTGGTAGAAGCCGTAGAAGAACAACTTGTCCTTGATGATCGGACCCGACAGGTTGAAGATCGTCTGGATCGTCTCGCGGGTGTCTTGATCGTTACGGTCGATCAGGGTGTTCTTGCGGTCTTCGAACAGCCCATCGGGTTCCCAGTTGACGAGCAAGCCGCCGTGGAACTGGTTCGAACCCGACTTAGTGATCGCGTTGACGAAGCCGCCGGTAAAGCGACCGAACTCTGCGGGGACACCGCCGTTCTTGACTTCGACCGTCTGGTAGAACTCAAACGGCACTTCGACCGAGCCGAGTCCCTCGCGGAAGTCCGTGACGTTGAGGCCGTTGATGAAGAAGGTGTTTTCCGAAACCGAACCGCCCGAGATGCTCGGCAGGTTGCCGAACGCGCTGTCACCTTGGCTGGTGCCGGGAGCAAGCAGGATGATCGAGGTCAGATCACGAGCGACGGGGACGCGCGCCGCGACGTCTGCGACCGAGATGACCTGGCCGGTGGTGGTGCGGTCAAAGTCCGAAACGCGGATGCGCTGGCCGGTGACGACGATCGATCCGTCGGCAGAAGCCGTGGCGGCACCGACGCGGACCAGGCGGAAGGAGTTGCCGCCTTCCGACTGAGTGATGCGGACGGCGGGATCGGTGAAGGTCTGGTACCCGTCAGCGGTGATCGTGAACGTGTAGGTGCCTTGCGGCAGGGTCGGGATGCGATAGCCACCGGCGGAGTCGGTGGTCACCGAACGGGTAAAGCCCTGATCGTTCGACTTGATTTCTACCGTTGCACCGGCGAGCGGGGCATCGTCTTCACCGACGATCTGGCCGCTGGCGGTAGCGTACGTAAAGTCCTGCGCCATGGCGGGCGCGACGAAGGCGGCCGAGCCGGCGAAACCGGCGACGACCAGCGCCAAGGGCGCGGCGCTCGCACGGAGCGCAGAGAAGGTTTTGATGTTCACGTGTCCAGTCCCTTTTGTCCTGAATCCTGCACAGCCAGCAAGAGCTGTGCAGGCCCTTTCCCGTATCGCCAAAACCCTAACAACGCGCTTTGGAGCGAAGCTTGGGCCCCCTTGGCAAACGGGCAAGATGCATCTGTTTGGCTGAAATGATCGGGACCATCAAAACACGATTGTCAGTTACGAAATGAATCCGAAACATGTGTAGCGAAACTGCCACACCGCCTTTGGGTCAGGTAAGGTAAGGCCGGATTTCCGTAACTTACGGGTGATGCACAGAAATTACACTCCCACCCCATTCACTTGCCATTAATTTCAAAGGTGACGGTTTCGGGTGAAACAACGCTGCGAACATAGGGATAAAGGCGTTGCAGCTGATACCAGAATCCCGATGGCGGTTTCGTTCCATCGGCAACCGGGCATAAAAGGAAAACGAACCGCCGGTGATGAGGGCTACCTGCGCAAAGGGCCGTGAATGCGGCCTACGTCTGGTCAGGAAGAAAAAGCAGCGGGTCGATCCGACTGGCCTGCCATTTCATCGACCAATGCAGGTGCGGGCCGGTCGCACGACCGGTGGCACCGATTCGGCCCAGCGGCGTGCCCTGGGCAACCTTGTCCCCTTCGCGCACCAGAAGTTCGGAGGCATGGAGAAAGGCACTGTTGAGGCCCATGCCATGGTCGAGCATCAGCAGTCGGCCTTCGAGGCTGAACGGGCTCTGCGCGGCAAGCGTCACGATACCCTCGGCCGGTGCGACATACGTCGTGCCTGCGCCACCGGCGATGTCGAGCCCGGAGTGATAGGCAGCCGGTTCGCCCTTGTAGATGCGCTGGGAGCCGAAACGCCCGGAGAAGCGGCCCGGCGCGGGGCGGATGAAGCTCTGCCGCCAGCCCTGTGCGCCGGTATCGACCGCACGGGCGGCGGCGATGCGGGCGAGTTCGGCACGGCGCAGGCGGAGGTATTCCTCGCTGGTCACGCCACCTGGCTTGCGGGCGACGTTGATGTGCTCGATCTGCCAGGCGCGCGGGGCAATAGCAAACTCGTGGACAAAAGGCCGACCGCCCGGCAGCGTCACCTCGATCCGCGCCAATGGGGTTGCATCGCGATCAAAGGCTATCAGGAAAGCCCAGTCATCCGCCAAAGCAACCGGCTTGCCATCAAGTTTGAGCGCCGTTGATCCGGGCTGCACGCGCCCTCTCAACCATCCGCCCTGCATGGCGCGGCTGTCGGGTGAGATCACCAATGTGCTGATGGGCGTATTGCCCAGCGCGAAACTTGCCACCGAAGCGGCCGTTCCGGCGAGGAAGGCGCGCCTCTGCAGGATCATTGCCAGCTCCTCAGCCTTCGAGATGGCGTCGCGTCGAGATTTCGGCGGTGGCGTAGGCCTCCTGCCGCTGCGCGCACCAGTAGCGCAGCGCATCGAGCGGTATCTTCTCGCCCGAGACGGCGCAGACGACATGATCGCCGCCCGAGAGCTGGCGGAACGAGCCGGGAAGGTAATGGAGGCGCGCGAGGCGACCGGATTGGGACATCAACATTGGGGCAATGTAATCCCTTAAGACCCTCAGAACAATTCCTGCTGTCCCTCGGGCCGCGCGGCCGGGCGTGGTTTGGAGGCGGGGCGGGTTTGGGGCACTGTGGTGGCGGTGCTAACGTCCAGCGTGCCGTCGGCGAATTCGAGCCGCAACGTCGGACGCGCCTGTGCATCCTCGCGCGTCCGCACGACATGGCCGTCTGGCGCAGTAACCAGCACGTACCCGCGTTGGAGGGGGGCTTTCGGATCAAGCGAGCGGCGCAGGCGATCAAGCGCTTCGATCTTGCCGCGCGCGTGGTCGATGCGCTGCAGCAGCATTTCGGGGCGCAGCCGCCGGGCGGCAAGGCGCTCCGCTTCGCGTTCGACCCGCGCCATCAACAAGGCAGGGCGCAAGGCTCCTGCATGGCGGGCGAGGACCGATCCGGCGATCTCGGTGCGGTGGACGAGGGCGCGGCGCAAGCGCTCCCCAAGATCATCGACGCGCTGGGCCTGGCCCTGAAGGAGCGCCTGCGGTTGGGGCAGGCGCTGGCTGCGGGCTTCGAGGCGTTCCTTGGCCTGGGCGAGCTGGCGGGCGAGGGCGCGTCGCTGGCGGGCGTTGAGATCGGCTACAAAGGCGGCAAGTTCCGCCTGCACCGGCACCGCAAGTTCAGCGGCGGCAGTGGGCGTCGGAGCGCGCAGGTCGGCGGCGAAATCACACAGGGTGGTGTCGGTCTCGTGACCAACTGCGCTGATGATCGGGATGGTGCAATCCGCCACGGCGCGGACGACCTCTTCCTCGTTGAACGACCACAGGTCTTCGATCGATCCGCCACCGCGCGCCACGATGACGAGGTCCGGGCGCGGGATCGGTCCGTCGGGCATCATATCGCTGAACCCGCGCACGGCGTTGGCGACCTGCGTTGCCGCACCCTGACCCTGGACCAGCACCGGCCACACGATGACGCGGCTGGGAAAGCGATCTGACAGGCGGTGGAGGATGTCGCGGATCACGGCGCCAGTGGGCGAGGTGACGACGCCAATGGTGCGCGGCAGGAACGGCAAGGGCTTCTTGCGGGCGGGATCGAACAATCCTTCGCCTTCCAGCCGGGCTTTCAGCCTGGCGAGGAGCGCGAGCAGCGCGCCTTCGCCGGCGATCTCCATCCGCTCGATCACGATCTGGTAGTTCGAGCGGCCCGGGTAAGTCGTCAGCTTGCCGGTGGCGATGACCTCGACGCCGTCCTCGGGCCGGAAGTTCAGGCGCTGCACGCCGCCGCGCCACATCACGCCATCCAGCCGCGCGTTCTCGTCCTTGAGGCAGAGGTAGAGGTGGCCCGAGGCCGCGCGCTTCACGCCTGAAAGCTCGCCACGCACCCGGACGAAGCCGAAGCGATCCTCGACGGTGCGCTTGAGCAGGGCGGAAATCTCGGAGATCGAGAGGGCCGGGGCGTTGTCGCCTGCCGATTCCCTCGCTAGGAGCCCGCCCGAGCCGTTGTTATCGTCGTCATAAGGCGCGGAAGGGAAAGCCATGAATATCCTGCTGCTGGGATCGGGTGGGCGCGAACATGCCCTCAGCTGGAAACTGGCCCAATCGCCGCTTCTGGACAAGCTCTATGCGGCACCCGGGAATCCGGGCATTGCGGAAAACGCCGAGCTGGTTGCGCTGGATCTGACCGATCACGCCAGTGTGGTGACCTTCTGCGAAACAAACCGCATCGGCCTCATCGTGGTGGGGCCGGAAGCGCCGCTGGTCGACGGCCTGACGGATTCACTGCGTGAAGCAGGCTTTTCCGTGTTCGGGCCGAGCCGTGCGGCAGCGCAGCTCGAAGGGTCGAAAGGTTTTACCAAGGATCTGTGCGCACGGGCCAACATCCCGACCGCCGGCTATGTTCGCGCCAAGTCGCTAGAGGAGGCCCGCACCGCGCTCAAGGACTTCGGTGCGCCGGTGGTGATCAAGGCCGATGGCCTTGCTGCGGGCAAGGGCGTCGTCGTGGCGATGACGATGGCAGAGGCCGAGGCCGCGGTTGACGACATGTTTGACGGCGCCTTCGGCTCTGCCGGTGCGGAGGTGGTCGTCGAGGAGTTCCTCACCGGAGAAGAGGCGAGCTTTTTCGCCCTGACCGATGGCGCAACTATCGTGCCGTTCGGATCGGCACAGGACCACAAGCGCGTCGGCGATGGCGATACCGGCCCCAATACGGGCGGCATGGGCGCCTACAGCCCGGCGCGCGTGCTGACGCCCGAACTCGAGGCGCAGGCGCTCTCGCAGATCATCGCGCCGACGGTGAAGGCCATGGCCGATGAGGGCATGCCCTATTCCGGCGTTCTTTATGCGGGGCTGATGCTGACCGAGCAGGGGCCGAAGCTGATCGAATACAATGCTCGCTTCGGCGATCCCGAATGCCAGGTGCTGATGCTGCGGCTGGAAAGCGACCTGGTAGAGCTGCTGCTGGCCTGTGCCGACAACAAGTTGTCGAGCATCCAGCCGCCGCGCTTTTCCAGCGACGTGGCAATGACCGTGGTCATGGCGGCCGAGGGCTATCCGGGTACGCCGAAGAAGGGGGGGCGCATTGACCATATCCCCGCCGCCGAGGCAGGTGGGGCAAAGGTATTCCACGCGGGCACTGCCCTTTCGGCAGACGGCGTGCTTTCGGCAAATGGCGGGCGCGTGCTCAACGTGACTGCCAGGGGGGGCAGCGTGAAGGCTGCGCGGGATGCGGCCTATGCTGCAGTGGACGCGATCGTCTTTCCGGAAGGGTTCTGCCGTCGCGATATCGGCTGGCGCGAGATCGAGCGGGAAGAAGCGGACGCCTGACGGCACCGCTTTTCGCCCGACAGGTCTTGACCGCATCGGCAAAGCGGGCACAAAGTCATGTGACAGCGCAGGACAAGACGCGCTGAACCGGGAGCCGATGCATGAATCGCCGCACTTTCATCACCACCGCCGGAACCGCAACGATGGCGGGGCTGGCTCTGGCCAATGCTCCCTTGCGGGCGCTCGACAGCAAGCGCCGGTTCGGCATCCAGTTGTGGTCCGTCGCCAGAATGCTGAGCGAGGACTTCTCCGGAACCATCGCCATGCTGGCAAAGCTGGGTTACCGCGAGATTGAGACCTACGGGCCTTATACCTTCAGCGACCAGCGCCAGATCGATGGCTGGAAGAACACGGCCAAGATGCTGGGCTTCTCAGGCAGCGGCTTCTTTGGGCTGAGCGCCGCGCAGATCAAGGCCGTGTTCGATTCGCATGGAATGACAGTGCCCTCGATGCACACCGACCTGTTCACATTGCAGACCCGGATGGGCGAACTGGCCGAGGCCGCGCGCGCCTTGGGGGCGACCTATGTCACCTTGCCTGCGATTCCGGCCGAGGAGCGCAAGACGCTCGACGATTACAAGCGCATGGCCGACGTCTTCAACGCTATCGGGCAGAGCGCCACGCGACATGGGGTTCGCTTTGCCTATCACAACCATGGCTACGGCTTCGCACCGATGGACGGCAAGGTGCCGATCGACACGCTGCTGGACGCGACCGATCCTGCGCACGTGTTCCTCGAGATGGACACCTACTGGACTACGGCGGGCGGCGCCGATCCGAAGGAGTATCTGGCGCGGTACAAGGGCCGCTACCGGATGATGCACCTCAAGGACATGAAGGGCCAGCAGCGTTTCGCCGGAGACGGTGGCGCTCCGGCTGACTGGATCGCGCTGTTCCCTTACCTGACCTGGCTTGGTGACGGCTCGCTCGACATGGCCGGCATCATCGAGGCGGCCAAAGCATCGGGGGTAGAGCATTTCTTCGTGGAGCAGGACCGGGCTGACGACCTCAAGGTCGCCATTGCCGGCAGCGCCGCCTACATGAAGAAGATCGGCTTCGAGTAAGCCGCCAAGGCAGGGCGTCAGATGACGCCCTGCTCTGCCATCTGCGCCAGTTCGGCTTCGCCAAGCCCAAGCAGTTCGCCGTACACTTCGGCATTGTGCTGCCCGACCTTTGACGGTGCCGGGCGGCGCACCGATCCGGGTGTGGCGGACAGCTTGGGGAAGCTGGACTGCATCTTGAGCGGACCGAAGCGCTCGGTCTCGACTTCGATGATGGCTTCGCGTGCCTGGAAATGCGGATCGGCAAGCATGTCGGGGGCTCGGTAGACGCGGCCTGCGGGGATCGAATGCTCGATCATCAGCGCGTCGACCTCGTCCACGGTCAGCGTGCGGGTCCACTGGTTGATCAAGTCGTCGAGCTCGTCCTGGTTCTCGCCGCGGGCAAGATGCGTGGCATAGCGCGGATCGTCGCCCAGTTCTGGCCTGCCCATCGCTGTCGCGAGACGCTTCCACAGCGAATCCTTGTTCGCGCCAATCATGAACTCGCCGTCCTTGCACTTGTAGACGTTGGACGGTGCGATGCCCTTGAGGACCGAGCCCGAGCGTTCGCGGATGTAGCCGGTGCGGTCGTACTCCGGGACGAGGCCTTCCATGACCTGCAGGACGGATTCGTAGAGCGCCGCATCGATCACCTGGCCGCGCCCGGTGCGCTCGCGCTCGTGCAGAGCCGCCAGAACGCCCATGCAGCCGTAAGTGGCCGTCAGGGTGTCGCCGATGGAAATGCCCATGCGGCTGGGTGCACGGTCGGGCTCGCCGACGATGTAGCGCCAGCCACCCATTGCCTCACCGATGCCGCCAAATCCTGCGCGGTCGGAATAGGGTCCGGTCTGGCCGTATCCCGACATGCGGGCGATGATCAGGCCGGGCTTTTCGGCAAGGAGCACGTCAGGGCCAAGGCCCCACTTCTCCATTGTGCCCGGCTTGAAGTTCTCGATCACCACGTCGGCATGGGCGATCAGTTTCTTCACCAACGCCTGCCCTTCCGGCACGCGCAAGTTGGCGCTGACCGAACGCTTGTTGCGCGCGATCACTTCCCATTGGACCTTCTCCGAACCCTGGCCCCAGTCACGCATCGGATCACCGGTAACGGGTGGTTCGACCTTGATAACGTCGGCGCCCATGTCGCCCAGCAGCTGGCCGCAGAACGGGCCTGCAAGCAGCTGGCCGAGTTCCAGTACGCGAATGTCTCTGAGGGGGCCGGGATTGGTGGTTGTCATGGTCATTCTGCCGCCTCCAGTAGCGGCCATTCGGGTTGGATCGGTGCGGGCAGTCCGGTTTCCGCTTCGCAGTTTGCGCGCAGTACTTCGATGCCCGGACCGTAATTGAACAACGGCAGTTCGCCCCGCTCCTCGCGCAGGCGCGCGCGCAGGACTTCGGTCTCGGCGAAATTGACCGCACCACGATCATCGGCGACCACGCCATAAGCCCGTGCGCCTTCCACTGTGACCAGCCCCTGCACGATTTCCTTGCCGACAAGGGCGGGATCGCGGGCCAGCGGATCACCCCAGCCGCCGCCGCCCCAGGTGATGAAGTGGAGCATGTCGCCCGCTTCGACTTCGAGATCCTCGACCTTGTTGCCAACGATGGTCTGCGTGCCATCGGGCTTTTCGAGGATCTTGCGCGCGCGAGCGCCCGGTTCGCCGCCGTTGACGCCCCAGGGCGGCACGAACCAGCGGTCGTCGTGAATCGCGATCGTGCCCTTGGACAGGAAGCGGTAGGTCATGCGGATGCCATTGCCGCCGCGATGGAGTCCGGCACCGCCCGAATCCGGCTCGCACTCATAGCGCTCGATCACCATCGGGAAATAGCGTTCGAGGAATTCGTTGGGCACGTTGGTGAAGCCGGGCCAGAGCGAGTGACCGTCGGGTCCATCACCCATCGGGCGGCCGGGGATGCCGCCGAAGCCGATCTGGAAGAGCTGGAACCAGTCGCCGTTCTTGCCGGGGCGCTCATCGTTGCCGGCGTAGAACAAGTGTGGTGACGAGGAGAAGCCGGCGGCGTTGAGGAATTCCGGCGTCTTCTGGCCAAGAAGGCCGCCAAGGATATCGAAGATGCGGCCCAGCGCATGGGTGCGGCCCGAGAGCGCGGCCGGGAACTTCGGCTTGAGCAGCGAGCCTTCGGGAATGCGCACGTCGATCAGATCGTAGAACCCGTCGTTGAACAGGATCTGCGGGTCGAAGACCATGATCATGTAGATGCCGAAGAACATCTTGAACATGTTCTCGTTGAGGAAGAAGTTGATCGAAGCGACCGACTGCGGATCGGTGCCTGCGAAATCGAGGATCACCTTCTCACCTTCGCGCCACATCGTGCATTTGATCTTGTAGGGGCCGAAGCCCATGCCATCGTCGCAGATGTAGTCCTCAAAGCTCACCGGCTCCTCGGCAATCGCCATGCCGACAAGCGCCTTCATGGCACGGTGGTTGCGGGCAAGCAGTTCCTGCGTCGCCGAAACGTAGACGTCGTCGCCGAAGCGCTCTGCCATCTCGATCACACGGCGCGCGGCGACGCGACAGGCAGCGATGAGCGCATTGAGGTCTGCCGCGCACCAGTCAGGCTTGCGGGTCTGGTGCATGACCAGCCGGATCAGATCGGCGTTGTATTCGCCGCGTTTCCAGATCTTCACCGGCGGGATGCGCACGCCTTCCTCGAAGATCGAGCGCGCATTGATCGGCATCGAGCCGACGACCTTGCCACCGATGTCGGACTGGTGACCGAACATTGATGTGTAGGCGATCAGGCGGCCGTCCTTGAACACTGGCAGCAGCACCAGCCAGTCGTTCGAGTGGCTTATCGCCCCGCCTACAGAGTAGGGATCGGACAGGAAGATCATGTCTCCGTCTTCGAGCGTGCCCTCGTAATTTTCGAGGAAGCCGCCAATGAAGGAGCCGAACTGGCCGACGATCATCTTGCCGGTGTGGTCGGCAATCAGCGGGAAGGCATCACCCTGTTCGCGGATGCCCGGAGACATCGCGGTGCGCACGAGCGTTGCGTCCATCTCGATGCGCGCATTGCGCAGGGCGTTCTCGATGATGTCGAGAGTTACCGGGTCGATGGCGACACGTTCGAACGGCTTGTCGTTGGTCTGGACGATGGTTGCAGGCATGGTTCGCGCCTCCTCAGGCCAGATTGATCAGGATATTGCCGACGTGGTCGACGGTGCCGATGCAGCCGCTTTCGATCAGGGTCGTGGAATCCATTTCGCAGACGATGGCCGGGCCGGGGATCACGTCTCCGGCGCGCAATTTGGCGCGATCATAGATCACGGCGGCCTGCTCTCGCCCGTCCATCCACAAGGTGTGGTCACGCATCCTGGCGGCGATGGGGTTGCCGTCGCCCTTCTCGAGTTCGGCGGCTGGCAGGTCGAGAGCGCGACCCATGGCCACGGCGCGCAGGTTCACGATCTCGTGCGGGGTGTCCATGTTGAAGGTGAACAGGCGCTTGTGCTCGGCATCGAAGCGGGCGAGGATTCCGGCGATGCCATCGGTGGTCAGCACATCGGCAGTAATCGTCAGCGGCACTTCGAAGGCTTGCCCGGCATAGCGCACGTCCACTTCGAAAGCCGTGCTGATCTCGTCTTCGGGCACGCCATCGGCAAGCAGTTCGGCGCGGGTCTGGGCGGCCATTTCTTCAAGGATGGCAATGAGGTCTGCCGCTTCGGTCTGGCTGGCGAGACGGCTGAACGAGCGCGCGGTTTCGGTGCGCATCCGCGTCGTCGCATCGCCAAGGGCGCAGAGCACGCCGGGGCTGACCGGCGAGATCGCGGGCCAGCTGCCCATCAGGCGGGCCACGGCATTGACGTGGAGCGGGCCTGCGCCGCCGAAGCCCATCAGCGCAAAGTCGCGCGGGTCATACCCCTGCTGGACCGAAATCATGCGCAGCGCGCCGAACATGTTCTCGTTGACGATGTCGATGATCCCTCGCGCAGCCGCCATCAGGTCGATGCCAAGGGCGTCGGCAATGGTCTGCACCGCCTTCTTCGCGCCTTCGCGGTCAAGATTGAACGTGCCGCCGAGGAGGTTCTCGGGAAGGTAGCCGAGCACGACGTTTGCATCGGTCACCGTGGGCAGGGTGCCACCTTTTCCATAGGCGACCGGCCCCGGCACGGCTCCTGCGCTCTGCGGCCCGACCCGAAGGGCTCTTGTCAGCTCAGGAACATAGGCAATCGAACCGCCGCCTGCGCCCACGGTCTTCACGTCCAGCGCCGAGGCGCGGACCGAGAGATGGCCGACTTCGGTGGTGCGCTGGCGGCGGGCTTCGAGATTTTCTATAAGGGCAACGTCGGTGCTGGTGCCGCCGACGTCGAGGGTCAGGATATTCCTGATCCCGGCATTGCGGCCGACCCAGATCGCGCCCGTCACGCCACCGGCAGGGCCGGACATCAGGATGTTGACCGGATGCTCTTCGGCCTTCTGTGCGCTCATCAGACCGCCGTCCGAGCGCAGCAGCGAGAGCTTGCCGTTCATCCCCGCCTCGGCAAGGCGCGAGCGCAGGTTGGAGACATACTTGCCGACCACCGGGCGCACCGCCGCGTTGGCCACTGTCGTCAGGGTGCGCTCGTACTCCTGCATTTCGGGCAGGACTTCGTGGCTCAGCGAGACCGGCACGCCCGGGATGATCTCTGCCGCCAGTTCACCCACGCGCTTCTCGTGCGCGCCATTGGTGTAGGCGTTGATCAGGCTCACGGTGATCGCTTCGACGCCATTGTCCTTAAGCACGCCCAGTTGCGCGCGGATGTCGGCATCGTCGATCGGGCGGATTTCCGAGCCTTCAGCGCTCATGCGGCCCTTGATCGTGACGGTATCCTCGAGCGCTGCCAGCGGCTGGGGCTTGGGCCAGACGATCCAGCCAGCCAGCCCGCCCGGCACGAAGCTGCGCGCGATCTGCATGATGTGGCGATAGCCCTCCGTCGTGACCAGGCCGACGCGCGAGCCCTTGCCTTCGAGCACGGCATTGGTCGCGACCGTGGTGCCGTGGAGGAAGAATTCGACGTCTCCAGGCGTTATGCCGGCCTTCTCGCAGATTGCGGTTACGCCATTGAGGATGCCCTCCGAGCTGTCGTGCGGGGTCGATGGCGTCTTGTGGCGCCAGAACGCGCTCGACGAGGTGTCAAACAGCAGGAGGTCGGTGAAAGTGCCGCCGACGTCCACGCCAAGGCGATAGCCCATTGCTCGATTACTCCTGAACGATCTTGGGGAAACGCGGGGCCTTGGCCACCATTGAAGGAAGTTCGCGGGCCATTACGCCGGAGAGCCAGCGATTGGCTTCGATCAACTGAGACAGGTCCATGCCGGTCTCCACGCCCGCGCGGTGGAGCATGTAGACGACATCTTCGCTCGACACGTTGCCTGCGGCTCCGGGCGCGAAGGGACAGCCGCCGAGGCCACCCAGCGCCGCGTCGACCACTGTCGCCCCAGCCTCGACCGCAGCCCAGACATTGGCGATGCCGGTGCCTCTGGTGTTGTGGAAATGTACTCGGACCGGCAACGGCGACACTGCTGCGACCACACGGCGGACAAGGCGCGAGACGTGGGCAGGGTCGGCAACGCCGATGGTGTCGGCAAGCGCGACCTCGACAGGTTCTGCCTCGGCCAGCTCCGCCGCCATGGCGACGACGCGATCCTCTGACACCTCGCCCTCGAACGGGCAGCCGAATGATGCGCCGATGGTCGCCTGGCCCTTCAGGCCTGCGCCCTTCGCCATGGCAACGATGGCCTTTGCAGCGGCAACTGACTCGTCGCTGGTCTGGCCTTGGTTGGCGATGGCAAAGCCGTCGGTAGCAACGCAAACCGCACCAAGTTCATGCAGGCGCCCGGTGGCAATGGCGCGCTCGGCACCCCTGGCGTTGAGGACGAGGCCGATGAAGCTGACGTCGCCCGTTAGCGGGAGGCCTGCGCAGACATCTTCGGCGTCGGCCATCTGTGGCACGCGCTTGGGATTTACGAAGCTCGTCACCTCGATGCGGCGCGCGCCCGCGGCAATGCTGCGCCGGATCAGTTCGAGCTTGTCCGCCGTGGACACGATCGCCTTCTCGTTCTGCAGCCCGTCGCGCGGGCCGACTTCGAAGAACGAAATCGCGCGCGCGGTCATGCGGCTTCTCCGCAAGTGGGGTTGGGCATGCAGAAGGTCATCAATCTAGGTCTCTCTTCGTATGCAATATCACTGTGCGGTCATTGCAGGAGGTGCCGAAACCTGCCCGTAGGTGCAGGTTCGCTAGCACCTTGACCGATCAAGTTTGTATACAATAAGCTGCCTTCCCGGAAAGCGAGCGTCAAGAGGGGGGCGAAAGCCCGTGCGCTCGCAGCATCGATAGCGTCGCGACCGAACCAACAGGGAGGTTTGAGAATGCGTGCCACCCGTCTCCTATTGAACACCGCAGTGCTTGGCCTGATCGCCAGCGCAGCCCCGTCCTTCGCCCAGGAAGCGCCACAGGATGCCGCGCAAGCGGCTGACGACGGTGAGAGCATCATTGTCACGGCCCGCCGCCAGAACGAGCGCCTGCAGGACGTACCGGCGTCGGTATCGGTCCTGACGGCCACTGCGCTGCAGAACACCGGGGCGGTCAAGGCAGAGGACTTCACCCAGCTTACGCCCGGCGTGACGATCGTGACAGGCACGGCTGAGGCCGGCGACACGCAGATCAACATTCGCGGGATCAACGGTGCGCGCGATGCTGAAAGTTCGGTCGCGCTGGTGGTCGACGGCATTCTCAAGACCAACACCGCGCAGCTCAACCAGCCGCAGGGCACATTGTCGCAGGTCGAGGTGCTGAAGGGACCGCAGGGCGCGCTCTACGGCCGCAACGCCGCGGCAGGCGCGATCGTGCTGCAGACCCTCAAGCCCACCGACACGCTGACGGGCGGCCTGCGCGCCTCCTATGCGAACGAAGCGACTTACGAAGCCACTGCACACATTGCCGGGCCGCTGGGCGAAAACGTCGGCTTTGTAGCCTCGGGCTATTACTTCACCACCGACGGATGGTGGCGCAACAAGTTCCTGAGCAACTCCAAGACCATTGACGACAAGGAAAACTGGGCGCTCGACGGCCGGGTGATGATCGGCAAGGGCACCGCGACCCAACTTGACGTCAAGGCGCGCTATGCCGAGTTCCATGGCGCATCGCTGCCGTTCAACGCTTCGTTCCACCTGCCCCAATTCGGTGCGGTGAACCCTGCGTTCTACGAGGACGTGAACAAGCACCAGTTCAACTTCTACAACAACATCCGCGCCACCAACGACCAGAAGAGCTTCGATGCTTCGATCAAGCTCGACCAGGAGTTCGGCAACGGCATGAAGCTGGTGGCCTGGGCGCTCTACTCCGACGTCAAGCAGGACCTTGTCGCCGATGGCACTTCGGCCGATTTCGCGCGCTACATCACCAACACCGACCCTCGCGTAGCCAGCACTGTCGCCAAGTGCTTCTCCAGCACGGCGGCGCTCACCGGCTACCCGGTCAACCAGCCCGGCGGGATCGGCGCTATCCCCGTGCCGTTCCTGTTTGCCCCGGCCAACGGTTCGACCTTTGGCCCCTACAGCCCGACGACCTGCGACGGCATCCAGTACCAGCTGCGCAACCAGAAGGATTTCAGCACCGAGATCCGGCTGCTGTCGAACACCGATGGCGCGCTGACCTGGCAACTCGGGGCCTACTACCTGCACATCGATCGCAAGACCGGCGTCAGTCTTGGTGGCGATACCGGGCAGGGCGTGATCAAGCAGCTCTACAACGCGCCGGACACCACGAACCCGACCTCGCTGCTCTTGGCCGACAAGTTCCGCACCAACGTCTACGCGGCGTTCGGTTCAGCCGAGTGGAAGCCTTCGGAGGTGTTCACCGGTGGCATCGCGCTGCGCTATGACATCGAGGATCGCGCCGCCAATTCGCTCGTCCCGAATGTGACGGATCCGTTCACCGGTGGCCCCATCAATCCGGGCCTCGCCTTCGGTGCCTTCACGCCGCAAAACGCCACGTTCAAGCAGCTTCAGCCCAAGGTGACGTTGAGCTTCCACCCCAGCAACCAGCTGAATCTCTATGCCAACTGGGGCATCGGCTTCAAATCGGGGGGCTTCAACAACCAGGGCTCTTCGGCCGTGGTCAACACCCGCTTCAACAACGGCGTCACGCCGGGCACGATCAACGCGGGCGTCACCATCAACGACCAGTACCGCAAGGAACGCTCCAGCGCGTTCGAGGCGGGCGTGAAGGGCGAGCTGTTCGACGGCCGCATCACCTACGATCTTGCCGGCTACTACACCCGCGTTACCGATATGCAGTTCTTCGAATTCTTCGTCGGCGACTTCGGCCTGCTGCGCGTCGTCTCGAACATCGATCGCGTCGACATCAAGGGCGCCGAGATCAACCTGACCGGCAAGGTGGTCAATGGCTGGAAGGTGTTCGGATCGTTCAACGTCACCGACAGCGAGATCAAGAAGAACCGCTCGCGCCCCTACACCGTCGGCAACAAGTCGCCCTATACAGCCGACTGGACGCTCAACCTCGGTTCCGAAATCACCGCGCCGCTGACCGACAACGCCAAGCTGCTGTTCCGCGCCGACTATCGCGTGACCGGCCCGACGTGGTTCCATTCGGTGCAGGATCAGGAGCGCCCGACCATCTTCTCAGGGCTGCTGCCGATCTCGCAGCTGAACTTCCTGCCCCCTTCGTTCGGCAACGCACGCTACGACGTTGCCAAGCGCGATGCTTTCGGCGTGCTCAACCTGCGCGCCGGGATCACCACGCCGAACTACCGGATCGCGGTGTTCGCGGACAATCTGCTCGACCGCAAGTACATCGCCGAGGCGATCCCGGCGATCGAGTTCGGGGGTTCCTTCATCTCGCCGGGCGCGCGCCGCCTGATAGGGGTTGAAGTGGGCGCATCGTTCTGATGAGGGCTTCAGGATAAATCCGGCGGGGAGCGGGTTCTGCCTGCTCCCCCTGAAGATACAGGCCCGGCGATACAGGCCCGGGAAAACAGGAGCGTACGTGTCCAAAGCCTCGCAGGAAGCCTATCGCAAGATCCGCGCAGGGATCCTGTCAGGGCACTTCCCTGCCGGACAGTTCGTGCCCGAGGACGAATTCGCGCAGTACTGCGGATTGTCCCGCACCCCGGTGCGCGAGGCTATCGCGGAACTGGTGGCCGAGATGCTGTTGCAGCGCTCGGGCACCAACCGCGTGTTCGTGCCGGTCTGGTCGGACGAGGACGAGGAAGAGCTGTTCACCTTGCGCGCAATGCTCGAAAGCCATTGCGCCACCCGCGCCGCGCGGCTCATTACCGACGAACAGATCGCCGAGCTCAAGGTCCATTGTGACTTCATCGACGACGCGATCTCGGCCCCCGACGGTCCGGACGTCTCCGGATTTGTCGAGGGCAACCGCCATTTCCACGCCGTCATCCTCGCGGCTGCGCAATCGGACCGGCTGGCCCAGCTGATGAAGTCCGTCGTCAGCCAGATCGTCGTGCACCGCACGGCGGAACAGTACAGCCGGGCGGACATGGAGCAGAGCCAGCGCGACCATCGTGACCTCGTCAGCGCATTCGAGATGCGTGACGAAAACTGGGCGGGCGCAGTGGCAAACACCCATATCCGGCGCGCGGCCAACGCCTACCGCACTATGCGGCAGGGCAGCGAAGCAGCTCAGGCCGAGGCTTGAAGCACCCGCAATTCGGCCTCGGGCAGGACTTCGGTCTTTGCCTGCGCCATCAGTTCCTGCTTGCGCGCCAGCATCGCATCACGCAGCGCGACCATGTCGAGGCCGGCTTCGCGTGCCTGCGAGAACATGCCTTCCGAGCGTGCTTCTTCCTCGTGGACGTGGTGCTTGATCTCTTCGCTGAGCACCTTGACCTTGGCCTCGAAGAACTCGTCCTCCGGCGAAGTCACCATGATGTCGTTGATCAGCAGCTTTGCAGCATCATGCTCGACATAGGCCTCGGTATAGGTCTCTTCCTCGATCTTGCCCTTGAGGGCGGGGTAGAAGATCTCTTCCTCGATGATCGTGTGGATCTTCAGCTCGTTGCAGATCTGCAGAGCCAGCGCCTGCTTGCGGTCCGAGCGGGCGCTTTCGAACTTCTCGAACAGCGCCTCGACATTGCGGTGGTCGGCCTTGAGCAGGGCAATGGCATCGGTGAACTTCGCTTGAGCCATGGGTCTAAGTCCTTGAAAATGAGTCGGTTGATCGCTCAATCCTTCAAGGGCAGCGAATGTTCCGGAACCAACCTGTGTGCCTCGCGCTTGGCTTTTCATGACTGGACTTCGCACGCTGCCGCAACCGCACGAACGCTGGCCCGAGGTGCTGTGGCTGATCCGTCACGGCCAGAGCGCAGGCAACGTCGCGCGCGATGCCGCGGACGCTGCGGGCGACCTGCGCATTGCGCTCGACCATCGCGATGTCGATGTGCCGCTTTCCGCGCTCGGCTGCGAACAAGCCCGCGCCCTCGGGCACTGGTTCGCCAGTGGGGAAGAAGGTGCGCGGCCGGAGGTCATCCTGGCCAGTCCCTATGTCCGCGCCGTGCAAACGGCGGAGATCTTTCGCGAGGCAGGGGGCTGTGATCCAGACTTGCGCATCTGCATCGACGAACGCCTGCGGGAAAAGGAGTTCGGCATCCTCGACGGGCTGACGACGCTTGGCATCCACCATTACCAGCCAGATCAGGCCGAGTTCCGCCGCGTGCTGGGCAAGTTCTACCACCGCCCTCCCGGGGGCGAGAGCTGGGTCGACGTGATCTTCCGCCTGCGCGCGCTGCTCGACACGGTCTCGCTGCACTACGCCGGCAAGCGCGTGATGATCGTCGCGCATCAGGTTGTCGTGCTGTGCATGCGCTACATCGTCGAGCATCTCTCCGAAGCGGAGATCCTTGCCATCGACAAGGCCGGCGACATCGCCAACTGCGCGATCACGCAATACCGGCTTGACCGTTCCGGCAAGGGCGACGGCGAACTCGTGCTCGAGCATTACAATATGGTCGCGCCGATGGTCCGCGAAGGTACTGAACCGACCCGCGAGCCCGACCGCATGGTGGCGGCCCGTGGCTGAAGCGCGAACTCTCGACGGCGCGTGGTTGCGCCAGCATCCGTTGCCGCAGCCGCACGAGGAAAGCGACAAGAACGCGCGCGGTCGCGTGCTCGTTGTCGGCGGTTGCACCATGGTCCCGGGCGGCGTGCGCCTCACCGCCGAGGCCGCTCTGCGCGCTGGTGCGGGCAAGGTGCGCATCGCGACAGTCGAATCGACCGCGATAATGATCGGCATAGTGATGCCGGAAGTGGCCGTCCTGCCGCTGGCACCCGATCCCAAGGGCGAGATCGACGCCACCCGCACGAGTTTGGAACGAGAAGTGGACAAGAGCGATTGCCTGGTTCTAGGCCCTGCGATGAGCTGCGCGGAACAGGCCTCGGCGTTGGTCGGCAGGCTGATGCAGGCCGTGGATGAAACGCCACTGGTGCTCGACGCCGCAGCGCTCATGGCGATCTGCGATCATGCAGGGCGCTTGCGCGAGCGACGCTTACCGGCTGTCCTGACCCCCCACATCGGCGAGATTGCCGCGCTGCTCGGCGATGATGCCGACGCGATCGAGCAGGACCGCGCCGCCGCCGTGCGCCGTTGTGCCGAACGCTTCGGGTCCGTCGTCGTCCTGAAAGGTGCAGTCAGTCTGGTTGCGGCTCCTACAGGCGAGCTGTTCAGCTATAGCGGCGGCAACGTCGGATTGGCCACTGGCGGATCGGGCGACGTCATGGCGGGAATTGCCGCAGCCCTGCTGGCACGCGGAGCAGCGCCGCTTCAGGCAGCCTTGTGGTCCGTCTGGCTGCATGGCGAGGCCGGGCGCCGTTGTGCTGAAGCGATCGGCCCGCTGGGCTATCTTGCCAGTGAGCTTCTCGGTTTCATTCCGCGGGTGATGGAACGGGCTGCCTGAGCCGGTAGTCCTCGACCGGAACGCCGCCGATCACATGCTCCTGGATGATCCGCTCCAGCACGGGCGGTGTGCAGGAATGGTACCAGACATTGTCGGGATAGACGACTGCGACCGGCCCGACCATGCACACTCGCAGACAACCGACCTTGTTGCGCAGCACCCCTTGCGCCCCGCCGAGCTTCAGCTCGCCAAGGCGCTTCTTGAGGTAATTCCACGCCTCGTCTCCTACGTCGCGCGGGGCGCACTTGTCCTTTTCCGGCCCGGCGCAGAGCAGGATGTGGCGCTGCGGATTGAACCCGCCGAGCTTTTCGAGGGCTATTTCAGCCAGAGCAATTTCAGCGGAATCGGGCGTCATTCGGCCTTGCCGTCCTTTTTCAACCAGCGGTTGAGCCAGTTGAACGAGGTCTGGTGCCACTGCAACGAGTTCTTGGGCTTGAGCACCCAGTGGTTCTCGTCCGGGAAGACCAGCAGTTCGGAAGGGACGCCGCGACGCTGCAGCGCCGTAAATGCGGCCAGGCCTTGCGTATAGGGAATGCGGAAGTCCTTCTCGCCCGTGATCACCAGCATCGGCGTCTTCCACTTGGCGACGTGGTTGACCGGGTTCCACTTCTCGAACTCTTGCGGAGCCTCGTAATAGGGGTGCCCGCCGTGCTCCCACTCGTCGAACCACAGCTCTTCGGTCTCGTAGGCCATGGCGCGGGCATCGAACACACCGTCATGCTGCACGAGGCACTTGAAGCGGTCCGGCCATACGCCGGCGATCCAGTTCATCATATAGCCGCCATAGGAAGCACCTGCCGCGCAGGCATTGTTGCCGTCGATCTGCCCATCGAGCGCGATAGCAGCGGCAAAGCCCTTCTGCAGGTCTTCCAGTGGCTTGCCGCCCCACTGGCGGTTGATGGCGTCGGTAAAGGCCTGGCCATATCCGGTGGAACCGTGGAAATCGACCGAGACGATGGCGTAACCCTGGCTCGCCCAGACGCGCGGATTCCAGCGGTTGGACCAGCTATCGTTGTACGACCCCTGCGGCCCGCCGTGGACGAACAGGACCGACGGCATCCTGCCCTTGATCCAGCTCGGCTTGGTGATCTGGCCCCAGACCGTATCGCCATCCGCGCCCTTGAAGCTGAACCGCTGCGTGACGACCGGCGCGCGCTGGGCCAGCGCCGAAGTGGCAACGTCGGTCAGCCGCATTCCGGCCTTGCCCGGCTTGCCGATAAACAGTTCGGCCGGAGCATCGATCGAATCGCGGGTATAGACCAGGCGGCCGTCCTTGAGGGGCACAACATTGCCGATGTGCCCTTCGCGGCCAGGGTTGAGGACGAGGCGGGTGACCTTGCCGTTTAGCGGATCGATGCGGAACGCGGGCGTATCAAGGACATCCTCTGCCGTCGCGATGAGGGCCTTGCTGTCCGGCGTCCACGTCAGCGAGGCGACCGAGCGATCCCAGCCGCCGGTCAGTTCGCGTTTCTCGCCGGTCTGCAGGTTGATGAGGTGGACGACCAGACGGTCCGCCTCGTAACCGGGGCGCGCCATTGCGGCATAGGCCAGCCACTTGCCATCGGGCGAGGGGGCGGGGGTGTTGTCGGTGGCCTTGTTGGCTTCCGTGAGGTTCTTGGGGGCCGTGCCGTCCAGGCTGGATTGCCAGATGTCGAGATTGGTCGAAGTCGGCTCGTTGCGGTCTGCCTGCCGCGCGACGAAGAACAGCGATTGCGAATCCGCGGCCCAGGCGACGTCTTCGCCGCCGCCGAAGGGCTTGCCCGGGCTGTCGCCGGTGAGCGTCCCGACGGGGCCATCGGCAGCCTTGCCATCGCCGACGACCTTGCCATCGGCGCCGAGATCGAAGGCAAAGACCCGGCTGTAGTTGCCGGGCGTTTCCCACGCGTCCCAGTGGCGCACGAAGCCCGCACCGTCCTTGTAATGACGGCCTGTGCCAGGTCCTGGGAGGGCGGTGTTGCCGTCGCTATTGCAGCCGAAGGTCGGGCAATCGCGTGCGATATCGCCCCACACGGCGATGCGTTTGCCATCGGGAGACAATTCGAACCCGGATACCTCTGCCTTGAAGGCAGTGACCTGGGTCGTCACGCCCGAGGCGACGTCCACTTTCCAGACCTGCGTCGTCTCGGCTTCACCGACCTTGCGGTCTGAAAGGTAGTAGAGGGCGCCATCGGCGGCGAAGGCAGGATCGCTGGCGCTGCCGCCGGTGTCGACGCGGCGCGGCTGGCCCCTGCCGTCGGCACTGCGCACCCACAATGTCGGCGTGCGTTTGTAACTGCCCGGATCGGTGGTGGTGACGATATAGGCCACGGTCTTGCCGTCGGGCGAAACCGCCGTGCCGCCAAGGCGGCTGAGCGTCACCAGATCCTGCGGGGAGAACGGCGCCCCCTGCTGGGCGGAAGCGGGTGCGGCATTGACGACAGCAAGCGGAGCGACCGCCAGCAACAGCGAGTTGGTTTTCATGGAAACCGGATTAGCGCCGTAAGCCTACGGCGCAAACCGCAAAATCAGCCGCGCCTGATTACCCGCGCTTACCCGCGATGCGCGCGATTTCAGCCGCGACCATCTTTTCGACCATGGCGGGCAGGTTCCTGTCGAGCCATTCGGCCAGCATCGGCTTGAGCAGTTCGCGCACCAGCCCTTCGAGCGAGGTCTCGCCCGAGCGCACGATCTGTGGCGCAACACCCGGCTGCGCCAGCATCGAAAGCGCCGCCAGCGATTCGCGCATCGAGGCGGCTGCCGCGTCGGCGATCAGGCCGCCTGCAGGCTCGGCCTCGTCCTCCTCGGCAGGGTCGGTCAGTTCGAGCACGTCCGGGCGCGGGGCGGGCTTGGGCTGCAGGCGCGCCTGCGCCTCGGCCTTGTTGTCGCGCGCGATCACTTTCTTGATCGATTCGAGGATTTCCTCGACGGACGGTTCACCGGCCTGACGCATCGCAACTTTTACCCCCAAATGCCCCTGCTGCACCGATTCTCTCAAGGAAGCGGCGTTTGCGGAATTGTCGCATCCTGCGCGGGCGTGTCAACGGTGCGCGTCGACACCGCCGCAGGCTTGGGATCGCGGTCCCAGTCCCAGAAGCGCCCCTTCACGCGGTCATAGTTGATCTGCGGATCATACAGCGCGCCGCCATCGAGGCCGAGGTCATTGGCATCGGCCTTGCCCATTGCCGACAGCAGGTTGAACCCGGCGACATAGGCATTGCGCCGCGCGGCCACGAGTTGCACCTGCGCGCGCAGCAGTTCCTGCTCGGCATCGAGGATGTTGAGGATAGTGCGATTGCCGACGGTGTTCTCGGCACGGACGCCCTCGAGGCTCAGCGCCGCCGCATCGACTGCGGTCTGGTTCATCGCGATGATCTCGTTGGCGGCAAGCCAGGAAGCGTAGGCCGAGCGAACGGTGGCGATGACCTCGCGCTCGACGCCGATTTCCTGCTCGAGCGTGGCAGTTTCACGCGCCTGCGCCTGACGGGTCTGCGCGGCAGGTCCGCCGCCCTGATAGAGCGGAATCGAGACGCTGACACCGGCCTGGGCGGTGGTGTTCGCCTGCTGCAAGGTCTGGCTCGAACCCTGGAAAGTCCCCTTGAAGGCCTGACGGCTGCCGTTCGTGGAGAGCGATACCGTGGGCAGCTTTGCCGCGTCGGCAACCTTCACGTCAAAGGCAGCGGCCTTGCTCCGCTCGCGCGCGGCCATGAGATCGGGATTGTTTTCGAGTGCGAAGTCGACGGCATCATCCGGATTGGCAGGAAGGCCGGGCAGCGGCGGCGGAGGCTGCAGATCGGTTGGCGCCTTGCCGACAACCTGAATATACCGCTCACGGCTGGCGATCAGGTTGGCCTGTGCGGTGCGCAGATCGCCACGGGCGAGAGCGAGGCGCGAGTTGGACTGGGCAACGTCCGTGCGGGTCACGTCGCCGATCTCGAAGCGGTCGCTGGTGGCCTTGAGGTTCACTTCCAGAACCTCGACGTTGCTCTTGTTGAGCCCGACGATCGCGGAATCGCGGATCACGTCCATGTAGGCCGCCACGACTTGCGAGAACACGCCCGACTCGGTGGCGCGGAGGTCTTCCTGCCCGGCTTCGACGCGCGTCTTGGCGGCACGGATCGAATTCTTGACCGATCCGCCGGAATAGACTGGCACCCCGAGGCTCAGGTCGACGCTGTTCGACCAGTCCGTGATCAGGAACGAATTGGGGTTGGCGCGCAGCACTTTCGTGTAGCTGGCCTGCCCCTGCAAGCTTGGCAAGCCGCGGGCGCGGGCCAGTGGCACGCCTTCGTCGGTCGCCCGCTGCGTCGCGCGTGCGGCCTGAAGCGTGGGATTGGTGTTGTAGGCGCTGGTCAGCGCCTCGCGCAGGTCATCGGCCAGAGCGGGAGTGACAGCGAGGCTTGCGGCGCTGGCCGCCAGAATGAGGCGTAGCGCCTTGCCGGTGGCCATGGGGCTCAGAAGCTCCACGTCTTCGGTGCGGCAAACTCTGCCAGAACGGCGAAATCGGCCTCGGCAAGCGGGGTGGCGACCACCTTGCCCAAGGCCTTGCGAGCCATGGCGAGGCGGGTGACGCCACGATCCGCGATGCCGGTGACGATCCGGCCATCCTCGGCCAGCAGGCCAGCGAGCGAGTCCGGCAGCACTTCGGCGGCGCCATCGATCAGGATCAGCGAATACGGTCCGCCCTGAGCCGACGCCAGCGACGCGGCGCGGGTCACGCTGTCGGCAAGCTGCGCGGCCAGGGCCGCGAGGTAGCCGTTCGGAGAGATCACGAGGACGTTATCCTCGCGCCCGGTCTGCGCCGCTTCGAGCATCTGGCCGTAAGTCAGCGCCGGGGAGAGCGAGCGACCACCCCCGAGTGGAACCGCCCGGTCGATGTAGGCAACCGCGCGTCGTTCCGCAGGGACGAAGTCCTCGCGCGGCACGGCGTTGAAAGCATTGAGGATTGCCGGCGAATTGACGCCGCTCACGCGAAGCTGGCTATCGATCATCGCACGACGGGCAACCAGCATTTCATCCGCTGCCGGGCGATCTTCAACCACGGTCATTCGAAACCCTCATATTCGCTAGGGGCTTCCACCCGCACCCGGGGAAGCCTGAATGTTGCCAAGTGCCTGTAGATTATCGATCTGCTGTTTCCAAGGGATTTGCTTGTCGCAAATTGCCGCGTAATGCGCCCCACGAAACCAAGGCCTCTGGAGGGAGTCGGCAACATGGCAGAAATGGTCACGATCCGGGAAGCGGACCTTATCGAGAGCGTCGCAGACGCTCTGCAGTACATCAGCTACTTCCACCCGATGGACTACATCCGCGCGCTGGGCGAGGCCTACAAGGCCGAACAGGGCCCGGCGGCCAAGGACGCGATTGCGCAGATCCTCACCAATAGCCGCATGTGCGCCGAGGGCCACCGGCCGATCTGCCAGGATACCGGCATCGTCAACGTCTTCATCGAATGGGGGCAGGACTGCCGCCTCGAATCCGACATGAGCCTGCAGGACGTGGTCGATGAAGGCGTACGCCGCGCCTACAACAACCCCGACAACAAGCTGCGCGCCTCGGTGCTGGCCGACCCTGCCTTCACCCGCCGCAACACCCGCGACAACACGCCCTGCGTACTCCACGTCGAGATGGTCAAGGGCAACAAGGTCACGGTCGACGTCGCGGCAAAGGGCGGCGGCTCGGAAAACAAGTCGAAGTTCAAGATGATGAACCCTAGCGAGAACATCGTCGACTGGGTGATCGAGATGCTGCCGCAGATGGGCGCCGGCTGGTGCCCGCCCGGCATGCTCGGCATCGGCATCGGCGGCACAGCAGAACATTGCGTGCTGCTCGCCAAGAAGGCGCTGATGGAGCCGATCGACATGGCCCAGCTCAAGGAGCGCGGCCCGCAGACCGATATCGAGCGCATGCGCATCGAGATCTTCGACAAGGTCAACGCGCTCGGCATCGGCGCGCAGGGGCTGGGCGGTCTTTCGACGATCCTCGACGTCAAGATCATGGACGCGCCGTGCCATGCTGCGGGCAAGCCGGTGGCGATGATTCCCAACTGCGCCGCCACCCGCCACGCCCACTTCACGCTCGACGGTTCGGGTCCGAGCTATCTTGAACGTCCGAAGCTCGACGAATGGCCCCAGGTCCACTGGGCGCCGGATTCGGCGGCCAAGCGCGTCAATCTCGATACCCTGACCCAGGCCGAAGTCGAAGGCTGGAAGGCGGGCGATCGCCTGCTGCTGAACGGCAAGATGCTGACCGGTCGCGATGCCGCGCACAAGCGCATCAAGGACATGCTGGCCAAGGGTGAGGAACTGCCGGTCGATTTCAAGGGCCGCGTGATCTACTACGTCGGCCCGGTCGATCCGGTGCGCGATGAAGTCGTCGGCCCGGCTGGCCCGACCACTGCCACGCGGATGGACAGCTTCTCGGACACCATGCTCGATCTTGGCCTGCTGGCAAGCGTGGGCAAGGCCGAGCGCGGCCCCGCTGCCACCAAGTCGATCGCGAATCACAAGAGTGCCTATCTGATGGCTGTGGGCGGCGCGGCCTATCTTGTCGCGCGCGCGATCAAGGAAGCCAGGGTGGTCGGGTTCGAGGACCTCGGCATGGAAGCGATCTACGAATTCACCGTCGAGGACATGCCGGTCACCGTTGCGGTCGACAGTTCGGGTGAAAACGTTCACCAGGCCGCACCGCTGGTGTGGAAGAAGAAGATCGCGGACGAAGGCCTGTTGCCTGTTTGAGGGTAGGAAAGGCCATCCGGGCTTTCCTTGACGGCACCGGCCCGCTCCCCCGCCCGGCCACCCGTTCACGGTACTCTCGTGGG